>JBDGSL010000064.1:0-12296 GCA_042217555.1 Candidatus Nanohalobium sp. | reverse complement strand
TGTTTCTGGTAGAAGCCTTTAGCTGTAACCGTAGATAAACAGGTAAGTTTCTCCAAACTGTGTTCTTTAGCATCCTTCTCTACTTTTCCAAGTAGTTGCTGACCGACACCTTCCCCAGTATAATCAGGGTGAACATATAGACCTGTTACTTCGTTTTCCTCTATATTGTACTCTCCGAAACCTACTATTCCTTCATCTTCAATAGCCACATATCTCACTTTTTCTTCTGGAAGCGGGTCTTCCTCTACTTCGACATCTGACCAGACCTCGACTTCCTGTTTTGAGTAATCGTCAGAAGCAATTTCTCTAACACTTTTTCTATGAACCTCTGCCTTTTCCTCCGCATCCGACTCCTTGTATCTTCTGATTTTCATTTTTTGATCTCCCAGACTGCTCTCTTGGGTTCTTGAAGTTTCTTTTTATTAAATCCTTGGTAGACCTTCCATTCTTTGAATCCCTTCTTTTCTAGTTCGAACGGATGTTCTCAAGGATGTACTCCTCGGACATGTTCTCCTTTCCATGTCTTTCCACTACGTGATCAAGCGCATCCCCGCACACCTCAGCACCTTCACCGGCTTTGATCACGTCATCACAGAACGGACAGACAAATCTAGGCAAACCAAGACACCTCCAAGCATTCTTTGGCAGCAATGTTTAAAACTATTTGGGTTCTAGAAGCTTTACTGTCAACTCAGACAGCTTTCTAAACATGAAGAAAATAATTTCGCCGGGTAAAATCTATCAACGCGTTTTTGTTTCGTTTTACCTTTCTATACTCTGAATACCTGCTTTCTGTAACGGTGGCAGACAAGATAGTTAAGTATTGCTTCACAACGTATGTTATGGTTGATATCTCCGTTGTCAATGATGAAGTTGACTTGGAAGGTTACTACCTGGTAGAGGGCCTGCCAGGTGTAGGACTGGTGGCAAAGATAGCTTCCGACTTCCTTATACAGAAACTGGAAATGGAGCCATACGCTGAGATCTACTGTGATGATTTTTCCAGTGTCACTGTGTTTGAAAGAGATAACCCTGAGCTTAAGGCTGCAGTAAGAGTGTTTATCGACAGAGAGTCAAAAGTGGCAGTTCTGAAGTCGGATGTGCCGGTCTCTGCTGAATCTAAGAACTTCATGGATAGTGTAACGGACTGGATGGGAGAAGAAAAATTGAAGCCGGTCTTCCAGATCGGTCTCCCTGTAGATGTAGAGGGTGAAGGGGAGAAATACATGTTCCACGTCAAGAACGGAGATATACCCGGTATGAACAACGTTGAGTTCAACGATCCTCCTGTCGCCGGTGGAATCTCAGGGCCTACAGGCGCACTTCTTGAACAGGCACTGAAAAAGGATATGGATGTACTGGCACTGGTAATAGAGAGCGGGGCCTTTCCCGACCCTGAAGGCTCAAAGCAGCTTATAGATGAAGGTATAGGGCCTGTAACCGGTATAGACATCGATACAGGAAAGCTGAAAGAGAAAGCTGACCAGATCAGAGAGCAGAAGAAGAAACTGGCCGAAAACCTGAGAAAAAGCCCGGAAAAGAAAGCCAGCGAAGCCTATCCCAGGGAAATGTATACCTGAACCACTTCAATCATGAAACATTCTGACACTGCAGAACAAAGAGTCAACCTGGAGAAAGCTGTAGAGAAGGTAAAGTGTTTTCTGAGGAAAAAACTGGAAAGTACAGGAGCCAGAGGATACGTCATCGGTGTGTCAGGAGGGCTGGACTCAGCAGTTGCATTGAAGACCACGGTCGACGCTGTAGGCCCGGAAAAAGTTTCAGCATGGATAATGCCTGGAAAGCCCAGCAGCCGTAGAAACATGGAAGACGCAAGAAAACTGTGCTCGGATCTTGAAGTAGATACACACGAAGCAGACCTCACTCCGGTGGTCAAAAGCTTCCAGAAACAGGTAAACTCTGAACCAGACAGCAAGGCAGTAGGAAACCTCCGTGCGCGTATCAGGATGTGTTACGAATACCTGGACGCCAACAAGAATCAGAGACTTGTCCTTGGATCCGGAAACCGCAGCGAATACCTGATAGGATACTTCACCAAGTACGGTGACGGCGCAGCCGACATACAACCACTGCAACAACTCTACAAGACAGAGATACAGGAAATAGCAGAGAAAATAGGCCTAGACGCCAAATTCATAGAGAAAGAACCGGTAGCAGGACTCTGGAAAGGCCAGACAGACGAAGAGGAGATAGGAGCAGATTACCGGACAGTCGACAAAATTCTGAAAAATACCGTAGACAACGGCCTTGAACCTGAGGAAGCAGCAGAGAAAACAGGAACAGACCTAGAGAAAGCAGAGAACATCTATCGGATGCACAGGGACTCAAAACACAAAAGAACGCCTGCAGACTATCCAGAACTTCTAAACCGTTCACGAGAAAGCTAAAAAAAGCAAATGTGCAGAAGAAAAAGGCTTTAGAGCATTGAGTACCAAAACTGTGTATGGACGTCGAGAAAATCTGTGAGTACTGCGGTGAGAGAAAGGCTGTTACGACGTGCGAAGTATGTGGTTCTCAGGTCTGCGGCCAGTGCAAGCTTCCTTACGGCTGTAAGGTATGCCAGGGCGGTGAAAGAAGATTCGACGGAAAAGAAGAAGAGGAAGAGGAAAGTCCTCTCTCGGAGGTTGACAGGACATGAACTCAAACAGTGAACTTGTGGATCGACTGGTTGAAAGAGGACATATCGAATCAGGGAAAGTGGAGGAAGCATTCAGGAACGTGGACAGGGCCGTATTCGTCCCTGACCGGTATCAGGATAAGGCCTAC
Source organism: Candidatus Nanohalobium sp. (assembly GCA_042217555.1). Classification (GTDB taxonomy): domain Archaea; phylum Nanohalarchaeota; class Nanosalinia; order Nanosalinales; family Nanosalinaceae; genus Nanohalobium. The sequence goes on along the minus strand of JBDGSL010000064.1, from coordinate 9,512 downwards.
GCCGACAGTCCGCTGCCTATTGCAGAAGAAGCAACGATCTCCGCACCACACATGGTGGCCACAAACACTGAGCTTCTGGACGTTGATGAAAGCAGTACAGTGGTTGAAATAGGTTCAGGCTCCGGCTACCAGCTTGCCATCCTCTCACAGTTGACAGAAGGCAAAGTAATCGGTGTAGAGATTATAGAAGAACTTGTGGAAAAATCCAGGGAAAGACTGTCGGAAAGAGAGAACGTGACAGTCTTCAAGGGAAGCGGCTTTGAACCCGTGGAAGACAAACTCGGAGAACGGGAATTTGACAGGATACTTTACTCCTGTGCCATAAACTCACTGAAAGAGGCCCGGGAACACCTGAAGGAAGATGGGACTGCAGTCGCACCAGTCTACGGCAACGGCGCACAGATCCTGAAAAAACTCGATAACGGAGAAATAACAGAACACGGACCGGTAAGGTTCGTACCATTCGTCGAAAACAGGGAAGACATGTGAAGAAAACAGGGATTTTAAAGAAGTGCAGAACAAATTTCTCTGATTTGAAATCGGAAGCAGGTTCGAGAAAACCTCCCCACTCACGGGAAAAGTATTCACAAAGAGGGAAAAGACACTTGACAGAAAAGTTCTTCTCGGCGGAACACTGTTCGGCCTGGGATGGGGTCTCTCCGAAGTCTGCCCAGGATCAGGATACGCAAGCCCCGGATTAGGAAACTACAAGATCATCGCAGCCTTCGCAGGCATGTTCACAGGAGCATACCTCCAGGCCACACTCAGAGAAAGAGAAATAATCTAGGATCTAGAAATATACAAGGAAAAACAGTATCAAAGCTGCTCCCAACAGGAAAAGCAGTCCGGAAGCTAGGAAAAAGTACTTTGGATTCGCTGAAAGCTTTTTCTTCTTCACATAGATTCCAGCAACCAGGAATAACAGGCTGAAAAGAAAAGCTAGAGAAGAAGTCAGGACAACTCCTGCCATCACTCTTCCCTGCCCACCGTCAAGACAGGTATTTCGGACGTCCTGACGACTTTTTCAGTTACGCTACCCAGCAGTATCCTGTCAAGGCCGCTTCTGCCATGTGTACCCATGACGATCAGGTCTACACTGTTTTCACCGGCGTAATCGTTGATCTCTCTATGTGGTATGCCTCTCACCACTTCTGCAACGGCTTTAACTCCGGCTTCCCTGGCCCTGGTCTTTATTCCCTCCGTTGCTTCTTCTCCAATCTCCTCGAACTCCGAGAGAAGGTTGGCCCACATGTCTGCTGCGCTACCTGCTCTTACGTCCACCACGTAGACTGCGTGAAGCTCTGCATCGTACTTCTTCGCAAGGTCGATAGCGTGTTCTACTGCCACCTCAGCACCTTCACTGCCGTCCGTAGGGACCAGAATCTTATCATACATAGTAATCAAAGGTATAATACGTGTCTTAACGGTATAAAACTGTCGATTCACTTTACTCCTTCCCAGGGCCTATAGTCATAACCGGGGAAGAGGACTCTCTCAGTACTCTTTCTGTCGTGCTTCCCATGAGAACTCTTTTGAGGCCTGTCCTGCCGTGAGTGCTCATGACAGTCAGGTCTATGCTGTTTTCATCGATGTAGTCAACGATCTGTTCAGAAGGAACGCCTTCAGCTATCTCCCTGACTGTTTCAAGATTTTTTAACCGTGCTTTCTCCAGAATCCTTTCAGTAGCTTCCTCTCCTCTTCTCCTGAACTCTCCACGTATACTGTCCATTAACTCTTTCTCAGGTGTCACGCTGTCATCCACAACGTAAACCACGTGTACCTCGGCATCGTAACGTTCCGCAAGGTCCAGTGCATAGTCCACAGCCTGTTCTGCCTCACTGCTGCCATCGGTAGGGACAAGGATTTTACTGTACATAAAAACATTTTAACACCTCAACGCGTAAAGGCTTTACTCTGAGAGAATCCGGTTCAATTTTCCAGTCTTGAAAGTATTTTCTCCCTAAACTCTTTCTCACTCAGTTTCTCTATTCTCTGTTCTTCTGCGTCTTTTACTTTGGTTTCTCCCGGGTTTTCTCCGGTTATGAGATAGTCGGTTTCGGTGGAGATGGTTGAGGTTACGTCGGCGCCGTGTCTTTCAAGCAGGTCTTTGAGTTCTTCCCGTGTGTAGTCCTTGATGGATCCGGTTATAACCAGTTTCAGTCCCTGAAGTTCTCTGCCGGTTTCAGCTTTCTGTGGTTCTACGCCAAGTTCCAGCAGCTTGTCCACCATTTCCCCGCCGTGGCCTTTGAAGAATGATACAATGCTCTGGGATGCTTCAGGGCCGATACCCGCCAGTTTTTCCAGTGTTTCCCTGTCTGCTTCTCTGATTTCTTTCAGTGTGTGGTTCTGAGATAGCTGCCGGGCTGTAGCTTTGCCTACGTGTCTGATTCCGAGGCCTGTCAGGAAGCTTGCAAGGCCTGTTTGTTTGCTGTCTTCTATTTCCTGTAGAAGTTTTTCTGCTGATTTTTCGGCGAACCTGTCCAGTTCCGTCAGGTCCTGTTTTTCCAGTTTGTAAATATCCGGGAGTTTTTCCACGGTTCCGTTGTCGACAAGCTGGTTTGCGACTTTCTCTCCCATTCCTTCGATGTCAAGTGCTTCTCTGGATGCGTAGTGCTGCAGGGATCTTTTGAGCTGTGCGGGGCAGGACGCGCCGCCGCTGCAGAAATGGTACTTCCCTTCCTGGATGACTTCGCTACCGCAGACAGGGCATTTCTCCGGCATCTGGAAACTGTTTTTCCTGCGGTTTTCCCTGACTTCTTTTACTTCGGGGATAACGTCGCCTGCTCTCTCGACTTCTATAACAGAGTCTTCTGTAATACCCAGTTCCTGTGCCTGGGCCTCGTTGTGGAGTGTTGCACGTGAGATGGTGACGCCTTTCACATCCACGGGGTCGAAAAGAGCTACGGGTGTAAGTTTTCCTGTTCTGCCTACCTGGACAACTATCTTCCTCACCTTTGTTTCCCCGGTTCTGGCAGGGAACTTGTAGGCGTAAGCCCACCGTGGATGGGAGGAAGTCACCCCCAGTTCTTCCCGTTTCTCCATACTGTTCACCTTCACAACCACTCCATCGATATCATACCGGAGGCTCTCCCTCTCCTCCATCAAACTGTTACGGTAACGTATGAAACCATCGATACTCTCCACCAACCGGTTCCTCCTGTTCACAGGGAAACCCAGTTCCTTCAACCGGTTCATCGCCTCCCTGTGAGTACCGTAGTCCATGGTCGTGTCCATGATGCTGTAGAAGTATACGTCCAGAGGTCTCTCCGCGACCACATCAGGATCCAGCTGTCTAACAGTCCCGGCTGCCGCATTCCGTGGATTGGCGAACGGTTCATCCCCTCTCTCAACTCTCTCACTGTTCAACTCCTGGAAACCATCCTTCGGCATGTATATCTCACCTCTCACAGCAAGAAAACCAGGTGCGTTCCGCAGTTTCAAAGGAACCGACCGGATAGTCTTCACGTTCTCAGATATATCATCTCCCTCAACACCGTTTCCACGGGTAACCGCACGGACAAACTCACCGTCCTCATAGACAACCTCAACTGAGAGACCGTCAAACTTCGGCTCACAGTGATACTCAACCTCTCCAACCTTACTCTCAACCCTGTCGGCAAACCCTCTGACCTCTTCCTCATCCTCCGACGCATCAAGACTCAACATCTCCACAGTATGCTCCACGGACTCAAACCCTTCCACAGGCTCACCGCCGACACGCCTAGTAGGAGAACTCCCCGACTGAAGCCCAAACTCATCCTCAAGCCGCTTCAAACGCTCAAACAACCTGTCATAGGCCTTATCCGAGATAACCGGGTCGCTCTCAACATAATACCTGTAATCATGAAACCTGACAGCCTCCCGCAGAAGCTCCACCTGCCTACGGGCCTCCTCCCCGGACAACTCATCCACATCACGGAACCTGAGATCAGGCTCCCTGACAAAAGGATTATCTTCCGGCTCCTCCATAATTTATAATTTTGTGGTCTGGTTAACAAGAAACCTTCGAAAAAAGTTTTCCACCAGGAAGTGGCAAAAAGATAAAAAGAAATAGTTGTTGAATACTAATCTCATGGAAGAAGACGAAATCAACCTGGAACTGGCCGTGGACACCTTTGAAAGAGTAGCCGAAGAAGCACTTGAAACAGGTTACAGATTCCTGTACGGATCGGAGGAAGGAGACGACAGAAGACCTGATTTCACCACGGAGATGAACCCCCGGTACAGAGACCTTGGAAGACACGACCTTGTAAGAGAGAAAGGAGAGATACCGGACGAAGTCAACGAATACCTGATGGACGACAACCTCTACTACCTCTGGAACCGTGTCGAAACAATGCTGGAAAAAAGAAAATCCAACCTCAGAGAAGAAATACTGAACCCGGAGGTAGACACAGCCAAGTACAAACCCGGAGAAAATACACTGGAAGAGAAATACAACCAGGTAACCAAGTTAGAGAGAAGATACCAGGACATCGATACATCACTGAGAAACTTCAACCAGGTCTTCTCAGAAATATACGGCTTTGACATGAACGAAGAAAGAGACTTTGTTGCCTTGAAACATCCTGACCTAACATTCCACAACATAGGTATGAGGAAGCTGGAAGGCAAGTAAGTTAGTCAAAAAATTGTCAGTTGCTTAATTTAAGTGCTTAAAACAGTTTTTCGATTTCTTGGCAGCCTACCGTAGCTTGACTGATCAACTAAAGTATTCCACCAGTTTTTCTAGTTTTTGTGTGTTTAGGATGTCTTCTTTTTTGAGCCAGCCTTTTCGGGCCTGAGATGTGCCGAGGTGCAGGTAGTCGAGTTCTCCTGTGGTGTGGGCGTCTGTGGATACTACGAACTTTACTTTTTTGCGGTGTTCTTTTACGAGGTCCCAGGGGAGGTCGAGCCGGGATGGCTGGGAGTTGATTTCAAGTGCGATGTTGTTTTCCGCTGCTTTTTCCGTGATTCTGTCCATGTCGAGGTCTACTGGTTCTCTTTTGTTGATCATCCGGTTGAGTGGGTGTGCGAGGATGTCGACCGGATGTTTCTCCATAGCTTTCACTACCTGTTCTGTAGGGTTTTCCAGGCGGTTGTGCATGGCGATGACTACGAGGTCCAGCATTTCCAGCATGTCTTCTCCTATGTCTATCCCGTTTCCGGTTATGTTGACTTCCATGCCTTGGAGGGCTTCTACGTTGTACTGTCTGTTTGCTTTCTCTATTTCCCAGCGCTGTTCTTCCAGGTCTTCCACTGATTCAGGGCCTCCTGCGACGTGCAGTGAGGGTCCGTGGTCGGTTACAAGTATGTATTCGTGGCCTTTTTCATCGGCTTTCTCCGCCATTTCGTCCACAGTGGCGTTTCCGTCGCTGTAATCGGTGTGCATCTGGAGGTCTCCTCTGATTTCTTCTTCCGTGACCAGTTCCGGTAGCTCTCCTTTTCCTGCTGTTTCTACTTCGCCTGTGTCCTCCCTGAGTTCTGGAGCGATAAACTCCAGATCCAGATTTTTGTAGACTTCCTCCTCTTTTTCGCCTGCGACTTTTTCACCTGCTTTCTGCCCTTCTTTTCCGTTATCTGTGTCGAAAAGTCCGTATTCGTTCAGTTTCCAGCCTTTTTCCAGCGCCAGGTTTCTCAAGGCGATGTTGTGATCCTTTGAACCTGTGAAGTACTGCAGGGCTGAACCCCATGAGCTCTTATCTACAAGCCGGAGATCAATTCTGAGGCCGCCTGCTACGATAACTGATGACTTTGTCTCTCCCTGGCTGAGAACCTCCTTTACATCGTCCATCCCTGTGAACTCCTCCATGGCTTCTTCCCTGGATTCTGTGGATGCCAGGATGTCGATATCGCCGACGGTCGGCCTTCGCCTTCTGAACGAACCTACTACTTCGACTTTTCCGAAGCTATTCATTTCACGGAGCTTTCCACGTATGTTTTCTGCTATCGGGAAGGCCTTCCCTAGCAGCATCCGTTTCTCTCCTTTCTTCGCAGTCTCTACGTGTTTCAGTATGTTTTCCTGTGTTTTCTCACCGAATCCTTCCAGTTCCGCGATCTCACCGTTTTCAGCTGCTTCCTCCAGTTGTTCAAGGGTTTTAACACCGAGTTCGTTGTAGAGTTTCCGTGCAGTCTTCGGTCCTACTCCCTCGACAGAGCTTAAAGCCTCGATGTCCACCGGAAGTTCCTGTTTCAGCTCCTCGTAGTACTCCAGCTCTCCTGTCTCCAGGAACTCCTGTACCTTCCCGGCGATTGCTTCCCCTACACCATCGATCTCCTGAAGCTCTCCCCGCTTGTAAACGTCTTCAATCGGCTCTGAAAGCGATTCGATGCTTCTCGCTGCCCTACGGTATGCACGAGGCTTCCACTCGACATCCTTCATCTCCAGCAAGTCCGCTACCTCGTAGAACATATCCGCGACTTCCTTGTTCTTCATACATCTTATTTTAGTTGGCCAGGTTTAACCCGGTTTCCCCCTTCCCGGTAAGCTGTTAAGACTTGGAACCGGTACGGTAGTCATGGAAAACGAGTGGGAAAAGTACGCCAAGCGTCTTGAATCGGACGAGGTTTCGATCCGTCTTAAAGAGAGTCAGGGATACCGCAGTGAACTTGGCAAGGTTGAAGAGGCCCTGGAAACCGGCGAGCCTCCAAGAGACATCTACATCCTGGAGCCTGAGATTGGTGAAGACGGTGGTGTAGTAGCTGAGGGGGGGGCGATGTGGAGTACGATCTGGATATCGACGAGTCATGGAGTGAAAGAGTGGTGGTCGTCGATGAGGGCCGGAAAGGCACGACCCACGGTAATGTCAGAGACGGGGAAGTCCTGGCCTACATCGACTGAGATAAAGGCTTCACATATACTTAAATCTTTCAGGTATCCAGGGTTTTCTTGCCGTGGTTTCAAGAAGGGAATCTGAAAACTCCGGGATAAATCCTGAAGACGTTTCCTTTGAGAACATTGATGAGTACCTGGAGGATGTTATCCGAAGGGAGAGGAGGGAAGAAAGAGAGGGAGAGATCAATCCTCGTATATACTCCGAGGCGGTCAGAAGGTATATTAAACATGTAAATGATGTTCTGGATGAAGAGGTTGATCCGAAGTTAAAACGCAGTTACAACTCCGGGTATTTCCAGAGAAAAACTGATTCCGATGCAGAGACCACTGTCTTCGGTAGCTGTCTCCAGGGCCTTTCCTACCTGTCCAACTACCTTGAAGGTTTGGAGGTGGAGAAGGAGAACCACAGGGGAAGCGGAAGCGACGTGTACGATTTCAGCGGGAACGACATCGAAAAAATGAGGGAACTGGAGAGGAACATAGAGTTACGTAAACTTCCGGAGGAAGAGGCAGACCTTATCGAAGAAATTCTCAGGGATGAGGGAAGCCTCAAGCAGAAGGAGCTTGTCGCAAAGTTTGAGGAAGAACTTGGATACGAGATGACCGTTACAAGACTCAAGAACAGGATAGGATCAAGGGACAAAGTACAGAAAACAGACGGCAGGTACAGATACATCGAAACCAGGTCACTGTGATTAGCTACCTGGAAACAGTAAAAAACATTGGCGTTCTCTCGATTACTGTGGATGGAAAGAACAGAGGATTCTGAAGAACTTGGAGAACTTGTTGAGAAGGCTCTTGAGGAGAAGTACAGAGACCAAAACATTGAGGAAGACCGGATTCAGGCAGAGCGAGAGAAAAAGACAACCTTCCTGGAGGACAACCTTCAGAAGATTATAGATAAATACAGGGAAAAGTCCGGGGAACAAGGAGGGAACTGGATTTCGGTAAGATACCTGCTTGGCAGCGAGAACGAATCTGAGAACAGAACTGTTGGTCGTGCACTTACAACACTCCACGAGATAAGCCAGGTGTACGAAAAGCTAGAAGTAGATGTATGGAACAGCAAAAGCAGCCGCAACAAGTACAACATCAAACTGGTAGAACAGCTAGAAGAGTTCCAGGAAAAATATCTCTGAACACGGTGAAAGATAACTTTTGCGGCCTACTGTTCTCAACTAGTATTTTAAATCTCCTGTTCTATTCCTTTGACCAGGTGGCATCAGTGGAGCAGTATGATTCTGTGATCTTTGATTTTGACGGTGTTTTACTTGCCTCTGACAGGGACGGCTTTGAATGGGCGAACAAGGTAAGAGAGGAGAAGGCAAGAAGTCTCGGCTACGATAACAGCCTTGACGAGTTAAGACTGCTTTTTGAAACCGGTTCCTACGAAGAGTTCCAGGAAGGCCTGGAGGAGTACGGTATAGACCCTGAGGACCTGAGAGAATGGGAGAAAGCTGTAGCAGATAGAAAAGTAGAGATGGTTGAAGACGGCGAGATAACACTTTACCCTCACAGCCGTGAAGTACTCCGGTCAGATATACCGGTTGCACTGGTAAGCAACGCCTACGGAGACGCACTCGACGAGATAGCATCAACCCTTGACCTGGAAAAAACGGTAGACTTCTGGTACGCACCCCGGCTCACCGACATAGAAAGCTACGTCAAACAGATGAAACCCAGCAGCTACATGGTGGAAAAAGCCTGCGAAGAACTGGACAGCAAAAACCCGTTGATGGTAGGAGACTCACCTTCAGATATCAAAGCCGCAGAAAAAGCGGAGATCAAATCAGCATACCTGGACAGAAACGGCGGAACACACGAAAAAGCAGACCACAACATCCAAGACCTCAGACAACTGGAAAAAATACTGAACAAGAACTAAACACCTCTCCGGATCACCCTTGCACCTCACTCCGTCCCCTCGAAGTAAAAACTACAGTTTTCCGTTCAAAAACTTTTTTTGGTTTCCCCTGTACAGCAGTTACATACATGAACTCTTTCTCCAGTCAACCCCGCGGTTTGAAGGTGGTCTCTCTATGTCCCTGATCTCAAGGCAGTACATGACCTACCACCTGAGATGGCAGCTTGCAACCCTAGTCATGATGGGGCCTATGACTGTTCTCGACTACGTAAACCTGCCTGTGCAGCTGAACCTGGCCGTAACACAGTTCATAGGCGCATGCATCTTCTGGTACATCGACAAGTGGATATTCAGCGAAGACGCAGACCTGCACGAAGCAGTTCAAGACGCAAAAACCTTTGTATCCGGCCTGAAACCTGTATAAAGGATGCAGAAACATGGCTTTGGAGAGAGCCCAGGAAAAGTGTTTTCCTCTCTCTGTCCCTACTTGTTTTTATCTCTGTCTCCGGCAAGAGTTTTACTATGAAAACTACTGTCAGGGGAAGTGGTGAGCCGGAGATCGTTGTTGTCGGCTCTGTACATGGAGATGAACCCGCAGGCAAGAACGCAGTTGAAAAAGTGCTTGAAGAAGAATCGGAGTTTCGGAGGCCTGTAAAGTTTATTATAGCCAATGAAAAGGCGTTGGAGGAGGGAGAAAGGTTTATTGACAGGGATCTGAACTCCAGTTTCCCTGGCGACCCTGATTCAAGCAGGTACGAGGACAGACTGGCCGCAGAGATCACGGAGGAAGTGAAAGGCAAGACGGTTATCGACCTGCACTCCACGCGTTCCACC
>JBDGSL010000063.1:0-24365 GCA_042217555.1 Candidatus Nanohalobium sp. | reverse complement strand
GCTCCGTACAGGGCAACGTCGAAAAAGGAGTGTCTGTAAGGCTTTCCAGCAGCGACGAAGAACTTCTCAAGGAGACACAGCAACTGCTACTCAACTTCGGGATCTACAGCAAGGTTTACACGGAGAGAAGAGAAGAAGGAAGAAGAGAGATGCCGGACGGCAAGGGAGGCATGAAGGAGTACGACATCAAGGCACAGCACGACTTGATGATCAGTAAAGGCTCTCTCTTAGAGTTCCAGGAAAAGATTGGCTTCCTCAGAGAAGACAAAAACCAGAAACTCGAAGAGAAACTCTCCAACTACACAAGAGGACCTTACAGAGAAAAGTTCACGGCAAGAGTAGTCTCCTTAGAGAAGGACGGACATGAAGACGTCTACGACCTGACAGAGCCAGACACGCACAGCTTCATAGCCAATGGATTAGTAGTTCACAACTGTGGTGAACAGCCGTTGGAGAACTACGAGGCCTGCAACCTCGGACACATCAACCTAAGCCTTCTTGTGGATGATAAAGGCGATGAAACTGCTTTAAGCTTTGCAGAATGGAAACAGGAACACTCTGGAGAGTATGACTTCTCCACACAGGAAGGACTTGAGGACGCGATGAAGGACTACATCCAGGAAGCACTCGACATGGAAGAGTTCGAACGCGTAGCCAAGACAGGAATGCGTTTCCTGGACAACGTCGTGACAATGTCCGACTTCCCGCTTGAAGAGATCGAGGACAAGGTCTCCTCACTCAGAAAAGTCGGACTGGGCCTCATGGGATTCGCACAGATGCTGATCCAGCTGGGAATCCGCTACGGAAGCGACGAATCAGTCGCAGCCGCGAAAGAGATCCAGAGGATCATCACACGCTTCTCAATCGAGGAATCCAACAGGCTTGCCGATGTTAGAGGAGAGTTCCCTGAATGGGAGAAATCCAAGTGGGCAAACCCGACGGAACACGAGGAATGGTTCCGCGCATACACAGGAGGCCTTGATCCTGAAGAGTTCGAGGACGGACTCAAGATGAGGAACCACAACACAACGACAATCGCTCCAACCGGAACAACTTCCATGATCGGGAACACTTCCGGAGGATGCGAGCCGATTTATTCGCTGGCGTACTTCAAGAACGTCGCCAAGGACATCCAGGGAGAAGACATGCTCGTCGAGTTCGACGACTACTTCATCAAAGCCCTGGAAGCCAACGACGTCGACATCGAGGAAGTCAAGGCAGCTGCTCAGGAAAAGATGGAGAACAACGAATGGGAAGGCGTCGAATCCATCCCGGACGAAGTTCTTCCGGCAGACGTGAAGGAGATCTTCGCCACAGCCGACCAGGTAACACCGGAGGAACACATCGACATCCAGGCAGCATTCCAGGCACACAACCACTCCGGAATCTCCAAGACATGCAACTTCCCGAACGAGGCAACCAAGGACGATGTCAGGGAAGCCTACATGCGTGCCTACGACAAAGACGTCAAAGGCATGACAGTCTACCGTGACGGAACAAGAGAAACACAGGTCATGCAGACCAACAAGGAGAACACGTTGACTGACATGGACAAGGTGGATATGCTCTCCGAAGTCATCGAAGAGTTCGGCGGAACGGAAGAACTGATACAGTCCAACGAGTTCCAGGAAGTTGTCGGCGACACGGACATGGAAGTCCAGGAAGAAGACACCGAAGACCTCAGCCAAGAAGTAACCCAGGAAGGAGTCGAAGCCGACACATCCACAGAAGGCGGACACACCAACATGGGCAACAAGCCGAACGTCAAGGAAAGGCCGAAAGTCGCACAGGGAACCACACAGGAAATAGAAACAGCCTACGGAGACCTCTTCGTAACAATCAACAACAGCGAAAACAACGGACCGTTCGAAGTATTCGCCAACCTCGGCAAATCCGGAGGCTACACACAGAGCTTCACACAGGCACTAGGAAGAATGACTTCTTTAGCCCTACGTAGCGGTGCAACAGGCGAAGACGTCATCAAACAACTCGACGACATCCGCAGCCCGCAGATCGCATGGGACCAGGGAACACAGATCCACTCAGTACCCGACGCAATCGCAGAAGCAATGAAACGCCACATGCAGGTACAGGACGGCGAACAACAAACCGTAGACCAGTACGAGACACCACAAGAGAAGCAGGAAGACATGGGCGAGACCAAGCCAAAGACAGAGACAGAACAACAGGCAGATGCAGCAAGCATCGTACAAGACGGAGAAAACCCAGAATGCCCAGAATGCGGAGGCATGCTCGTCCTACAAGAAGGATGCAACAAATGCCCCGAATGTGGATATTCAAAGTGCTGACAGAGGTGTAAATTAATTTTCCTTGTTTCTTTTTCTTTCTTAGAGCTGTTTAATGAATTGAAGAAGTTAAGAAGAATTTATGCTAATAAGGTAAGTGAAGATGAAATTGATGGCGTTGATGTTGATGAATCTATAGAGGAGTATAAGAGAATTAATCAAGATTCATTTGAGCTAACTCACAACTACATGAAGGAGAGATATTCTAGAATAGCTGAAAATTGGAGTAATTTAGATACTAAGGTTTCGGTTGTTTTAGCTCTCAACGGTCTAATTTTGGCTTTTGGTAGAGGCTTTTTCATTTCAAATAATTTCCTGAATTTGATATCAGGTTTATTTCTATCTTATTCAATGCTGCTTTCACTAATGGTTCTATTTTTGCCATACAGGACAACTAGAGGGCTGGATGAACCAGAAAAATTTGAGAAAAATCTCTCAAAGAATGAGAAAGATTTTCTATTAATGAAGTTCCATAAAAGCTCATTAGATCATAATGAGAAAATACGTAATATGAAAATCAAGGGCGCGATTGAAGCGGCTGAGTTTACAGCCCTCAATTTGTTGATTTTATTGTTTGGGTTAGTTGTCAATTTAGGTCTGCTTTAGAAGTTCAATCAGATTGGAGCGATTGTTCCAACTAACAAATCTTTCGCATGGTATCTCGTTTCCAACCACCATATACTGATATTCTGGATATTCTTGCATGAATAGTTCTGCTCTTTTCTTTGATTTGTCGTCTGGCCAGCCTTTGACTTCGATTACTATTTCTCCTCTTATTATGAAGTCCGGTGTGTAGGTGTTCCCTTTGGGAAGTTCGAATGTTTTCGGTTCGTATTTGTAGTCTATTCCTGCTTCATGAAGCATCAGATCGATTTCTTTCTCCCAGTTGGATCTCACTGTGTGGCCTGTTTCTTCTACTGTCTGAAGTTTGAGTCCTGATGCTACCCCATAGCTCGGATGGTCTTTTCCAGTGACTCCATAGAAATGATGTTTTTCTCCAGTTTGGGATTCTGATATCTTTTTAAGTGCTTCTTTGGTATGTTTCTCACCGTAGAATGGATTTTTCTCTCCTGTCCTCATCTCCGAAAGCTTCTCTCTTACTTCATCCCTCTTTGCTGCATTGTCTCTATTCCTCCAGGTATGGCTGTTGGCACAATCTCTTGAACAGTATTCTTTCTTGTAGACTTCTTCATCGCATTCCAGATTCTTACATTCAGATTCTTCATATTGTCTACGGGCTTTACTCATACACTCATCGCTACAGAATTTAGGGTTACGTGTCTTATTATCGCATCCATCTACAGAGCACTCGTATTTTTCTACAAGGCTTTCGTCATGCTTCAATTTATGGTGCCTCTTCATGTAGTTTTCATTACTGAAATCTTCCTTACCACAGGTCGGACATTTGACTTCTGACATGTCTAAAATTAGGTCTAGATATATTTAAAGGTTATTTAGGAGCCAGAATGGCCTCTATATCAGAAATCTTCTTCCAGTGTAACTGAGTAATCTTCAAACCCATTTTCTCGATAGAACCGAACTGCGGCTTCGTTCTGTGCGGATGCTTCTGATCTCAACCTATCCGCTTCTTGTTCTTCTGCCCCCGTCTTTGAATTTTTGGAATTTTTCGGCCGGTCCCAAGGAGAGAGAGGGATGATTCAGTTTAGTTCGTTTCTGTATCTTTCGGGAACGGTTTCCAGGCTGTATGTGTTTTCTTCCAGTATTTTTTCCCTGGTTTTCTGGGCGTCTTTGAATAGTTCGGTCAGTTCTTCGCTGTAGTCTATTATTGCTCTGGGTGCTGGATCTCCTTTGTAGGATGCTGTTGGGTCTGCTTCACCAAGTTTACGGTTTATTTCCTCCAGTTTTGGTATTGCTTCTCTGTAGGAGTTTGCGTTACTATCTATAACTACTACCCCCAGTTTTTCGATTTCTTCACCTATTTCATCTACAAGAGATGTATTTATGGGGTAGCAAAGTCTTTCTTCTTTGAATAACTGGTCCATGTCGTCCATTGCTTCTTTTAAGTTTCTTGAAGCATGTTTCATGGCTTTTCTGTTGTTTTCTTCCAGTATTTCTTGGGTGTGTTTTACTGCTCCTGAGATCTGGTCCATTCTTTTTTCCACGTCTTCTCCATTGAATCTTCCAGAAAGGAAGTATTCGAGGCTGTCAGGTTCTCCTGTGTTCCTTCTTCCTGTACTCATGTAACAACATGGAGGCAAAAATTATTTTTATTGTCTTGAAGTGGCACTTGGGAAGTACAGAGGATGTGATACAGTTATTTTTTAACCGGGCTCTGCCAGTGTTTTTCTGTATGTTGGGCAGACACCATCTTTTGATATCTACTACCTGTTTTTTAAGTTTTGCATCACCTTTTATCGGTGTTCGGCCTTTGAGTGTTTTCCTGGTTTTTTTTGGGTGTGGCTGTAGGTTCTCTTGTTCCTGATGCTGATGTTTCAGGTTCTCTGATTTTTCACAGGAAAGTTAGAGGTGTTGAAGGCGGTTTTGGCCGTTTTGTAAATGATTTTGTGGCTCCTCTGTTCCCTGTTTTCGGTTATGTTACCAGGTATCTGATATATCTTCCTGCGGTGATGCTGTTTGACCGTGTCTCGAGTTACAGTTTCGGTGATTGGCACAGGAGTTTTTCTCATTCCTTGCTCGGTCTTTTCACGATGAGTTCTGTTACCGGGCTGTATATATGGGTTTTAAGCTCTTATCTCGGGTTTTATTCCTTTCAGCTACTATTCCTGTTTCTTTCCGGTTATCTGTTGGGTGGTTTTCTGCACTTGTTTGAGGATAGCTGTACGAGGACGGGTATTGCGTGGAACTCTCCGTTTTCAGACTTTAAGCTTTGCGGCGATCTGAAGACATCCGGTAAACCTGTGTATGTTCGTGGGCCTCGCCGTCTTTTCTATGCTTTTGTCGTGGTGGCGGCCGTGTCTTTTATCGGCAGCAGCCTGGAACTTTACGGTGTATCCGCTCGTGGTTACTCTTTTGCCGCTTTTCTGGTTGATATCGGTATCTGGACGGTTTTCGCATACCTGGTAGATCTCAGGTTGGAAACGCCGGGCTGATATGCGGTTTTGTGCGTTTGCCAGGAGGCTTCTTCAGGTGTGTGTGAAGGAGTAGAACAAATAGTAACTGTACATGTCTGCTGGAAGACTGTGAAGTAGTGGTAGGGAAAATTGAGAAATAGGGTAAATTTGTAGAATCGGGCCTCTAACCTTTGCCTGAGAAAACAGGGAAAGGGCAGAGTGTCTCTATTTAAGCCAGTTCTACGTTGACTGCTTTTGGACCTCTGTCGCCTTCTTCCTGGTCGAACTCGACTTCTTCTCCTTCTTCTACGTCGTCGACTCCTTCAGGTAGTTCGCTCAAGTGGAAGAAAACGTCGTCGTCCATTTCTTCCGTTTCGATGAATCCGTAACCGTCTCCATCGTGGAAGAACTTTACTGTACCTTGCATAAACAAAAACTCACCTCCTTATTAAGTTGTAAACAATGATAGACCCTCCATCTTTATAAGGCCGGTCAAGAGAGGGAGGGGTAGGAGGGTTATCTGTGGTTGAGGCCGTACTGGAAGTGTTCTGCAGGCGCTCTCTTACCTTCAAACTCGTTCAATGTATCTCTCAGCTCTCTGAAATCAGCGGGCATCACAAGTTTCTCGGATTTGCTGTTGATTGCAAGGTAGAATTCGTCGACCAGCATTTCCTTCATTGTAGAGTGTTTTTCTCCCTGGAAGTATGATCTGCAGTAACTTCTGAGAAAGCTTTCAAAGTTTTCTGGCGTCACAGGCCGTTCACCTATCTCTTCACTCCACAGGCTGTACCACAGCTCCAGCAACCGGTCATAGTTAATCTCGTATCTCCGTGGGTCAGAATCCTTGACTACTTCAAGAAAGTCCTTATCTGAGGCTTCAAGTATAACCTGTTCCGCCTCCTCGTCGTCCAGGCCGTGCTTTAACTCAAGCTGGACACTGTAACTTTCACCATCAATAAAGATATTTCTGAAAACCTTGTAGACGTAAACCGACCGGGCAAAATCCATACTTGAACAATTACTGGACGACAGGTTAAATACTTCACCCCTTGGTACATGTGATCAGACAGGGATTTTAAGATGGTATGTATCACAGTTGCTAACTGTGAGAAGGGAAGTAAACCTGGATGGAAGAAGGGTAGTGGTTGTTGGCACTGCTCATGTTTCTGAGGAGAGCAGGAAGGAGGTCAGGGAGACGGTTGAAGGTGAGAGACCTGATGTTGTCGGCGTTGAGCTGGATGAGAACCGGTTGAAGTCCTTGAAGGAGGATTCTGGCTGGAGTGACCTGGAGCTTTCTGAGGCTATCCGGAATGGTCAGGCCCCGTTGCTGTTGATGAATCTTCTGCTCTCTATCTATCAGCGAAGCCTAGGTGTAAGAGAAGGTGTGAAGCCAGGTACGGAGATGCTTGAAGCAGTTGAAGCAGCTGAAGAGTACGGTTCTAAACAGGTACTGCTTGACAGAGATATAAATGAGACTTTGAGCCGGGCTTTCTCAGAGCTAGGTTTTGTGGAAAAACTCAAGCTGATAGGCTCTGTGCTTCTACCTGAGTCAAAACAGGTAGATGTTGAAAAGGTGAAGGAGGAAGAGGTGCTGGGCGCACTGGTTGAAGAGTTGAGGGATGAATTTCCCAGCTTGAACAGGGTTTTCCTGGAGGAGAGAAATGTTTACATGGCGGAAAAGCTGCTTGAAAAGGATTTTGAGAAGGCAGTGGTTGTCGTAGGTGCGGCTCATGTCGACGGAGTGGTTGAAGCGTTGAGGGACGGAAAAAGTTACAGTATCTCCGGAGACACCGGTATCTCCTGGACCAAAGTACTTAGCTACGGCATCCCTGGTTTTATAATCGCAGGACTTGGCTACAGCTTCTACCAGGTGGGATTCGCGACAGGAGTGGAGGGCGTGAAGTTCTGGATACTTTCCAACGGTTTACTGGCAATGCTTGGAGCCGTGGTCGCACGTTCACATATCTCAACCTGGGTGACCTCCTTCCTGGCCGCACCGCTTACATCCCTTGACCCGGCTCTCGGCGCAGGCATGGTCTCCTCATACGCAGAGGCCAGGCTCCACCCTCCTACAGTAAAGGAACTTGAAGACGTGACAGAGGTGGAAAAGTACCGCCAGCTCTGGAGTAACCAGGCCGGCAGAGTTCTGCTAACCTTCTTCTTCGTAACACTGGGCAGCGCCGCCGCAACCTTCATCTCTGCAGGATTCATAGCCTCACTGCTCGGACTTTAAAACCCTCCAGAACATGAACAATGACATGAGCGAAGAAGTCGGTAAACACAAAGGCGCAGTAGAAACACTTCTCCACGAGAAAAAAGAACTTTCAAGACTTCTGCAGATAGTTAACAGCCAACTGGAAAGACACTTGAACGCACTGGACGAAGCCGGGGTAGACACGGAACGTTTCATACAGCAGATACAACAAGGCCAACAGCAACAAGGGCAGGACAGGCAGCAAAACCAGGGTGGGAGAAGTACTCAGAGACAGCGGAAACAGGACAGCAACCAGAGACAGCAGAAAAGACAGAGACGTGGAAACCAGAGTCATGACAGCCAACAGAAGAAAAAAGGCAGAAGCCGAAACCAGGGTGGGAGAAAAAGAAGAAGCAATGACAATGAAGAGAAAGAAGACTCAGCAGATGACAGAGACTTCAGCCCTCTCTAATAGTTTACAGAGCCTGATACTGTAGAATAACAACAATGTGAAGCTTGCAGGTTATCTTGAACAGGTTGAGAATGGAGAGTGTGTTACCTATGGTGAGATAGCTGAAAACAATCCTGAAGGCGTGGTTAAGCTACTGGAAAACTCCTCAGTTAACAATACGGCCTACAGGATCGTGGTAGATCCGAGTTATGCGGAAGATGAAATGCAGGATAAGTTCGATCTACTAGGAACTTTAGAGGACATGGCTTCTACCGTTCTTGACAACCCGTATGAAGCAAGGGTTTGAATCAGCTGATCGAAAACTGCAGGAGACAGACTCACGTTACAGTGAGGAAGAGGCCAGAGAACTGGCAGAGAGAAAGGTAAGTAGAAACGATACACTTACCAAGATTTCAGACATAGCGATGATAGGAAGCGGTTTAGGTTTTATAGAGTCTGCTGTTTCAGGTTCAGTACATGGGATGGTTGTGGACGCAACCGCAGACGTCCTCTCTTCAGGAGTTAGCGCAAGGTTCCAGGGCGCTAGAGATAGATCTGTCTTGGAGGCGGCCGAAGGACTTGAAGATGCTTACGGAGATATGAGAGTGGATATACGTTAATCCATCATCCATTTTTCCTCCCATCTTCTTATCTTCTGTTTCCATGACTCTTCTTCAAGTTCGACATCGTTTACCTTAATTCCTTTGCCGTAGCTTTTCTCCCTAAGCTGGAATCCTATAGCGGCGCCGGCGAGAACACCCATCAGGTGAGCTTCGTTCGCAACATCGGTCGCGGTGGTCAGACCTGATAGATCGATGAAGATGTAGGATAACAGTACTGCCCACATCGGCAGTGGTACTCCCAGACCCAGGCCTATCTGGTTAGGACGGTAGACTGCCAGGGCTGCCATCACTCCCATGCCTCCTGCGGATGCACCTATTATGAAGGAGTCAGGGTAGAATATGAATGCGGCCAGGTTACCGAAAAGCGCTGAGGTCAGGAAGGTCAGTAGGAAGGCTCTGGATGAAGTCCTTTTCTCGTAGACTGACCCGAACAGGCCTATGAAGAACAGGTTGTTAAACAGGTGTTCTATACCGGAGTGGCCGAAGATCGAGGTGAAGAACTTCAAGAAAGGTTCTCCTGGACGGAAACCAGGGTTGAAACCGGTTGCGGCCTGGAAAGCGTAGACTGCTGTGAGAGCTGTGCAGAGCTTCAGGGCGGTGAATCTGAATTTTTGATCCGGGTTTTCCATGCAAAAAACTTTACTGTAGTCAGGTTTTTAGGATGGCATGTTTCTCTTCGCGATCCTGGAGGGAGACAGTGTTCTTTCTGCGTCGATGGTTTTAAGTCTGTTTTTCTGTGTTTTTGTTAACTGTGGCTGAGAAGGTTTTGGTTGCTGGCGGAGGTTTTCTGGGTGTTAATGTTGCCCTAGGCTTGGCCTCGGAGAAAGAAGTGGTGCTTGTGGATGAGGATCTATCACATGTCTTTGTACCGGGACTTGTAGATGTTTTGAGAGGTCGTTTCAGCGTTGACAGTCTTACCCTGGATCTGAAAGATTTTATGGATGGCTGTGGCGTTGAACTTGTTGAGGGAAGAGTAAGAGAAGTGGATGCCGGGGAGAAGAAGTTAATACTTGATGACAGGGTGTTGGGTTACGATAGTCTTGTGCTGGGTCTGGGAGGAAGGGTTAGAAGTTTCGGTGTTGATATCTCGGATGCGTTTGATGTGTGGAATGTTGAAGGAGTTGAACGGTTGAAGTCGGAGATGGATAAGGCTGAAAGCTGTGTGGTCGTGGGTTCCGGCTATCTCGGTGTGGAGGTGGCAGGAGAGCTGGCTGAGACAGGTGTCAGTACTACAGTAGTGGAGGCTGCTGAAAGGCCTATGCCACAGCTCTCCAGGTCTGCCTCCGGCTCCGTGCTTGAAACTCTGAACTCTCTTGATGTTGACTTCCTGGGCGGCCGGGAGGTCGTGGAGATAGACGGCGGCAAGGTGTTTTTCCGTTCCGGTGAAAGCATAGAAGCAGACATAGCGGTCTGGTGTGGCGGTGTGGAAGCGTCTTACGTGGTGCAGGACTCTCTTGACGCCGACGCTTCCGGACTTGAAGTAGATAAACGTCTGCGGTCAGTGGAACATGAAGATATATTTGCAGGCGGCGATAACGCAGATACAGGTGAGAAGAAGACGGCGCACAATGCAATGGAGCAGGCTGACGTAATAGTTGAAAACCTGCTGGGAGGAGAGAAGAAAATAAGTGGAAGTAAGGCGCCTCTAATCGCAAGTGTAGGAGATACAGGTTTCATAGTCCAGGGTGGCAGAATACTGTGGAATGGCTTTCCCTCCCGCCGGTTGAAAGATCTTGTACGGGTCTTCTACATAGCCCGGTTGAAGTGGAGGCGTCTTGTTCAGT
This sequence comes from Candidatus Nanohalobium sp., assembly GCA_042217555.1. Classification (GTDB taxonomy): domain Archaea; phylum Nanohalarchaeota; class Nanosalinia; order Nanosalinales; family Nanosalinaceae; genus Nanohalobium. The sequence goes on along the minus strand of JBDGSL010000063.1, from coordinate 13,975 downwards.
GCAGGGTTCCCTCCCTCACACGTTCATCATAGGCGAACAGTGCGTACCCTGTTTCTGCAGTTGTCTTACCCGTTTCTTCTGCGATTATACGTAAATATTCGATCATCTTCACATAATCGTCAGGGCCGAAGCTTTCCTTCCTGCCTTCCAGATAGCCAAGTCTTTCAAGTGAGGCCCAGACACGTGTGTCAACCACGGCGTGCCTCCCCGGGTTGAGGGCTGTAAGTATACAGGATGCTGTAGGTGCCTTGAAGCCTTTGAGACCGCAGAGAAGTGTTATCCTTGAGAAGTCTTCTTCCAGTTTCAAAGCATTTGACGTGACTTCTCTGCATCTCTCCTCCGGGTTCTTTCTGACATGGTATGCGCTTCTAGTACTTGATTCATAGGCTATCCCGTGGAGCTGCTCCTGTGTCAGATAACCCTGTCTCCGGTACTTTTCCCCAAACTCCTGCAGCTTTTCCGGTAGCACACCCTGTGTCTCACTGTAGTATCCAAGCTGTTCCTCTATGAACTCTGCATCAGGCTTCATCCTGCCACCTCTTCGGCCAGTACCTCGGATTTCTCCCTTACCTTCCGGGCTGCTCGCCTCTCAAACACTTCTCTGCCCTCTTCCTTCCTTTTCAGGACAACTTTCTCCACGTGGACATCCTCCTCAAGGTCAAGCACTTTCCCCATCACCTGTTCAACAAACCTTTCCTCTGCCAGAACCACAAACAGGAAGTAACGTTCATCTGACTGCGATATAACACGTGGCACGTCAACCACGTCCTCCTCCCTCAACTCCGGGTCAACCCCGAAATCCATCATCTGGGCGTAAGCATGCTTTCCCAGTTCCATACCTGTCGAATCCAGGACCACGACCATACACAGAAAACTTACAGATGTAAAAAGAAAAAACCCCTCCCCCCCTCTTCTCCAGTGAGAAAAAGTAACCTGATAACATCTTGTTATCTACAAAAGGTTTTCGAACCATTCATTAAATATGGCAGAGCAGAGGATTCCTACATGGTGTGCAGGCGAGGAATGGTGTCCTATGACTGCAGCTTCAAACCTTCTGGGGAAGAAATGGCACCCTGTGATAATATCTATGCTTGTAGAAAGCCCTGCCGGTTTCAACCAGTTGAAAGAAGATGTAAACGGCATATCAAGTAAAGTGCTTTCAGAAAGCCTTGAAGACCTACAGGAGAAAGGACTGGTGGAAAGAGAAGTAGTACGCGAACAACCGTACAGGGTCGAGTACTCCCTGACCGAGAACGGAAGAGAGCTGAAACCTGTGCTTAAAGAACTGGAGAGCTGGGCCAGAAACCATTTGAAGCCTGCCGATAAAGAAGAGTAATGTGAAAGAGTTCATCTGGAAGTACCTTGTCGGACCGGTACTGGCCGACGCCAGGAACGTACAGGAACTGACCTGGAACAGTGTAACAGCTGCACCAGGTTATAACCCGGTTAATACAGTTGTCTATGCCTCCGTGGCAGCAACAATTCTCTACTTTACCGCCAGGTTTTTCAGAAGAGAAGATGTAAGCTTTAGCAGCTCCACAGCTGTACATTCGCTGCCTTTTGTACTTCTGGGCGGTGCTCTAAGATTTCTTGAGGATGCAGCGGCAGTACCCTATCCTTTCGACGCTGTACTGGTGACGCCGTTGATCTACCTGCTGATAGCGCTATTCTATCTGCCAGGAGTTTACTACCTTGAGGACAGAGAGCTTTCGATTTACGGTCTGACACTTTTACTGCCGCTTCTGGCCTTTTCCACTACCGTGTTCACCGGCTTCAACTTTCTGTACTTCGCGGCAACCATTGGACTGACAACAGTGTTAACCGGAGCTTATCGGTTTCTGGCAAGAGATGAGTACATTTCAACGCCGCTGGTGCTGGTAGCGTTCTCCCAGTTCTTCGAGGGATCAGCCTCTGCACTAAGCAGCTACCTTACCCCGGAAAGCTACGTGCCCAAGCAGATACTTGCCGGAACATTCTACCGTTTGATGGGGTCTCCTGGAGTACTGGTGATGAAAGCAGCACTGGTGGGCCTGGCACTTTACATCCTGAAGGATATAGAAGATAAGCAGCTGAAAGGAATCGTCCTGATCACTTTCTACTCAGTAGGGCTTGGAACAGGTTTCCGGGTATTCCTGAGAGTTATCACCGGCATGTAACCTGTTTTTAATAAACTGGACGTCCAAAAAACACCTGTACAAGATGAAAAAGAAAACTTTACTGGCCCTGGTAACAGTTCTCATGGTGCTTCCTGCAGCAGCCTTCAACCTGTCGCTGCAACCTGAAGAAAACACTGCAGGCCCGGAAAGCCCCGCTGACTACCAGGTCAACCTATCCAACACAGACACAGATAACCACAGTTACAGTATTTCACTGATCTCACCACGCTCCTCATGGTTCTACACCTCCAGCACCGTCAACGTAGACGCTGAATCCAGCAATACATTCAACCTAACTGCCTCACCGGTTAAAAATGCGTTGCAGGAAAGATACAGGTTCAAGCTCAAGGCAAGAGAAGTCGAAACAGGAAATGTCAAAACAGTTACAGGGTTCCTTCAGGTCAGCCAGCCGTACAGACTACAGATAAAAGATGTAAAACTGGAAGAAAACAGTTTCAACCCGGGAGAAGTACTGGAAACATCAGTAAGAGTAAGAAACCTTGACAACACGCCTCTAAACGATTACAGTGTTGAAACAGCTTACCGAAACCAGACCAGGTCAAAAAGTGGTACAGCCATACTTCCCGGCGGAGAAAGAATCTACGACTACAGCTTCAGAGTAAGCCCTGACTCCAGGCCCGGAAACCACACGCTGAAGTACAGGACCAGGGTAAACGGAGAAATAGACGTCTCAACGGAGAAAAACATCAGGATAGAAGAAGTGGTCAACATCTCCAGGAACTCATCGACCGAAAACAGGATACTAACACTCTCCAAGAATCAGACTGTCCGGAACACAGGTAACTCGCCCAGCAAAGCAACACTAACACTTCAGATACCTTCCTACCTGACACCCATAACCACCACAACACCCGAACCCAACACAACCAAGGAAGTAGAAGGCAACACCATCTACACCTGGAAGAACAACCTGAAACCCGGTGAAAGCTACACAGCCTCATACACCACACGTTACTGGATACCACTGACCGCAACACTCCTGCTCGCCGCCGTCATCACAGCCGTCAAGAAACTCGGACAGGAAATACAGATACAGAAAACCACCGAATACGAAAAAGGAGAAGTCAAAGTCAAGATAGAAATAACAAACACAACCGACAAAACATTCAGACAACTCCAGCTAGAAGACTTCATACCCGACATAGCAAACGTCTCCAAAACCTTCCACATGAACACCCCAGAAGTAAGGAAAACATCCAAAGGCACAGTACTCGACTGGAAAATAGAAAAACTCGAACCAGGAGACCAGAGAATAATCCAGTACAGGATAGAACCCAAACTAGAAGTAGAAGGAAAAGCAAAACTGCAATCCGCAACCCTGAAAGACCAGAACGGCCAGAAAATAGCAGAAAGCAAAACAGCCTCAACAAGATTCAAACCCGACACCACTTAAAAAAATTCTGTCCAAAAACACGGATACCAACCCCCCTAACCTTAGCCCTCCCGGTGCAAAACCAAGCACTTCTTAACCGGCTAAAACCAAAAAACCCGACTTAGCTCAGTCTGGCAGAGCGTCCGCCTGTAGAGCGGATTGTCCCAGGTTCAAATCCTGGAGTCGGGATTCTTGTATTTGAGTGCGGTCGAGGGAATATTTTTTCTGGAGTTCTGGGTTCAGTGAGTTTTCTGTGTTGGTTCGAGTATTTCTTTGCAGGAGTAGTTTTCAAGGTCTTTTACTGTGTTTTCTACTGTTTGTTCCTGTATGTATATTTTTATGCCGTCTTTCAGTGTTGTCCCTGTTTTTTCCAGGCCGATGTATGCTTTTCCCAGTTTTCTTATCTTTTTCTGTGTGATGTCTTCTGATTCGAGGAGTTTTTCTATCTGCTGTGTGTCTAGTTCGTAGTGAAGGTGGTTTTCGCCAAGTACTTTTTCTTTCTCTCCTTCTCTGTGAAGCAGGCAGGTGAGTGCGGAGTAGGTTTCCCATGTTGTACTTTCCTTCCACGGCTGTCTATCAATAGAGTATAGGCGGTAGTCTGTCTCTGGCAGCTTTTTTACTTCTTTTTCGAGGCTTTCCAGGTCCCAGTTGTCTTCAAGTTCTTCTCTTACGTCGTTGACGGAGCCTTTTTTTCTTGTCAGTGGTTCTCCCTGTGTCGCCCTGTACATGATGTTTGAGAAGTGTCCGTCCGGTGTCACGTGTTTAAGCCATGTGTATGTCTCGCCGTGGCCAACCTCTTTACGGGCCGTATCCACTGCTTTTTCCAGTTCTTCCAGTACTTTCTTTGGTTCTACTTTGGAACCTGTTTCTTCGTATTCCTGTTTCTGTTCTCCGGTAGGCCAGTTCTGAGACATGCCCATCTTATCTGAGGTGTTCTTTTTATCTTTTCCTGGTTGAGTTATATTTCATAAGGAAGGAGGAGAGAGGGTGTTGACTGAAGCTTTGAACGATGAAGAGTTTTCCCGTGGTGAACGTGAGAATCTGCATAAATGGGGTAAGGCTCGGAAGATGATAGATGAGGACCGTGTGTCTATACAGATGCGTTCAGGGGATCGCTACCAGTTAGAGGTGGAGGGTGAGCACTCGGAGTATGTTGTAGGTGTGGATGTGGATACTGGAAGGACGTTCTGTCCCTGCCCGTTTAAAGGTGATAACTGTTCCCATCAGATCGCGGCACATCTGAAGCTTGCCGGGATAGGAGTGGAGAAACCGGAGTATAACAGGTAATCAGTTCCATGAGCCTTGAAGATATTAAGAAGGAGGTGGTAGACGCCAAGAACCATGATGGCAGGAACTACAGCCGTTTTACCTCGAACTTTTACATTCTCAGATCTGCACTGAGGTACTTCAAGGTCAAGAAAAATGTTTCGTTCACCTCCTCCAAAGTAGCGGAAGAGTTCCCGTTACCTGTCAGCACAGCCGGTTCAGCACTGAAGGTTCTTGAAGATCTGGATATAGTGGAGAGACGTACGGATTCAACCCGGAAAAGGTACATGCCTGGAGATGTAGATCTTGAGAAACTGGAGAAGGTTAGGAAGGTTCTACTGGAAAATCACGAGATCAGGGAGCATCACTGACTTCAACCTTCCGACACAAACTTTTCTTGTATGAATCTTTCATACGAGAGGTTGGACGGAGATCCTGTCAAGGAGAGAGGTACTGAACTTGTGGAGAGAAAGGGTGTAGGCCATCCTGACTCTATATGTGACGGTGTAGCGGAAGCAGTGTCAAGAAAGCTTTCACGTGAGTACAGGGACAGGTTTGGTCATATACTGCATCACAACACTGACGAGGCCCAGCTTGTGGCAGGTGAGTCACTGCCCGAGTTCGGCGGCGGAGAACTGATCCAGCCCATCAAACTGATACTTACCGGCAGGGCCACACACAGTTTTCAGAACGAAGAGATCCCGGTTGAGAGACTGGCGCTTGAAGCCGCCAGGAACTATATCGATGAGAACTTCAAGGCTTTGAGTTCGGAGGACTTCGAGTTCAAACCCATGATAGGTGAGACATCGACCGATCTGAAAGCGGTTTTCTCCGATGAAAAACCAAGGTCCAACGACACCAGTTTCGGAGTCGGCCACGCACCGCTCTCACCCGTGGAAAAGTCCGTGCAGGAGATAGAAGAAGAGGTGAGGAACATCGGCGAAGTCGGAGAGGATGTCAAGGTTATGGCCCTCCGCGACGGAGACACTGTGAAGACAACCGTGGCTTCAGCTGTGATATCCTCCAGGGTAGCTGACAGAAGAGAGTACGACGAAGTGCTTGAACAGGTGAAGCAGGAAGCCCGGGAAGTAATCATGGATAAAGAACTTAGTCCAGAAGTATACGTCAACACGGCAGACACAGAAGCAACCGCTTACATAACGGAGACGGGTACATCCGCCGAGATGGGAGATGACGGCAGCGTTGGCAGAGGCAACCGGGTAAACGGATTGATAACACCTCACAGATCGATGAGCCTGGAAGCAGCCTCAGGTAAAAACCCTGTAACACACGTCGGAAAAATCTACAACCTGCTCGCAGAAAAAATCTCCCACAGGATAAACACGGAAACCGAGAAGTTCGCAGAAGTCAAGATCCTCTCACAGATAGGAGCACCCCTAAACCAGCCACAGAACATTGAAATACAGACAGAAGCCGACAGAGAAAAAGCCCGGAAGATAGCGGAAGAGGAACTAGCAAACATAGAACAAATCACAGAGATGATACTGGACAACAAACTCAACACATTCTAAAAAACGGGGAGAACACCCGAGAGGCCAAGTTACAGAAAAAAGAAAGAGAGAGGGGAACAGCTTGTCTAACTGACTGTGTCTGCGAGCCCCTGGTATTTCTCCTGTTCTTCTTCGTCCAGGGATGCTCCTACTTTCTCAACTGCTTCTTCGAGGTATCCCTGCGTGAGTTCGAGTTGGTCGAGGTTTTCCCCGAGCTCTTCCTCACTGTGTCTTTCCCTGTAGTCTCTCATCGCGAGGATCGAGGCTTCACGTGTGACTGCTTCGAGGTCGCTGCCTGTGAAACCTTCCGTCCTCCCGGCGAGTTCCTCTATGTCCACGTCTTCTGTCCCGGGCTTTCCTTCAAGATGGATTTTGAGAATCTCTTCCCTGGCCTCTCTGTCGGGTACGGGTACTTCGATGGTCCTGTCGAGTCTGCCGGGTCTGAGCAGCGCCTGGTCGATCATGTCCGGTCTGTTTGTCGTTGCTATCACGACGACGTCTTCAAGCTCCTCTATGCCGTCGAGCTCTGTAAGCAGCTGGGAGACAACTCTTTCCTCGGACTCTGAACCCATCGAGGAGTCTCTTTCACCTGCTATGGCGTCTATCTCGTCGAAGAAGACGACGGCAGGCGAGTTCTCCCTGGCTTTCTCGAAGACTTCTCTGACCGCTTTCTCTGACTCTCCGACGTACTTGTTCAGGAGTTCCGGTCCTTTGACCGGTATGAAGTTGGAGTCGGAGGCGTTGGCTACAGCCTTCGCCAGCAGCGTCTTACCTGTTCCTGGAGGCCCGTAGAGGAGGATGCCTTTAGGCGAGTCGGTGTCCATGTGTTCGAACATCTCGCCGTGTTTCAGCGGCCATTCCACGGCCTCCATCATCTCCTGCTTCGTCGCGTTGAGACCTCCGACGTCCTCATATGAGACATCAGGTATCTCGACGAAGAACTCTCTCATGGCGGAAGGTTCGACGAGGTTCAGTGCCTGCTCGAAGTCCTCTTTCTCGACCTGGAGCTCTTCAAGCACCTCGGCAGGCACTTCCTCTTCCGTGTCTATATCGGAGCGGATCTTCCTTACCGCGGACATAGCGGCCTCCTTGGTGAAAGCTTCCAGGTCGGCTCCGACGAATCCGTGTGTTCTCTCTGCGTACTCCTCGAGATCTACTTCTTCGCTGTACGGCATTCCCCGGGTGTGGATCTGGAGTATCTCGTGTCTTCCTTCTTTGTCGGGTACGCCGATCTCTATTTCACGGTCGAAACGTCCTCCTCTTCTCAGCGCCGGATCGATGGCGTCGACCCTGTTCGTCGCACCTATCACGATGACGTCTTCACGCGCCTCAAGGCCGTCCATCAGCGAGAGTAACTGGGCTACGACTCTGCGTTCCATCTCCCCGGAGTCCTCTCTTCCCGGTGCTACGGAGTCAAGCTCGTCGAAGAAGATTATCGTCGGCGACTCTTCCTCTGCTTCTTCGAAGATCTCACGAAGTTCACCCTCCGACTCTCCGTAGTACTTGGACATTATCTCAGGTCCGGAGATCGATTTGAAGTTCGCGTCGACCTCGTTGGCTACGGCTTTCGCTATCATGGTCTTTCCTGTTCCTGGAGGGCCGTGGAGTATGACTCCTTTAGGAGGTTCTATCGCAAGCTCCTCGAATATCTCCGGGTTCCTCAGAGGCATCTCTATCATCTCTCTTACCTGTTCCAGTTCGTCGTTCAGCCCTCCGATATCCTCGTAGGTCACGTCCGGAGTTTCCATGTTCTCTTCCTCGCTTTCAGGGATCTCTGCCTCCTGGGAGATTGTCACGCGCGTATTCCCTGTAACGACTACGGGGGAGCCCGGATCCGTCTCAGCGACCGCAAAAGTGACAGGGGAGCTGATCAGCTTCACCCTGAAACGGTCTCCCTCCATCAAGGGCTTCCCTCTCAGAGCCTTCTCCAGGTAGCTTTCCCCACCCTTGATCATCATCGAGGATGTCGGCGACAGAACCACCTTCCTTGCTTCACGCGCCTCCGCCTTTGAGACAGAGGCTTCTTCACCTATGCCGATCTCTGCGTTCTTCCGCGTGTTACCGTCTATTCGGATGACCGACAGGTTTCTATCCTGTTTGTACCCCGGTTCCGCGACTGCGACCGTCGAGTCATTCCCCTCTATCTTGACGAGGTCTCCTTTTTCGATACCCTCAGACCTCATCACCTCGGGATCTATAAGAGCTTTTTTCTTACCAGCGTCTTCCGGCTGCGTACCAGCAACTTCAAGTTTTATTGACATACACAAAAACTATTAGAGTCTTAAAGTTTTAAAAATCTTTTTCCTGGAGGTTCCGTTTTTCTTGATGATCTCTCTTCTCTTTCTGAGGACACGGGGTTTTTCAGTTTCGAGATTCAAGAAGGAGTTATGGGAGTTTACAGGCTTGTGAAGGACAGTTTCAAGTCAGGTATGGTGATGCTGCTACCGCTTCTTGTAACTGTACTGATCATCAAGTTCCTTGCAGACTACGTTTTTCTTTTCATTAATCCTATTGTGAAAAGCACTAACCTGGCGCAGTACACTGCCAACATCGAGATTGTGGCCCAGGGCCTGGCAACGTTCACTGTAGTCGGAGTCATCACTTTGATGGGTTATATCTCCAGTTACAGAGCGAGCGAAAGGCTTTCAATGAAGACAGAGGCAGTAATCAAGGAGATACCGGTGTTCGGGACAGTGTACTCTACTATAGACCAGATATCACGGTCTTTCAGAGGTGAAAGCAGGTTCAAAGACGTCATACTTGTGGAGTTCCCGGAGAAAAACTTCTACTCTCTCGGCCTTATAACTTCTGAAGCTCCTGAAACAGTGGAGGAAAAGACCGGCGAGGAGATGAAAACTGTCTACATACCTTTCAGCCCTAATCCTACAATGGGCAACCTCGTCATGATACCGGAGGAACAGTACACGGAGATCGACATGAAGATACAGAAAGCCATGAAACTGCTTCTTACCTCGGGCATAGCCTATGAGGAAAAAGAAATCCCAGAGAAGATAAAGAAAGAACTCTAAACCATCAGAAACACAGAAAAAGCAAAAAACCTCTTTAAACTTCTTCCTCCCTCATAAAGTTTCTCTCCGTGTACCTTATACCTGCTAAAATCCTCTGTCTGTCCCTTAGCCTGCCCTTACCGTATCCAACAGCATCCACAAGTTCGTCTTCACTTATATCCATGAAGGCCTCTTTCAGTTCGTTGAAGTACTCTGCACCCCTGATCTCCCTGCCAGGAAGCTCCTCCTCTTTGAAGTCGTAACCCTCCACAAGTCCTTTCTTATCCATGTCGTTCCGGGCCTGAGCTATCACCTCGGCCAGAATATCCGGGTCTATCCCACCGTACTCATGCAGAAACTTCGCTCCCTTCCTGTAAACCTCTTCTGGACCTTCAGGAACCCGGTCAAATACAAGCCGGGTTTCTCCCCTGTCGGAGAGCCAATCCGGCTGCACTTCTTTTTCATCTTTCTCCTGTTGAGAACTCGGGTTTCGGCCTCCTGGTGGCTCTTTTTTCACAGTCCTCCCGTCTTCTATCCGGTCCAGTTCCTCTTCTGCAGAATCTATGAGGTAGTTCAGTACCGCCTTACTGTACTCAGGACTGATCCTGGGAAGAAAGCCCTCCTCGTACTCCTCAAAGTAGTCTTCAAATATCCTCTCCATTTTTTCCTCGCTGTAGTCAAGACCGTTCTCAAAGAAGCTGGAGTCAGCCATGTCCATCTTTCTCATCACTGCCGCCCTAAGCGCATGAACGCCTTCCAGCCATGGAAGACTCTCGGGATCTATCTGCATCTCCTCGATTTTACCTTTACTGTACTCTTCAGCAGCCTCCCTCATCTCCTCAGGCAGGTAAGGCCTCAGATCATCGTACAGATCTTCACTGTACTCCACCACATTACGCAGCTCTATACCCTGCCTACGTAACTCCTGAACCTCTCTCCCATCAAGATCAGCAGGAGAACCATCTTCAAGAACCTCACGTGGATCAAAATCAATTAAATCATGGAAAGGCCCCACATCCTCCTTCCCCTCAGCCTTCTTCACGTAGAAAGTAGGATCGACATAACCGCCGGAGTTGATATCTTTCAAGAGTTCCTGCGCTGCCTCAACCGTGTCATCAACGCCATGATGCTCAACAGCCCTGTCAGGCTTCCTCTCCAGCTCACGTTTCACCTCCTCAAGATCGGAGAGAAACCCTTCCGACTCCTCCAGCGAAACACCTTCCATAGTCACAAACACAAAAACACAACACTTAAATGTTACACTTTAATGGTAACTACAGCATCTGGAAAGACTGCGTAACATCGAACCGAACATTTATAAACCCTGGAATGCAAAGTAAGGGTATGAGTCACGCAGCACATTTCGCGGCAGGCAGAATGAACGTGTCCAGCCGTCGCTGTGTGACCTATATTTCTAAGTGGTTCTCCAATCTGACTATCCTGTATTTCTGATACAGGATAAGTAGGTTGGGGAAAACTGGCCTGGCCCGCAACTCAGCGGACCTCGGGCAAGAGACCTCAACCGAAATATGCCGGACATGTTCCTCCTTGAAGAGAAAAACCGGATAAAAACTACTTAAACACAGCCAGAACCCAGTATACAATAGCAAACGCTTCCGTCATCAGCAGATCAGATCCGAACCACTTGGAAAAACCCTCATGGAGAAAACAGGTTTCACACGAGACACGATAAAACCAGGTCACACAGGACAGAAGAACGGCAAATCACGACAACCTTGACCTCTCTTCTTTCTTTTTTACCTCAATCACGGCTTAAAACACCTAAAACAGGTGTTCACCAGCCAATAACACATCGGAACTTTTTTAAAGGTTCTGTTCTAAGGCCTGAGACATACAGTTAATCCTCAATTCTTTCAGATAATAGAACTTCTCCTGCAGTATTTCAGGTCTTACCTGCTTCTTTCCCAAGGTTTATAAACCCTGGATTGTATAGTATAGATATGTCTCACACGAGTCATCTTCCGGCCCTGCATGTGGACTCGGTGAGATCCAGGTATATCTTCTCAAATATCGGGTCCGATCTGTTTACCCTGTATAAACCGTGACAGGGTAAAGTAGGTTGGCGCGGCTCCTTGCCCGGATCCCAACTCAGGGAACCAGGCGAAGGAACCAACTGAAACAAAAAAATCGGCCATTTACCATCCAGGAAAAAACAGATACCAAAACGTAGAATCCGGTTCCACCACGCAACAGGGCAGATCCACGACCCGACGCACCAGACACGAAACAGGAAAAAACACGCTTACAGCTTCGACAACGGACGTGAAACCTTCCCGATGTAACTAAAAAACGCGTAACGTGACGGCAGTTCACACCTTTTTCCCTTTCTCTTTCTTTTCTCTCGAATAGTCTGTAACCTGTCTTGGTTTCTTCTGCAGCAGTATATAATCTTTCGGTCCTGAAACAGTGGATATGGATCTAGAGACCTCATAAAGTAAATATAAGGGTAGAGATATAATGCTATACGACAGGGATGATGTACTGGAGAAACTTGGATGCAGAGAGTTTGTTAACGGAATGGAAATGCTGGAAGACAGTGAAGAAAGGAAGAGAAAAGGATACAACGAGCTACAGGGCTATTCTGTGCTGGAGAAGGGAGTTGATTACGTCAAGAAGGTCAGTGTTGAAGAAGATCTTCAGGGCTACAGGATAGCGGAAGCCCGGGGAGAAGAAGTCCCTGAGAAGATTTCAGAGATCACTCCGAAACTTTACTCAGTTAAAGATATTCTGCCATTCACAGAGAACAATTACATACGTGTAGACGTCGTGAAAACAGATGTGGAAGACAGCATGGAAGGTAAAGAAGTTACACGTGAACTAGCAGAGGAAGCTGTGAAAAAACTGGACGAAAACATCGAAAAACAGGATTCACTGACTGCCTGGGGCTCCAGAAACGCAGACAGAGACCTTTTCTACCAGGCCTTTAGAAGAAAGTGAAGAAACACCCTTCTTCTGTGTAACAACTCCGGTCTAAACCGCCGGATAACTCCGCCCACAGGAACTGAAGAACTACAGTTTCGTGCAGAAAGTTTTTAAATCCTGAATTCTAAGGCTTGGGCATGACCCACACAGCAGCATATCTGAAACATGTGAACGGTAGATCCACCAGCTGTGTGACTGCCACGCCAGATTCTTTCTCTAAACCTGTTATCCTGTATAAGTGATGCAGGAGAAAGTAGGTCGGAGTGTTTCCGTTCTTTCCTTCAACTCAGGAGGAAGATTACCGGGGCATCGACCGAAGATACAGAAAAGTTTCCCAGAACAACGAAATGCATACAGATTCTAACAGTTTTAACAGCTACAATAGTGCTTACTGTCTGGAAAGCCGTAAGAACTGTGTAACACAACGTTTAAATACTTAGAACAATACTTGTTGGTTATGAGTGGAGAAGAGTGCTGGAATGACTTTGAAAGTTTTGTAGAGAAGTCCGGTCTCAGTGAGGAGGTCTTTGAAGATCTCGTAAGGCAGAGTGGAAGGCCGGGCCGTATAGTTAACGGCGGTAAAACCGGTGTAAGGAAGGGTTACGCAGCTCTGAACGCATCTCTGGATCCGGGAGTTGATGGGGAGAAGGTGCTTATCTACGGGCACAGTCCGGGTTTTGAACCTGGCGAGTCAGGGTACATGAAGGTAAATGGAAGAGTGCCTCTTGAAGAGGTCTCCGACAGGATACCAGGAAAGTCTTCTTTACGCGTTGATAACAATGTCAGCACCGGTTATCTGCCGTATGAGGTCCGTCCGGAGGCCGGGATGCCTGTTAACTCCAGTCGCAGCGACGGCGTTCCCGAGGCAGTGCTTCAGTACGAGGAAAATATGAGGGCGGGCGAACACATAGTTTTCGAGACCTATCCCTGGCAGGAACCGGAAGAGGATGTGGAAGAAGTGCTTCAACGGTACGATGGCCGTGATATAGGCCTGACAGGTGAGAGAGGTTCGTAGAGAGGGGATAAGATGTCAATGCAGCAAAACAGGAAGATGGCGGCTTTTGAGGAACTGCAGGAGTTCTACCCCGAGTTTCAGAGTTACAGCGACATGGAAGAGCTGTGCAGGGAAGAGTACGGCATGGATGCTGGGAAAGCTCTGGAATGGTTTAACAGTTACGATGAACCTGAACCGGGTAGGGATAACGACATCGTCTTCACAGAGAACCACAGCCAGGAAACAGGTGGGAAAGAAGTTAAGATAGCTGCCGGCATGATAAGAGAAGGTGGAGATCCTGCCGACGGGTTCTACTTCCGCGGCCTCGTCGACTCATACGAAGAGGACTACAGCAAGGAGATAGTATTGGAGGAAAAGGAGGTAGAACCTTTCAGGATGGAGGAGACACCGGGCCAGGGAAGAGAATCGGTGGCTCTTGGAGAGTACGCCGAATCGCATGGAATCAACCCGGTTAAACCAAAGACGGAGATCCTGCAGGAACTATTCTACAGATACCAGAGGAAGTCCCCTCAATCCATGCAGAACACGATGGGGTATGACCGGTTCAGAGAAAATCTGGAGGACATAATCGACGACCTCTAGATTGTGACACCGTTCTCAGCTTCCTCTACCTCTTTCTTCGCCTCTTCAAACACCTGTTCCCCGTCATAGGTCTTCTTCCACTCTTTGTTACGATTTAAACC
>JBDGSL010000062.1:0-2221 GCA_042217555.1 Candidatus Nanohalobium sp. | reverse complement strand
AGATTCTGGCCACGATGAACTCGTACGACAAAACTTCCCTCTACGAGATGAGCTACGCGTTCATGAGGCGTTTCGCATTCATCCGTGTAGATGCTCCCGAAATACCTGAGAATGAGACTGAGAGAAACCAGTTATTGGATCACTACATTGAGGCCTGGGATATGACGGACAGAGACATAAGTAAGGAGGCGGAGGCAGTCGGTGACATATGGTATAACGTCAATAATGCAGTAGGGGGAAGAAAGATAGGGCCTGCGATAGCAAAAGATATGCTTGCTTTCCTTTCAGAAGGTTCAGGTCCTCTCGAGGATAGAGCCACTTATGCTGTCATCGATTACGTCTTCCCACAGCTGGAGGGAGTTAGGAAGAATAATCAGATTGTTAAGGAGATCGCAGATTCGGAACATGTAAATGAAGACCGTCTCAAAAATGTTGCAAGGGATATGCTGCAGGTAAAGTTCGATGGAGAAGAGTGAGCTGCTGGATAACCTGACGGATGACATCATCAGTTACGTGATGCATGGAGAGTTTCCGGAGGATGAACTGGCTGCAGAGCTGAAGCATGACGAGCTTGATGAGAGGTTCAGGGACTACGAGCTCCTGATGGATCTGCACTTTATTCTGAGGCCGGAGGTTGTCGAATTTGTCAGGGAGCTGCCGCAGAGGATCAGGAGCATCAAGACACAGACCAGGAACAGGTCCCAGACGCAGAGAGGATCGATAGACGGCAAGATCAACTGGAGCTCCACAGTTCAGAAGAGATACTCGGAGAACCCCGGCGACAGGTCGCTCTTCGTCACGGAGAACAGGACCGAACATTACGATATCGACGAGAATATTGTTCTGAAGAAACTGCTTTCGGTAATCTACCATACACTGCAGGAGGCCCGAGAGTATCTTCAGGAAGATTACGAATGGGTCAACGAGAGGTGGGGAGAAAATGAAAATCTGATCGAGGGGATGGAGAGAATATTCGAGAGGGATGTCCACGTGAAGAGGATCAGGAAGCCGGAGGAGTACGAGCCCACGGACAGGATGCTGAATACCGCCGAGAACTCGCGGCAGAAGCTGTATCGGGAATCGGCCGAGCTCCTGGAGGACAGGAGAGAGGTCTTCGAGGGAGATGAAGATGCAATTGAGGAGATGCTGCAGGAAACCGCCATCACGCCGGACGATGAGGAAACTCTTCTCGAGCTCTATGTCCTGTTCAGGTTTATCTCCACTATAGACAGTCTCGAGAAAGAGAACTTCACGCTCGACACTATCGAGACGGGCACGCAGAGAATTGCGACACTCGAGAGCGAGGAGAAGGAGATCGCGGTCTACCATGACTCATCGGCCAAGAAGGAGATGGGTATAGAGTTCAAGTTCGATCCGAGAAACGACGCGGAAAAGCCATATTCCAGGCCTGAAGAAGTGGAGCTGAAGTCTCGGGAGATAATTGAGGACTATTTCAAGAAAGGCACGAATAATGCGACAGGAAGACCTGATGTCATACTTGTCGAGGTAGTGGACAAGGATTCTAGAGAAAGGGAGTACTTCATCACAGAGGTCAAGAATTCGACAAATGAGAAGACCATCAGGAGAGGTATCAAAGAGACTCTTGAGTATCTAGCCTTCCTCAGAGATTCTGAAGAGGAAAGGCCTAACTGGATATATGATGACGAAATATTTGGCGGGGAAAAATCAGGTCTACTGGTTGTCCAGGACTTCAAGGATGAAAGGGATGTTGCAGAACTGGACGAACAGAGCGGACCTGTGAGGATTGTGGAGGTCTCGAAGCTTAAGGAGAGTATCGAGGATTTGATTGGTGAGAAGATCTCTATCTGATATATTTGACTGGTTTTCTAGCTGTTTTCTATCTCTATCTGAAGTACTTCTTCGTTTATTCTTTCTTGGATGAGTTCTTTGTCGAAGTTTTCTCCTTTGTCTGTTTTTATGAGTCTGTCTGAGATTACTTTGCTTCTGATGAATTTTCTTATTTCTTTGAGTTGGCTCATTACTTCTTCTAGGTTGATGATTCTCGGTGCCAAGGTTAGGTAGTCCTCTTCTTCTTGTCTGTAAATGTCATCCTGGTCAAGTTCTGGGTAGCCATCTTCCGTCTTTATTGATTTAACCTTTACCGGTGTTTCGAAGTCGATCTCTCCCCGGATTATTGCCTGTGGAATGAGCAGTTCTGCGTTTTGCATTATTGCTTTTTCTCTGCTTTTGAAGGTTGAGA
>JBDGSL010000061.1:18884-24043 GCA_042217555.1 Candidatus Nanohalobium sp. | reverse complement strand
GAAGAAAAAGGCTACGACTGCAGAGACTGGTGGTTCTGCCTCAAAGACCTGTGAAAAAGGCAAGACTCCTTCCATTTTCTTTCTATATTTCTGCTGGTTTCTTTCTGACACAGGTAACTCATTTAATCATTCAACCATCTTTCAGTTCCTGTGACCCGGAAGATACTTCTGGTGGGCTGGGGGTTTCCTCCTGACATAGATGGAGGCCTGGACGTACATGTCCACCGGCTATTCAAGAACTTGAGAGAGGAGAAAGACGTTAGGGTATCGCTGGCTCTGCCTGAAAGCCGGGCGCCGGAAATAGACGGTGTTATACCTGTCGAAACCGGAGAAGGCGACATGAAGTGGAAGGCCAGGAAGATAAGCGGCGAAGTAGCAGAGATAGCCATGGACTACGATATAGTCCATACACATGACTGGTTCGGCGCTGAGGCCGGTTTCAAAGCCAGAAAGTACTCGGACACGAAATGGATTTCCACGATTCACTCTTTGAGTTCAGGCCGTAACAGAGAAAGCGGGGAAGGAGAAGTAGGTAAACTGGAGGAAGTAGCCGTGGAGAAGCCGGATAAACTTCTCTCTGTAAGCGAAAAACTGGCGGAAAAAGTAAGCGAAGAACACGGAAGAAAGCCCGAAGTTATCCGCAACGGGTTTTCAACTCCTGAAACCACAGGAACAAATGTTAAAGAAGAACTTGGTATAGTAGGCGATATGGTTTTCTTTGTAGGTCGGCATGCAGAGCAGAAAGGTGTTGAACACCTTCTCTACGGCTTCAAAAAGTTTCTTGGAGATGGAAGAGAAGCAGAACTCGTGATAGGTGGAGACGGCCACATGACCCCTTCACTTCAGGACTTCGCCGGCCTGCTCGGCATCGAGGAAAAAGTGCATTTCACAGGTTTCATACCTGACAGGGAGCTGGGCGACTACTACAGGGCTTCAGACCTGTTTGTATCACCTTCTGTAAGCGAACCTTTCGGACTGACGATCACCGAGGCACTTCAATCAGGCACACCGGTGGCAGCGACCAGAAACGGGGTAGAAGAGATATCCTCTGGAGAGAACATTGTAAGTATAGAACCTGACTCGGAATCGATCAGAGAAGGAATAAAAGAAGGCTTAAACCTTGAGTTCAACGAAGTCGAGAACCCGCGAACCTGGCAGGACATGACAGAAGAACTCCTCGAAGCATACAGAAGCCTTTAACCGATTAAATGAACTTCCTCAGGTTTTTCCGGATGCCTAACCGTCCGCTTACCTGAATCAGGCTCCAGATAATCCGGTTCTTCACTGTAGTATGTGGAATCACTCCCTCCCTCTCCTGAAAGATATATACGCTCCCCTGAACTTGATCTGACAGCTACAGCGACTTTTGCAGATGCTTCAACTTCGATCATGTATCCTTCTTCCTCCTCCCGGATTTTGAAATCCATAAGTTGAATTGAAGACAGGACGTTTTTAATCCCTCCTGACACAGAGTTTTTCCGTTTACGTGGCAACACTGCGTGTTTTAAATCAGCGCCGTGAAGTTTAATTCATGTTACCGGTCTCACTGAGCTTCGAAGTGCACCAGCCTCACAGACTCAGGACTGACGGCGTCAATGAAGATGCTTCGACGCTTTACGGCCGGTACTTTGATGACGAGATGAACGAGCACTTCTTCAAGGACGTCGCAGAGAACTGCTACTTCCCGGCAACCGAGAGACTGCTCAGGGCTGCAAAAAAGTTTGAAGAAAGAGACAGACAGTTCAAGGTAAACTTTTCGATATCCTCGAGCTGGATAGAGCAGGCACAGGAGTACCATCCCGAGCTTATCGATATGCTGAACCGTTTTCCGGACTCCAGCATAGATTTCATAGGCCAGGCGCATTACCACTCGCTTGCAGGACTTTTCCACGACAAGGAGGAGTTCCGCTGGCAGATAAACAGGCACAGATCCATAATTGAAGACACGTTCGGCACGAAGCCGCAGGTCATGACAAATACGGAGCTTATCTACCACAACGAAATCGGAAAAGTTGCCTCGGAGGAGGGATACGATGGAATCTTCACCGAAGGTGTTCCACGTGTTCTCGGGTGGCGTTCACCGAACTACTCCTATACTCAGCCGGACTTCGTGACGGAGGACGGCAACAACATCATGTTGAGGAACCGGAAGCTGACAGACGACGTTGGCTACCGTTTCTCCGCGGACTGGTGGAGCGAGTATCCTCTGACAGCTGAAAAGTACTCTGCATGGCTTTCAGCGTGTGAAGGCCAGGCCATAAATCTTTTCATGGATTACGAGACGTTTGGAGAGCATCACTGGGAGGGAACCGGGATTCTGTGGTTCCTTGAGGATCTTCCCAACCAGGTACTTGAGCATGATAATCTGAAGTTTTCGAAGGTCCGTGAAGTCGCGCAGAACGACCCTGTTGGGGAGTTCGACGCCTTCGAGTACAATACTGTTTCCTGGGCTGATCAGGAGATGGACGCCTCTGCGTGGCTGGGAAATCCTATGCAGAAGATGCTTTTCGAAAAGCTTCAGGAGATAGAGTCAAAGGTCAAACAGATAGATGATGAGGAAGTTACGGAGGTCTGGAGGAAGATGCTGACCTCTGACCATCTCCACCATATCGCAACGAAGACTATGGACGATGGCTCCGTACACAACTACTTCTCGTACTTCGATCACCCGCATGAAGGATTTGCCGTTATCACGGAGCACCTTATGGATTTCCAGCAGCAAGTAGAGAAAAGACTGAGAAGCTAAAAAAGTCAAGATATATGGAGCTGCTTCCAACAAGTTGGATAAACTTTTGCTTGAAATTTACTTTTGGGTGTCCGGAAAGAAGATGGAAGAGAAGATAGAGGTATGGATCAAGAAGCATCAGGAGATGATTGGCCTGGAAAACGTTGAAGTTATAGATAGGAAGTCCGGCGAGTCCAATCACAACATTATCCTGGAAGCTGAAAGCGGCAAGTATGTGTGCAGGGTTTCAAAGAATGTTTCAAGACGTGATAGGCTGGAAAATGAGTCCAGGGCGTTAAAGATACTTCAGAAATACAGTATCGGAAAGGTTCCCAGGCTTGAAGTCTTTGAGAAGGATACTGAAGTCGGCTCAGTCCTGGTTGAAAACTTTATAGAGGGAGAGGATATACGTTTTGCCAGATCACTTGACAAAATGCAGATTAGAAGGCTTGCCCGGACTGTTGCCGAGATACACAGCATACCGGTGAAAGAAGTCGAAAAAGATGGATATGAAGAGTTCAGAGATCTCAGAGAGATATACAGGGAAGAGTTCGATAGATGGTCTGAACGGCCTTATCGGAAGTATCTGGGGCTGGTCGAAGAACCGGATGAACGGATTGAAAAGTTCTACGGGAAACAGAAAGAATTGATACAGAAAGTCCCTGGATTAGAGGTTGAACAGTCCTTCATACACTCCGATCTCGGCTTCAATCTGCTGAGTAACGATGGCGAGGTGTTTATCCTGGACTGGGAGTACGGCACGGCCGGTTACCCCGGCCACGATATAATGATACTGTTTGAACACGGCAGACTGACCGATAAGCAGAGAGAAATATTTCTTGACAGCTACACTGAACGTAGAGATCTTGGAGAGGTGTTTGAAAAGGTTAGAGAGATTCATCCGAAGTTCCTGGCGTTCCACGACGCGGTATGGGCTGCCAGAAGAAATGAAAAAGGAGAGGACAGGGAAAAACTACTGGAAGAGAAAATCGGTAAACTGGAAAAGCTTTACAGTCAAAATGGTTAGTATGACAGAGGAATATTTTATCGAAGTTGAAAACGGCGAAGAAGTAGCGTCAGCACACCATGAAGCAGACTCGGATAAATGGATCTTCTTCTGCCATGGATACGGAAGTGACAAGGAAGGAAGCTACGTGAAGAGAGCTGAAAGAGCTGTGGAAGAAGATTTTAACGCAGTAAGACTTACTTTCCGTGGAAACAGCGAATCAGATGGAGATTTCATCGATCAGAGCCTTAGCTCCCGTATAAAAGATGTTAAATCGGTTGTAGAATTCTTTGAACCTGAAAAAATCTTTCTTTTCGGCATGAGCTTTGGCGGGAAAGTCGTGCTTCATGCAGCGGAAGAGTTCGATGTCGAAAGAATTGTTTTCAAGTCTCCGGTCTTACTGAACCGGGAGATGAACAAGTTCCGTGAAGTAGTTGAGGAGAAAGGAAGCTACACGCACTTCGATGACAAGACCATCGATCAGCGTTTTTTCGACGATTTTGACACATACAGTTTTGAAGAAGCTGTTAAGGAACTGGATATGCCTGTAGCGATCTTTCAGGGAGGCAGTGATTCAACTGTGAAGTTTGGGAACACGGCCGAAGCAGTGAAAGATATGGATACAGAGGTCATGCTGAGAAGGTTTGAAGGCGAGACACATTTCATGACTGATGAGGCTGATGAAAAGCTTCTGGAGGAAATGTTCTGGTTCCTGAAGAAGGATTACTGAACGAAGGACTTGACTTCGTTCTTCTCATTTAATATCTCTTCACCGTAGTCCTCGTTGGTGTCTGCTATTCTGCCCGATAGCTGGATTATACCTCCTACAGTTCCGACAAGTGCGTGTCTCCTGTCGTGCTCTTTTTCAGCTTTCTCCTCTCTACCCTCTGACTCGTAAACATCTAACCTGTTATTTATAACTGTTAAAGCTTCTTTCTGGGCTTCTGCAAAACTTTTGATATGCTGGAAGATTTTTTCCCGGTCTTCCATAGTCTCAATCCTGTCTATATACTCCCTGGCTTTTTCGTCAGCCTCTTCCAGCTCTTTTTTACTGCCGTTTTCCCTTTGCTCGTTCCTATATATCTCCGTTATCTCATCTAAACCGCTCTGTATTGTTTCGATAAGCTTCTGTCTGTCGGCCATAACATCGATATGAGAAACTACAGGTAAAAAAGTATTTTTTAGTTCTCAAGTGCTTCCCGGTATATACCTACAGTCCATGCGCTTATCTGTTCCCAGCGGAAGTTGTCTTCTACGCGGTCTCGGGCGTTGTCTCCCATCCAGTCGCTCCATCCCGGGTCTTCAAGGCCTCTTGAGACCTGGTCTGTGATTGATCCCGGATCTGCGGGGTATGTGTGAAGGCCTGTGTATTCGTGTACGATTGTGTCTTTCATTCCTCCTGTGTAGCTGCCTACCGTCATTGTTTCC
>JBDGSL010000061.1:0-18855 GCA_042217555.1 Candidatus Nanohalobium sp. | reverse complement strand
GAGTTCGTTGTCGCTGACGTAGCCAGGAAAGTGTACTTTGTCGCCGACCTGGCTTTTGGCTATTGATTTGTAGTGTTCTGTGGCTCCTGATCCGCACATGATGAACTTGGCCTGTGGCTGTTGTTCGAGTATATGTGGCATTGCTTCGATTAGGTGGCCGGGGCCTTTCTGTGGGTACATCCTGCCGACGAAAAGCACTATCTGTTCCCAGTCGAGTGCGTACTGGTCTCGCTGAAGGTTTTTGGAGTGGTTGTCGAATTTTTCAAGGTCGACTCCGTTTGGTATGTAGTTTATTTTCTGTTCAGGTACTTCGTACAGGTTTTTTACTTCTTCTGAGAACTCTCTGCCTACTGTGATCACTTCTTCTGCCTCGTATGTGCCGTACCATTCGAGGTCGTGTATTGTTTTCTGGTACTGGGAGTTGATCCCATCCCTGCCTTTCTGAGTAGAGTGTACCGTGAATACCATAGGAAGGTCGAGCGTTTTCTTTATCCCTGTTGCTCCCGGGACTGCCATCCAGTCATGAGCATGAACCAGGTCAAATTTATCCTGTTTATGTAGCTCTATGGCTTTTTTCTCCATCTGATGGCCTAGATGCATGGCCCAGGAAAGCGTGTTTGTAGCAGAGTTAGTGGCCAGGACCCTGTGAATCTGGACTCCGTCACGTACCTCAGAACCTCTCTCCTCACCGTAAGTTATTACCACCGGTTCATGTCCCTGTGCTGCCATAGTCGTAGCCAGGTCCTCACAGTGAGCTGCAATTCCTCCCGCCTTGTAAGGCGGATACTCCCATGTTATGAAGAGAGGTCTCAAGCTTCCACCTCTAGCCTTTTATCCCTGTTTTCGGCGTAGCTTTTTAAAATCTTTTCCTTCCAGCCGGCGTGGAGCGGGTCAGCAACGCATATCTCTTCATCAGGTATATCAAGGTCGAAAAGTAGAGAATTTTTGACGTCCTCGTTGTTTGCAAATATTTTCTCAGCCTGAAAGCATCCTTCCCATTCCATCTCGGATATAAGCCCTGATTCCTCTGTGTTAAATCCTCTCTGGTTCTCGGTTGAGTGGATGGTCAGGAAGAACGGTTTTTCAAGGTGTTTTGAAAGCGTTATCCCTCCTGGAGCGGTAGTCCAGTCGTTGGCGTGTATCACGTCTACATCTTCGTCTTTTATCTCTTCCTTGACCTGTGCTTTCATCTCGTTGTTCATCATCATGGCCCAGGTGTACATGGAGTCTCCGTCGAAGGGCAGCCTGAACCTTCTGACATCGACATCCTCAGAAACCGTGTAGTCTGCATGGTCGTCAAAAGATACAACAAGTGGTTCGTGGCCGTTCTCTGCGGCGTACTCGCTAAGCGACTTCACGTATTCTGATAGGTCGTCGCCGTCAGCAAAGTTCTTGACCAGGAAGGCAATCCTCACTTGAATCTCTCCTCCACAGACTTCTCCTTGCTTTTCTCCACGTCAGGCTGTGTAAGTGGTTCTACACCTCTTATCTTTGCGGAGTAGTAGGCTGTAAGCTGGATGAAAGCCATGAAACGGCCGAAACCTCTGTAACCTGAGTCCTCAAGTTTCAGGTCGATAAACGGTTTTTTCTCCTCTTCCAGTGTTTCTCTGACTCCTCTGTACTCTGCGTTCAAAGCATCTGAAAGGTTTTCCCTGTCCAGTTCTCCCAGTCTCTCTCCTTTTAAGTTAATGTCTTCCAGTTCTTCAGGCACGTTTACTGTTTCCCTCCTGTGCGATGTCCTGAAGAAGAATGTGAGTACGTTCTCTTTTCCTCCAAACAGCCTCTGGTTGGTGTGGTGCTGGTACTCCGGTGCGTGGTCGCCGTAGAACGTCTGCCCTTCCCTCTCTTTGCATACGGTTTCGTGCATCAACTGTATCAGCAACGGGTAGAATCCGAACATCCTGGACGAGTAAAAAGGAGTGAGTACTTCACCATAACCTTCTTTTTCGGCTGCGTAAAGTTTTTCCGCAGTTTTAACCGCCTTCTCTTTATGTCTGTATCCTTCTTCTCCCCCTTCCCTTATCTCACCTGTTTCAAGGCCAAGAAGCTTTGCAGGCGCCAGAGCTGTGTTTGTAAGCCCTGAGAACCTTCCTCCTACCTCCTGGTGTTCGATTATATCCCTGCTGTACCTCTCTGCGATGGTATGCAGCGGCGATCCTGGAGTTGTCAATGGGTTGAAGTCGTATCCTCTGTTGATGAAGTAGATAAGAGATTCTATTACACCTACAGTGCTTCCTGACTTGCTTATAGGCATCACAAGTGTGTCTTCCGGCGAGTGATCGGCTGAAATCTTGTGCAGCCTGTCAGGATCCATCGTGGTAATTATCTCCAGTTCTCTATCCATTTCCTCGAGGAAAGCGTATTTGAGTGCTCTGAGGCTTGTGATAGATCCCCCGTTACCTATGACAATCAGCGTGGAGAAATCTCTGTCTATGCCTTCAAGGGAGAAGTCCGGCTCTATCTCTGTAAATTCCGGCAGAGAAGTGTCTACGTCGGTTTCTTTTACCGGTATGTTTTCAGATTCGATGTTTATGCTCATGTTACCTTTTCGTCCCTGTAGTTTTCTAAGGCCTTTGAATGCGCCTTCCGGTAGTTCTCGCCAAGTTCTGTCCAGGATGTCATCTGGGCGAGTTTTCTCGCATTGTGCTTTCTCTCAGTGATCTCTGTCTTGCTGTAGCCTATTATCTCGTCTATTATATCGGCCAGTTCTCCGGCAGCCTCGTCGTCAGATCTTTCTCTACGGTTTAAAACCTTTATTCCTTCTCTGTCTTCCTCTGAAGTGTTTTCAAGCAGGAACTGTCCGAAACCTGCAAGATCAGTGGTTACAGATAGCGCTCCATTTGCTGCTGTCTCCACCGGGGTGTAACCCCACGGCTCGTAGTAGCTTGGGAATATACCTGCGCTGGAAGCGACTATAGCATCGTTGTAGTCCATCGACAGCAGTTTGTCGCCTACTGAGAGATATGTTGGGTAGAAGACGACCTTGACACGGTCTTCCGGGTCGTTGGTCAGTCCTTTCTCTTCGAGTGTTTCAGTTATCTCGTCCTGGCTGTAGTTCAGGTCAAAGGCAGATACGGGAGGGGAACCGGATTTCTTGTGGAAATGTCTCTGCAGTGCGTCAAGTGTGTCGGAGTCAAGTAGAGGCCTGATCTGCTCAACCGGGTCCATACCTCCTGCTATAGATGATATGACCTTGCTTCTTACCTCAGGTATCACGTCTTCCACATGGTCCTCAAGTTCATCGTAGAGAGACATGTTGTCCAGCACTTCCTGCCGCGGCCCTTTCACGTCGCTCGGTACGAAGAAGAAGACGAAGAACTCGTCACCCTTCCTGCTGTTCAGACGTGACAGAGAGTCTATAAGAAGGTCTATACCTTTGTTGTGGAACTCGTATCTTCCCGAGATGAAGAGTATACGTGGGTCGTCTTCTATATTGATGTCGTGGTATGGTTCGAAGTATGCTCTCAGGAACTCCTTCATCTCCTGCTTCTTTTTCTTGTGGTTGTACGAAAGCTCTTCCAGCGATGGATACTCCTCGACGTTGAAACCATTAGGCAGTATCTGACCGGGTTTCCTGTCAAGTACGGCCTCTGCCTCCCTGCCTGTCGTCTCACTGACAGTGGTCAGAACATCTGCAGCTCTTGCACCAAACTTTTCTACCTGGTGCTTGGCCTTGACACCGTACTTCTCCGCCAGGTAATCATCTACCTGTCCGTCCTCCACTGCATGTCTCAGGTCGTAGTCGGAGTTGGAAAGCGTTCTTCCCAGGACCGTGGCGTGCGTGGTGAAAACGGTAGGTGCGTCAAAGTTGAACATGGCCGGTGCAGACAACCACTCGTGCAGCTGCACCACTGTCTCTCCTTCATTCTGTTTCAGCAACCTGTTCACAACCAGTCCTGCAGCGTACGCCCACTTCACCGGTTCATCAAAGTCGTTCCCTGCGTTCATCGAGTCTATATCCTGCCTCTCCCACATCTCCTTCTTTATCTCATCCACCGGTTTTTCCATCTCCGAGATGTCTACAAGTATGCATCTGGGAGTTGAAGGCACGTTCCACACTCCGTAACGGCATTTCACTCCGGTACTGTTATCTATCTCATCCAGTACGTCCTGAAAAGGACAGTCACGTGGAGAGAACTCCTCACGGGCCGACTCCTCGTTGTAGAACCCGATAGTGAGGTAGTCGCCATCGTAGTATCTGTCCATGGTGGAGGCTTTCGACTTCAGAACCTGGTGGATGCCTCCTACCTTGTTTGCAACCTCGAATGATACCTCTATGAAGTTTTCAGGGATTTCCTCATTCATAAGATATCCTATGGGGAAGCCGCAGTATAAAACCCTTTGACAGTATAGTTGTTGCCACCCTGGAGTGCCATGAAACAGGTTTTATAGGAGGAACACGGTATCTGTAGTCATGGAGTACCGTTTCCGTGAACAGAGCGACAGAAGGGGTGTGGTCTCGAACACACATGGTTTCCTGTTCATGGATCTTGACGGAGGTTTCAGCCAGAAGTGGAGCGGTTACTGGCAACCATCATACAAGTATCTGGACTACTTTGCTTCAAAAGTCAATGGAATATGGCTTAACAGTGAGACACTTGAAGAGACCTGCTACAGCGACAAACTCACCATGTACCATAGTACAGCCAGCCTGAAAGTAGAACAAAAGATAGAAGCTCCGGACAACATGCCGGGCTTCAGGTCAACCTGGAAACTGAAGAACAAGACGGAAGAGAGAAAGGCCGTCAGGCTGTCAGTGGAGACAGGTATAGACATAAGACCTAGAGACAGAGATATAACGGAAGGAGAATACAGTATAGAGTCCAGCAACGCAGGTATGAAGATATCAAAGGACGAAAGATATATTGCAGTATCAGGCAGCCGCTTCACGTTTGAAGAAGAGCCTTACACCAGAGAGCACTATCCTGGAGAGAAACAGGTCTGCCTGGTGCCTGGAGAGATAGTTCTGAAGGCCGAACTTGAACCCGGTGAAACCGAAGAGGCCGAAATAATCTTCAAGACTGATGGAAGTCCTTCTTTCTCCGTAGAAAGTTCTGAAAGCTCTCTGAAAAACCCTGAACTTGGAAGAACATTTAACTGCTGTCTTGAAAGTATGGAAAACCTTTTCTACTCCTCCAACGGCCCAGGTATAATCGCAGGTCATCCCTGGTTCCAGAACTACTGGGCTCGTGACAGTTTCTGGACCGCACTCGGACTTGTAGATGCCGGCATGTTCGAGGAAACCCGGAGACTGCTTCAGAACTTCGCAGATAGAGATGTTTTCCCCTCCAAGATCAGAGCAGCAGGAGGCGAGGAAACAGATTACCCACGAAGCGACAGCATACCGCTTTTTGCACTGGCAGTGGAAAAGCTAGATCGACACGCAGAAGCACCGGAGCTGAAAAAGAAGGCTGAAGAACTGCTGGAAGAGAACAGGCCGAAAGAAGAAGTCGTGAAACACGATCCTGAAGGCACCTGGATGGACACACTTGAAAGGAGAAACGCAGTGGACATACAGAGCCTTTGGATAGAGGCACTGGAAAAATACAGTCTGGAAACAGGAAAACTCAGAGAAGGACTTCAGAAATTCAAGAAAGAAGAATACGTGGCAGATAATCTTGGAAAAGACTTTGAATCAGTTAATCCTGCTGTATCTTTGATGTTCAACCAGTTCAGCCAGGAAGAAGCTGAAAAATACCTTGAAAAGCTTAACGGAGAGTTTTCATCACGTTACGGTACGCGGACAAGGTCGGTCGCTGATCCCGGCTACGAATCTTCCGGTTACCACACAGGCTCTGTATGGGGTCTGACGACTTGCTGGGCTGCTGCAGCCAACCTGAACTACGGCAACAGCGATCACGGCAGGAACTTGCTGGAGAGGATGACACAGTTCCTTGACATAGATCAGCCAGGAGCCCTGCCCGAAGTCATGGACGCAGAGACAGGCCGTGTAATAGGCTGCAGCGAACAGGCCTGGAGTGCAGGAATGTTTGTACACGTTGTGGACAGTTATCTCCTGGGCATAGAAGTGGAAAGAGACAGAGTAGTTATTGAACCTGCCGAGAACATCTCCGCGACAAGAAAGTCCAAGAAGGTAAAAGGGACGGAGATCGACATGAAAGTTAATAACGGAGAGGTCGAAATACTTAACGAACCTGATCTAGATATCGAGGTGAAAAATTGACAGATGCTGATAGTGAACTACAAAGCGTACGGAGAAGCTATAGGTGAAGAAGCCGGTAAAATAACGGAGAAAATAGAGGAGGCAGCGGATGGAGAAGTCGTAGTAGCGCCGCAGACTGCCGACCTCAACAGACTGAGCACAGAACTGAAAGTCTTCGCCCAGCACGTAGACGGAGTGAAAACCGGAAGCCACACAGGTTCAAACCAGGTAAAAGCGTTGAAACAGGCAGGAGCAAAAGGATCACTGATAAACCACTCAGAGAGAAGGATAGAACCGGATAAAATACACAGAGCAGTTGAAAAATGCAGAGAGAAAGATCTGACCTCGGTTGTCTGCGCCCAGAACCCTGACGAGTGTGAGAAGTACTCAGATTTCGATCCCGACTACATAGCGTTCGAACCACCCGAACTGATAGGAGGAGAAACCGCAGTCTCCACAGCCAGACCCGAGCTGATAGAAAAAGCCGTAGAAAGATCAGGTAATGTAGATGTTCTGACCGGTGCAGGCATAAAAACAGTTAAAGACGTTGAAAAAAGCATAGAACTTGGATGTGAAGGAGTTCTAATCGCTTCAGGAGTCATAAAATCAGAAAATGTAAAAGGAAAAGTAGAAGAGCTGTGTGAAGGACTATGAAAGACAGATGGCTGAGGATGTACGGCAAGGCAGCGGAGAAAGAAGACTTCAACTCAGAGATACTTCTAGGATTCAACGCCAACATAGACATATCCACCAGGTTCAAAGACACAGATATAGACTTGGAAGACGTGAAACCAGAGGAGATGAGAAAAATAAGCAGTTTTGAAGACCTGAAGAAAGTACTGAAATACGTGCGCGACTGTGACACTAATATAGAAGTGGATTCAAGAAGCTTTGACCCTGAAATAGATGGAGAGGAACAGATAGGTGGACAAGCCGGTATAATGTCCAACTTTCTCACAGGTCTGGGTCATACCAGTGTCATCTACACACCGTTCCTCTCAACAGAACTGGCGGAAAAACTGGATGAAAAAGTGCTTTACCCCGAGGTAGAAGATAGCTTAAAGCTTAAAAGGACAGAAGACGCCGTGAACTCCGATCGAACGAAGAAAAATTACATAATAGAGTTTGAAGAAGAGTCTCGACGCCTGATACTTTCTGACAGTCTCAGAGGGTTCGGGCCGTACTTCAGGAAAGGGGTCGAGGACAGGTTCAGCCAGCTGCAGGAAGAGATCGACAGAGCAATACTTTCCGGGTTCCACGACGCAGAAGGAAACTTCAAGTCAAAGATCAGGAAAGCAGAGAAACAGCTCAGGAAGCTTCACATCCCCAAACACCTCGAGTTCGTATCATCCTCCCAGGACAGAGACAAAGCTATAATGGAAGAACTGCTGCCTTACTTCACCAGTGTAGGCCTTGACAGCTCTGAACTGGTGAAAGCAGCAGACATAATGGGAGAAGAAGTTGAAGATGAGCCAAGCCTGGGAGAAGCGTATTCAGTGTCAAAGAAGCTTATAGAAGAGTATGGCGTTAAACGTGTGCATGTACACACCAAGGAATTCCAGTCCGTGGTCACTGACGGAGATTACGGTGTAAGAGACAAGAAGATGCGTGAAAGCCTGCTTTACGCAGGCATAGCTGCAGCCTCCATGGCGGAAACAGGAGGAATACCTGAGAAGGAAGACGTGGAGCTTGAAAGAGAAAACATGCATGTCAGGAAACTGGATGAACTGGAGCACTTCGAGGACTTCTTCGGCCTGGAAGACTTCACCGAGACAGGTATAGCCCGGCCGGAAGGCTACAAGGTCGTCGCCGTACCCACTCTCATACACGAAGAACCAAAGAGGCTTGTTGGGATGGGAGATATTATCTCCTCAGGAGCCTTCACAGCAGAGATAAACTGATTCAAGCTTCTTCTATTAATTCTCTGGTCTTTCCCTCTACTTCTTCCAGGATTCTGTCGAGTTCTTCCTCGGTGTCTGCCTCACATCTCAGTCTGACTTTGGGTTCGGTGCTTGAAGGCCTGACCAGCGCCCAGCCCCCGTCGAAATGTATCTTGACACCGTCTTTCGTAGATGTATCATGGTCAGAGTACTCCTCGGCGACCTTCTCCATCACCTCTTCTTTTTTCCCGTTGGGGCAGTCAAGGTTGACTTCCGGTGAGACAGGATAGTCAGGGAAATCCTCCAACTTCCCTGCCAGGTCCTCTTCTGAGGCTATCTCTGCCATCACCGCACCTGCGAAAAGCCCGTCGTCCCATGGAAAGTCAAAGGCCGGGAAGTAGAAATGACCTGAGAGTTCACCGGCGAAAACTATATCATCGTCTTCATGGATCATTTCAGAGATAAAGGTGTGGCCTACACGGCTTTCAACTGCTTCACCACCGTTTTCCCTGATTTTTTCCGGTACAAGCTTTGAAGCACGGAGATCATGGACGACCTTGCCCTCTTCTCTTTCAAGAGACCTCTCAGCAAGCAAAGCAATAACCTCGTCCCCCCCTATGTAGCCGTAACCAGGCAGGACAAATCCTGCTCTGTCACCGTCGCCGTCAAATATTATGCCGAGGTCTTCATCTGACATAACGTCTTCAAGCTCTTTCTGCGCCTCTTTGTTCGTCGGATCCGGCAGATGGTTCGGGAAACCGCCGTCAACCTCCTCATTTATCATCTTAACATCACAGCCAAGCGCCTCGAAGAGTTCCCTCGCGAGGACGCCGGTAACGCCGTTCCCACAGTTGATAACGACTTCAAGGCCTAACTCACCTATCTTGTCCTTCACCGCTTCTATGTAGTCCTCGATCAGATCTACTTCCTTCTCGGTTCCTGCACCTGTATCAAAGCTCTCAGATCTGTACAGATCCTCTATATCTTTCATCCCTCCGTCTCGGGACATAGCCAACGCATCTTCAAGGTTGAACTTGAAACCTGTGTACTCAGGAGGGTTATGTGAAGCCGTTACTACAGCAGCAGAACTGAAACCGTTGTCAACCTGTCCGAAGTAGACAACAGGACTAGGTACCATGCCAGCAGAGACTACATCTGTACCTGTCAAGTTTACACCGTTGATGAAAGCTCTTGTTATCTTTTCACCGTGTTTTCTGCCGTCTCTGCCTACAAGAACTGTTTCTGCGTCGGTGAATGTGCCGTAGGCCTTTCCTACTTTTCCGGCTGTTTCCTCGTCTATATCATCCGGGTAAGTACCTCTCAGGTCGTATGCGTGGAAGAAGTTCGCCATCTTTTCTCACCAGTAATCCTCAAGTATATCCTTTCTCTCCCTGTATTCTTCTTGCATGTCTGGAAGTGATTTTTTCATGACCTTGGTGTCGAGACTGGTTTCCATGAAGCCCCGATCTTTTTCGTATATCGGAACTAGCTGTACGTGGAGGTGCGGTATGGATTCTCCTGCTGCTTTCCCTATGTTCATTCCTATGTCGATCCCTGCGGGGTCTACCACTTCTTTCTGAAGTTTCTCTACTTTCTGGACCATCGCAAATAACCGGTTGCGTTCCTCGTCCTCCAGTTCTGTCAGGTCGTTGACATGTCTCTTCGGAACAACCATCAGGTGGCCTGTGTTGTACGGGAAGATGTTCAGCTCCACCATAAGGAAGTCGTCCTCGTACACAGGAAGATAGGAAACCCTGTCATCACCCTGTTTCTGGGCGCAGAAGATACAGTCAATATCATCAGGTATTTCATTCGCTTCGTACTCAGACCTTTTCGGACTCCACAGATACTGCTCGTATGGCTTCAAGTCAGTCATACCTGTAATTTTGAAGAGACAGGATTTAACTTCTTTGGCAAGAATAGGAGCAGGGTAGGAAATCTAGAAAAGTCCCAGGTCGTTGACTTTTTCGGCCAGTCTGTCCTGGAACCCTCTCTGTGGTGGTTCCTCTCCTTTTATTCTGTGTGCCAGGTCTTCTATACGGTTTGCTGGCCGGGACTTGGGTTTGTAGCTTACTACCGGTTCTCTCAGTGCTATTCCTTCTCTAACGTGTTTGTGGTCCGGTATCTGTCCTATTATCTCTGTTCCGACAAGTTCTTTAACGTCTTCTGTGCTTACTTCGGACTGTTCTCCTCTTACACTGTTCAGTACAAGTCCAAGTACTTCTCTGTCCATCTGTTCGGCCAGTTTTTTGGCGCCGAGGGCATTGGTCAGTGCCGGTATTTCGGGTTCGGCGACCAGGAGTACTTCGTCGCTTGCCTCTATTCCTGCTTCTACTTCTTCTCCTATCCCTGCAGCCGTGTCTATAAACACGTAGTCTTTGTCTCCGAGGAAGTCTACAATGGCGTGCCTGAGTTTTTCCGCGTCGGCGTTGAAGTCGAGTATGCTTGCTGGCAGTACGGATACTCCTTCACTGTGTTTGGTTACGGCCTGCGTTATGTAGGCCTGGCCTTCCAGTACGTCGTTAAGCGATACTTCCTGGAATCCAAGTCCGAAGTGCTGTGCGATATTGGCTCCGGAGAAGTTTCCGTCTATAATAAGTACGTCCTCTCCCTGTCTTGCCAGTTCTGTGCCGATATTGGCTGTGACTGTTGTCTTACCTACTCCTCCTTTACCGGATACTACAGAGATGATGCGGGTCATCAACTAGGTATTACCCAGGCCCCGAATAAAAAACCAGGTGTAAGAAACTTACCTGAACTTCTTCAGTATACTCTGGAAGAAGCTTTCCTCCTGAAGATCAGGTTCGTAGTCAAGTTCAGCTAGATCAGCTGCTACCGCTTTAAAACGCTCGGAGACATGATGATCAGGTGCATGATGTACAACCGGTTTTTTCGCAGATAGAGCTTCCTCAACCTTCTCGTGGTGCGGTATCTCCATCAGGACTTCGTAACCTATCATAGACTCCACTTCCTCCTTATCCAGCTCGGAGTCGTGTCCCTTAACCATGTTAAGAACTACTCCCGAGATATCCGTGCCTGCCTCTTCAGCGATGTTAACAGTCTTCAACGCATCCGTCACTGCCGGAAGGTTAGGGTTGGTGACGACAAGAACTTCGTCGGAGGCCTCGATAGCGTTGATCGACTCATTTCCAAGTCCTGCGGCAGAGTCAACAAGTACGAAGTCAGGCTCCCCGACCGTGTCAAGAAGAACGTCACTCAAGTTCTCAGGAGAAGTATCCCTCAGGTCTTCAACGGATAAACCGGCAGGAACTACCCTGAGACCGGAGTCGTGGATGTACATTGCTTCGGTTATATGCGCGTCGCCTTTCAATACGTCGTGCAGCGTCTTGGGATACAGCGGTATACCTATGTGGAAGCCCAAGTTCGGGTTGGTGAGATTGGCGTCAAGTACAACAGTATCAGCACCAAACTGGCTTAAAGCTGCTCCTATATTTGCTGTGGTCGTGGTTTTTCCGACCCCTCCCTTGCCACTGCTCACGCATACTAACCGGGTCATTGTATAGAGAAGATTACAGTCCAGCCTTTAAAATAGTAGCCCGGTCCGGCCAGAATCCTCTACACTAATTCTAAAATAAGTTTGACATAAAACTCTGGATATGGCCCGAGAATTCGCTGAAAGGCTTAAGCAGATAGAACAAAAATGGCAGGAAAAATGGGAAGAGGAAGAAGTCCATCAAGCAGAGATTGACGAAGACAGGGAGAAATGCTATGTACTAGATATGTTCCCGTATCCTTCCGGCAGGATGCATATGGGTCATGGCAGGGCTTTCTCACTCAGCGATGTCTACGCCCGTTACAAAGCAATGCAGGGCTTCAACGTTATGCATCCGATGGGGTGGGATGCTTTCGGCATGCCTGCTGAAAACGCAGCGATCGACAGGGATGTCGACCCGGAGGAGTGGACATTTGACTGTATCAGCGATATGAGGAAGGAGTTCAAGCGTCTAGGGTTTTCACTGGACTGGAGCCGTGAGATCACGACCTGTAAGCCAGATTACTACCGGTGGGATCAGTGGATATTCCTGAAGATGCTGGAAGAGGGAATTGCATACCGTGATGAGGCCAAGGTCAACTGGTGTCCGAGCTGTGAAACCGTCCTGGCAGATGAACAGGTAGAGAACGGGCTTTGCTGGAGATGTGATACAGAGGTCAACCAGAACAAGGAGATGAAACAGTGGAAGCTTGCTATAACCGACTACGCGGATGAACTACTGGAAGACCTTGAGCAGCTTGATGGCTGGCCTGACAAAGTAAGGGAGATGCAGGAGAACTGGATAGGCAAGAGTAGAGGTGCAAAGATAGAGTTTCCGCTTAAACAGAGTGGAGAACTGGAAGTGTTTACCACTCGGCCAGACACTATCTTTGGAGCCACATTCATGGCTTTAGCACCCGAACACGAACTTGCTGAGGATATCGCAGAGGAAAACAGAGAAGTCGCGGAGTACATAGAAGAGGCAAAACAGAAGACTGACAAGGAAAGAGAGGAGAAATCGAAAGAAGGAGTATTCACCGGAAAATACGCTGAAAACCCTTTCACCGGCGAGGAAATACCTATCTATGTTGCAGAGTTCGTACTGGAGGACGCAGGAACCGGCGCGATCATGGCTGTCCCGGCACACGACCAGAGAGACTTCGAGTTCGCACAGGAACACGGTAT
This sequence comes from Candidatus Nanohalobium sp., assembly GCA_042217555.1. Taxonomy (GTDB): domain Archaea; phylum Nanohalarchaeota; class Nanosalinia; order Nanosalinales; family Nanosalinaceae; genus Nanohalobium. The sequence goes on along the minus strand of JBDGSL010000061.1, from coordinate 6,134 downwards.
AGAGGTTCAGACCGTAGTCAGGCCAGATGAAGGTCACAGCTTTGAGGAGAACGGTGCCTGGGAAGGTGACGGCGAACACGTCAACTCGGAGTTCCTTGACGGACTCAAAAAAGAAGATGCTATAGAGAAAGCAGTAAGAAGGATCGAGGAGAAAGATATCGGTGAGGAAGACTTCAACTACAAGCTACGTGACTGGCTTGTATCCCGGCAGCGTTACTGGGGCACACCAATCCCGGTCGTGTACTGTGATGACTGTGGTGTCGTCCCTGTAGAAGAGGATGATCTACCGGTAGAGCTGCCTGAAGACGTGGAATTCACCGGTCAGGGCAACCCGGTAAAGACCTCAGACCACTTCGTAGACACTGAATGCCCGAAATGCGGTGGGGAAGCTGAAAGAGAGACAGATACGATGGATACGTTTATCAACTCGTCCTGGTACTTCCTTCGTTACACTTCTCCGGACTTCGAGGAAGCTCCGTTCGACCCGGAGAAAGCAAACTACTGGATGAATGTTGACCAGTACGTCGGCGGCATAGAACACGCCACGATGCACCTGATCTACGCAAGATTCTTCCAGAAGTTCCTCAGAGACCAGGGCATGGTTGAAGACGACGAACCGTTCGAGAAACTGTTGACACAGGGAATGGTGAACCATCCCGCATACAAATGCCCTGAACACGGCTGGATGTACCCCGAGGAGATTGAAGACGAGAACATCTGCTCGAAATGCGGGAGAGAGGTCGAGGTCGAGACCATCAAGATGTCAAAGTCAAAGAACAACGTTGTCAGGCCTTCCGAGCTGGTAGAGGAGTACGGAGCTGATACCGCCCGGCTTTTCATCCTCAGCGCGTCTCACCCTAACAAGGAACTGGACTGGTCGAAGGACGGAGTACAGGCCTCGCACGACACACTTGAAAGAATTGAAAGACTTGTAACCGAGAACCAGGACTTGCTGACAGAAGACGAACCAGGTCTTGAAGACGCCGATCTCCAGGACAGAATCATCTCTAGCAGAATTCAGAGAGCCATTGAGAACGTGACAGATTACAACGACAACTACGAGTTCAACTTGGCTGCCGGAGAAGTCGACAAACTCCTGACAAAGCTCTACTGGTACAAACAGAGAGATACAGACCCTGCAATCTTTACACACGGCGTTAAAACACTGGTAAAACTTGTAGCACCGTTTGCACCACACCTGGGCGACGAACTCTGGAACAAGTTGGAAGACGGATTCCTCTACAGTTCAGAATGGCCTGAAGTCGACGAAAAACTGCTTGACACGGAAGCAGAGAGGATCGACGAGTACTTCGACAGGGTGGCCAGCGACGTCCGTGAAATCCGGGAGATGCTTGACGTAGAGCCGGAGAAGGTCAAGGTAATCAGGGCAGCAGACTGGAAATACGACGCATTCCAGGAGATAGAGGAGAACCTTGAGCTTGAAGATATCGGGGCGATTACGGGCAAGGTAGTCGGCGCAGGATTCAAGGAACACGCGGACAAGGTGAACCAGAAAGTCCAGGACGCCTACCAGAACCCAGGCAAGTTCAGAAACCAGTTAATCGAGAAAAACGTAGAGGAAGAAGCCCTCAAAGCCAACAAAGAGAGATGGAGAGAAGAATTCAACCTCGAAGTAGAAATAGAGTCGGAAGAAGAAAGCTCAGAGGACAAGGCTGACAGGGCGGAACCCGGTAAGCCAGCCATAGTGATGAAGTGAAAAAATTCTTCAGGACTTCAAAAATCCTTTTTCTCTAATATCTTTTCAGGCTTTCCTTCAGGTCTTTATCCAGGTGTTTGTCGACTTCTACTTCTACATCTACTTCTTTCAGGGCCTTTCTCTGCGCCTGAACCATGTCCTCCAGTTTTTCTATCCTGCTGTTCATCTGTGCCATCGCAACCCAGATCTGGCCTATAGGCGCATTTTCCGCGTCCATGTAGACCTCTTCGTGTTGCTCGGTTTCGAGAAGTAGGTTGTCCAGAGAGTCCTGAACCTTTTCAGGCAGTTTTTCCATCCAGCTCATATACTTGTTACCGGAAAGTTGAACGTTTTTAATGTTTCCAAATGAAACCCTGGGTATGGCACTGGAAAAAGGAGACCTTGTTCTCATAGACTACGTAGGCCGTACAGACGGCGAAATCTTCGATCTTAGCAGCGAGGAAAAAGCAAGGGAAAAGGATGTGTACCAGGAGGAAAGAGAGTACAAACCCATACCGGTACTTATCGGAGAAGACTACGTGATCGAAGGATTGGAAGAAAAGATAAAGGAAATGGAAGTAGGAGAAGAAGCAGAAATCAAAGTGCCGGCCAAGAAAGCCTACGGGGAAAGAAAAGCAGACAATATGGAGACCTTCCCGGAACGAGAGTTCGAGAAACAGGACGTCAACGTCAGAGTCGGCGAAAGAATCATGGTCGGAAGAAGACAGGGAAAAGTAGTATCCAAAGGATCAGGCAGAGTAAGAATCGACTTCAACCACCCACTAGCAGGAAAAGACCTCAACTACTGGGTAAAAGTACAGGAGAAAATTGAGGACGATAAAGAGAAAGCAGAGTACATCTTCAACTACCGTTTAGGCCACGGCAACATAGAGTTCGACGGAGATAAAGCGACGATCATCCACACCCACGAAGACGACGACCACACCCACACACTGCCAGAAGAAGCAAAAGAAGGAATCAGGAACGAGATCACAGAGTACACAGGAATCGAAGAAGTGGAGTTCGAGGAGTAATTTCACTCCTTCTCAGTTCTCCCAATAACCGTTATACCCCTTTATTTCAAAGGTCCCGGCCCTGAGCCATTTTTATATAGTTTAGTGACTACTTGTTTTACATAAGAAAGTGGTCCTGTGATGGAAGATTCTATAAACGAAGCAAGGCGGAACGACTCTGGATCTGTGCCTCAAAAGCAGAAAAACCACGATATCGATGAAGAGCTTGAAGACCTGATTGAGCAGAGAAAGGCTGATATCAAGGTTATCGGTTCCGGTGGAGCCGGAAACAATACTATATCCCGCCTGGTAGAGGTCGGTATCGAGGGCTGTGAAACAGTCGCGATGAACACCGACGCCCAGGACCTTCTCTACGCAAACGCAGACGAAAAAGTACTTATCGGAAAAGAACTGACCGGAGGACTCGGAGCAGGCGCAGATCCAAAAGTCGGAGAAGAATCCGCAAAGGAAAGCCAGCAGAAGATCAAACAGCAGGTAGCGGGAAGCGACATGGTCTTCATCACCTGCGGCCTCGGAGGAGGAACAGGAACAGGCTCCGCACCTGTAATCGCAGAACAGGCCAAAAAAGAAGGCGCACTAACCGTCGGAATCGTAACACTACCATTCGAAATGGAAGGACAGGCCCGACAGGAAAACGCAGAATACGGCCTGGAAAGACTGGAAGCAACAGTCGACACACTCATCGTAATACCAAACGACAAACTACTCGAAATCGTCCCGGATGTCTCCCTGAATACAGCGTTCAAGATCGCAGACGAAATACTCGTAAACGCCGTAAAAGGAGTAACAGAACTAGTAACCAAACCGGGACTGGTCAACCTGGACTTCGCAGACATCAGAGCAGTCATGGGAGAAGGAGGAATCGCAATGATCGGAATGGGTCAGAGCGACACAGACTCCAGAGCCACGGAAGCAGTGCAGAAAGCACTAAGCAACCCACTGCTCGACGTGGACATCGAAGGAGGTAAAGGCGCACTCGTAAACGTAACAGGCGGCACCTCACTGAGCCTGAACGAGGCACAGGAAGTCGTCAACACAGTAAGCGGAAAACTCTCGGATTCGGCAAAGATCATCTGGGGAGCACAGGTCAGGGAAGACATGGATAACTCGTTGCAGTCCATGATCATCGTCACAGGAGTCGATTCACCTCAGATCTACGGGCCTGAAAAAACCCATCAGGACGAGTACGAGGACGAAATCGAGGAAGAACTAGGAGTAGAGTTCATATAGAGTCCTTCCTCTAAAAACCCTTTCAAACACGTGCAGGAAGGCCCGATTCAGGGCCCTTTCCCCCGTAGCGAACCACGATATATCTCTTTTTCACGGGAAAAAGAACTTTTTCAGGAGAGAAGCAGAGAAACTATTCACACCGCCAACTTCTGCATTCTCAAGGTTGACCGGATTTATAAATTTTCCTTCTTCTCCTTTATCCTGTAAAGACCCGTTGGCACCACTTCACAGTGGGAGGGGAAACTAGTATCTGCAAGCATCTAGTTTCTCTAGTCGCGGGTTGATCACCAGGTGAAGAAGTTCAAGGATGGATCTAGATCCGAACAAGCTCAAGAACACGGCGTTGGAGAAACTCAGAGAGTACCGCAGAGTTCTCAAGATAGCCGAGAAACCAGATAGAGAGGAATTCGAGATGAGTGCAAAGATAACAGGTGCCGGGATAATCCTGATAGGAGTAATAGGATTCATCTTCTACCTGATGTCAAATCAGATACCAGGCCTGCTCTAAGAGGTTAAAAAGACAATGATACTTACCGCGAGAACCACGAGAGGACGTGAAAAGACCGCTATCAACTCGATGAGAAGCAAGATCAAGGGAGAAAACCTCGACATAAAAGCGGTTTTCCACCCTGACGACCTCAAAGGATACATCTTCATCGAGGGAAAGGAACAAGACATCAAAGACCTGGTAAACGACTCCAGAAACGCTCGAGGAGTTCTGGATGAAGAAGTAGATGTCGACGAAATCGAAAAGTACCTAAGCGAGGAACAGGAAGAGATCAAGATCGAGGAGGGAGACATCGTTGAAGTGATCAGCGGGCCTTTCAAGGGAGAAGAAGCAAAGATCGAGAGAGTTGACGAAGGAAACCGCGAAGTAACGATCGAACTTGTCGATGCAGCAGTTCCCATCCCGACAACTGTAGACATCGACACTGTAAGAAAAAAAGCCAGCCAGGGATGAAGTTTCAAAACTATACTATGAAGGTGAAAACTTAACATGGGAGATAAGACCACTATTTCAACTTTGGTGGAAGGAGGATCAGCCTCCGCAGGACCTCCCCTAGGACCGGAACTCGGGCCTCTGCCCGCGGACGTAGGGGAAGTCGTGTCAGCAATCAACGACAAAACCAAGGACTTTGACGGAATGGAAGTACCAGTCGACGTAGAAGTCGACGAAGACACAGGAGACTTCACGGTAGAAGTCGGTACACCTCCAGTCGCCCAGCTAATCTTCGACGAACTGGGAATCGAGAAAGGATCAGGCGAACCAAACAAGGACAAGGTAGCCGACATGGACTTCTCAACTGCATGTAAGATCGCAAGGATGAAGTCAACCGACCTTCTTGCAATGGATCTAAGAGGTGCAGTGAAAGAAGTAATCGGTTCCGCGCACTCCGCCGGAATTACAGTTGACGGGAAAGAAGCTGTTGAAGTACACCAGGAAATCGACGACGGAAAATACGATGATCAACTTGAAAACGAGGAGGGGATTTGATAAATGAGTCGAAAACAAGTTTTCTCGGTCATGCAGAAATCACAAGGTGATTTCGAGTGAACTTTGAACAGGCAATCGAAGAAGCAGTTGAAGAATCCGGAGACAGAAACTTCACGGAGTCAGTCGACCTGATATTCAACTTCAGGGGTGTCGACCTGTCCGATCCAAACAACCGTTTCAACGAAGATATCAAGCTGCCTTACCAGGCCGACGAAGAGATCAAGGTTGCAGTAATAGGAGACTCAATAACGAACCAGGCAGACAATGCAGACAAGAAGATCAGCGAGAACGAGCTTGAAGACGAGTACTTCGACAATCCTGACAACGCAAAGGATCTGGCTGAAGAGTACACCTTCCTCCTTGCTGAGGCACCTCTGATGCCTAAGATCGGTTCACAGCTGGGACAGGTTCTCGGCCCTAGAAACATGATGCCAGACCCTGTACAGCCAGGAGAAGATCCAAGCGAAGACATTGAAGACCTGAGGAACACTGTAACGCTTCGACTCGCCCAGGAGCCATTGATGCAGGTTAAAATCGGAAACGAAGAACAGGACCTAGAAAACGTGGCGATGAACGCAGACACAATCTACGAGTTCGTATCAGGCGAGATGCCTAAAGGCGACAACAACCTGAAATCAGTGTTAGTTAAAACCACCATGGGTCCAACAGTGGAGGTGGA
>JBDGSL010000060.1:0-3923 GCA_042217555.1 Candidatus Nanohalobium sp. | reverse complement strand
TACATGTCCAAGTTTAAATGAATCCTCAAGTTCGTTCGCGGTAGGCCTTTTTCTGCATTGATTTTTTATTTAGGCTTGGGAATACAGTGATTATGGTCACAGAAGTAGGAGTCTCGAAGATGGGACAGGAGCACAGTAGTGAGGAGGCGGGAGAAAAGCTTGTAAAGTCAGCCAGAGAGGACGGAAATATTGGTAATGAGTCTTTTGGTTTGCTTTTTGCGTCCTCGGAGTTTGATCTTGAGGGTTTAGCGAAAGGCCTGGAATCGGAGATAAACTGTGACTGGATGGGCGGTACAACCGTTGCTGAGATATCCTCTGAAGGATTTTCTGAGGATACAGCGGTGTTCATGTTGATAGAGTCAGATGATATAAGATTTTCTGCAGTTGAATCCTCGATAGGACTCCATGAAGATGCTCAAGAGGCGGCTAAAGAAGCTGGATCTAAGTTTGAAGATGAATATGATCAGGAGCTGGATAACAGATTAGTTCTTACTCTGGTCCCAGGTTTCACTCAGTCCTCTGAAGGCCTTGAATTCAAGTTTTTGCAGGGCCTTGAGCAGGTACTTGATTCAGAGATTTCTGTAATTGGTGCTTCTACGGGGGATGGATTCAATCTTAAGGAAAACTTCCAGTTCTTCAATGGAGAGGTCTCGAGTGATAAAGCAGTTATGGCATTGATACAGACTAATAATGAGGTAGTTACAGGCCAGGCTCACGGATTTGAGGAAAGTATCAAAACTGGTGTAGTCACGGAATCAGAGGGTCGCTTAATGAAAAAAGTTGGTGGGAAGCCTGCTGCAGAGTTTTATGGAGATGCTATAGATGTTTCAGTTGATGAATTATCTAAGATATATGATCTTCCTCTCTGGAATAAACTGAAGTCCGCGTTCAGATACTCTTTACTGAAGATAAGAGGGAAAAAACCTCTGATGATGCATAAAGTCCTCAACTATTCTTATGATAATATAATCGGGAGAGAGGTAAAATCAGGTGAATACAGGATAATCTCTCCACTTCAGGTAAAAAATGGAGGCCTTTTGATGACCGGCCAGATTAGAGAAGGTCAAACAGTACATGTCTTGGAAGGTGATAAGGAAAAGATAAGGAATGCTGGCGCTGAGGCCTTTGAAGGCCTTAGTCCTGGAGAAACTCTATTTGGCGTTGTAGCTGACTGTGCTAACAGATATCTTGTGCTTGATGAGGAGGAAAAAGATAGGGAGGTTGATGCTATGAGGGAAAAGATCGGTGATAACCTCATAGGGATTTATGGTGAAGGTGAGATAGGTGACGGTGGTTTCGGTCTCTGCACATTTGTAAATCAAACAGTCACAGGGTTCGCCGTCAAAAGAGAATAAAAAAATATCTGTTTGTTAAACTTGTACATGTCCAAGACCGACCAGTTATTCAGGCAGGAAACTTTTGAATACGATGAACAGCTTTTCTTCCAGGCATTGAACGAAGCGCTTGAAGAATGGAGAAAAAACGATCTCTACAGTAAAAGACTTGAAAACAAAGATATACCGGAAAAGATTGACTCCTGGGAAGATGTCTACAAACTACCTGCAGTAGACATGAGAGAGTTCAAAGATCACTCAGAAGACCTTGTAATAGGTTCCCCAGATGAAGAAAAAGCATTGTACAGCAGCGGTACTACCTCGGATACCAAAAGTTTCGCAGCAAGGTCTGAAGAAGGCCTTGAAATACATCAGGATAATCTCCAAAGGTTTGCAAAATCCTGTATAGGGGAGGTAGACTATTCTGCTGGTTTAGGCCCTCAAGATAGTATGCTGGATAAACTTCCTACTAAACTCAGTAGAAGAGCACTGTTCAACTATATAAGATGGTTAATGGATCAGTACAACTCCTCACACCATCTATATCTTAACGAAGACGGAGATGTAGACATGGAACTAGAGAAGCTCACCAAGAACCTAAAGAACGGAGAGGGGAGAGGAATATTCTTCGGAGCAGCAACACAAGTGGAGAAATATGCTCAATACCTAGAAAAGACAGGACAGCAAATTGACTTAGGAGAAGAGGGTCTTGTCGCAACTGGCGGTGGCTGGAAAGGAACTGAAGCTAAGTCGAAAGAAGAATACCGGAACATGCTCGTTGATAAGTTCAATATCAAACCCGAAAACCATCTCGACTTCTACTCTGCATCAGAATTCATGTTCTTCATGGGGAATAAAGCAGGTGATGAAAATCCGGATCTGAAAAGAATTCCTGGTCACGGGTTTGCGTACCTTGCTGATGAAGAGAAGTTCAAAGAGAAAGGGAAGATTGAGCCTGTAGAGGTCGGAGAGGTAGGTCTTCTGGTTGTGGTGGATCCTCTCAATAGAGATTATCCTGGAGTTATACTGACTGATGATAGGATGAGGAAAACTGGAGGAAAATATGGTGAGGATGTACGGCTTGAGTATATCGGCCGTTCAACTCTCTGAGGTGGCAAAGATGGAACGAGAAGCTGACTCTTCCGAAGTACAGGCACAGTACAGAGGAGGTTGTGGAACAGATTCTATAGGAACTGAGGAAGTTATTCCTGAAGAGATACCTGACTCAGCATATGTACTGGAAAACGGTGAAGAGAGGGATTTTCCGGAAAATCCTAAGACAGTAGTGCCCGATAATAGCATTATTAAGGAGACTCCTGTCGAAGAGGTTATCGAGGCCTTATCTAGGAATCTGGATCTTTATGCAGATAAGCTGGAGGAAGAAGAGAATCTGGAGAGGTTGAAGAAAGAGACAGGGGAATCTGAAGAGATGCTTAGGTTTGATATAAAGATGATCAGGAAGCTTTCAGAGGAGGATTTTCTTCGTTCGTGGTTGAAAGATGGAGATACCGATCTTGCTGAGTTTCTGGAAGGATGGAAAGAAGCTCAGGGTTATGAGGAAACTGCAGAACCCATAGGGAGAGGAGTCAATATCAATGCAGGACATAATGTAGGAGCAGTTATAGCTCCTGAAATCTGGAGAGCTCTTTCCAAAAACTCGGTTCTGCACAAGATGCCTTCAAGCGATAAAACCACTCTCAGAATTCTCCACGAAGTTTACTCGGAAATGGATAATCCTGTGGCCAACACGTGTAGAGTGGGCTACTGGCCTGGAGGCAGTGAGGAACTTGAGAAAAATCTCTTCTCCACAGACTATGTTATGGCCTGGGGAGACGATGCAACGATAGACTCTATTGAGGGAAAGACCTCACCTACAACCCGGTTTGTTCCTTTCCATTTCGAGTTCGGAGCATATCTGGTTGACGAACACACGCAGAAGAATTACGATCAAGATCTTCTGGAAAGAATAGCAAAAGATTTCTCCTGGGGGGACCAACTTCTCTGCTTTTCACCTCTGATTATGATAGTGGAAAAAACAGAGGATACCGAAGAATTTCTTCAGGACCTAGCAGAAGAGTTAGAGAATTACAAAGAAAACTACAGCATGGGACAGGTACCGGAAAAAGAGGAGATGAACATCATCAGATCCAAGAAAATCGCCAGAGATTACGGAAACCTGATATCTGACTGGGAGAACGATAGCACAGTAGTCAAACATGAAGGCCTGGACAGGTCAGATATAGCGGAGTTCCACAGCTTTAGATACGTGAAAGCTCATGAGGTAGAAGACCTTTCCCAGGCGCTGGAAACTGTCGGTTCTGTGAGAAACCTGCAGGAATTCATACTGGCAACATCTCAAGAGAGAAGAAATGAACTACGGGATGAAATACTGCATACAAGAGCTAAACGGATAGCCTCGCCTGGCGGAGCACCCGCAATGCTGCCGATCACATGGGACGGCAAACAGCCAGTAAACCAGCTTCTAAAATGGATTACTGATGAAAAAATGCAGTAATCCTATTCCATTTTTCTATTTCAATGAATCAACAATACCTTCCGTATCCCCGAAACTGTCATACCACGACTCAG
>JBDGSL010000006.1:0-20054 GCA_042217555.1 Candidatus Nanohalobium sp. | reverse complement strand
GTAAATCCTTTCTTCTCTGATTTTGAAGTAGAGTTGTCTCCTATTTAGAGGTTTCTTAGCCTCCTCCATCGCTGTCTTATAGGCTTCTAACTGCTTATCAGTAAACTCTGAAATGGGCTTGTTTATTTTCTGGTTCATTTTTGATCACTTCTACTCCGATTAATCCCTAGTTTGACAAGTCTTCTAACTGCCTCTGCCTTGCTGACTCCACAAGTGCTAGAAATATTCTCAATTAGTTTCAGAGTTTTTCTCTCAAATCTGACAGGGAGTTGTAGTTTCTGGCCTTGATTCTTGACCGATTCGCTGGATTTATTTAATTTTTTAAGCCATCTTTCTCTCGGAGTTTCCCTATACCTCCTCTTATTCATTTTTCTCACCTCTTATGCAGTTTGCTCTTCTAAATGATGCTCTAAGAGGTTTCTTAAGCTTTTTTTAAGGGATTTTTCCGGTTTTTCTAGGTCTTTTGCTGCCTGCGGAAGTTTCTTCATAGCTATTCACTGTTATCCTCGCTTCTGCAGCTTTCATCGATTTTTCCGTTTTCAATTGCGGTCTCTACCATATTTGGCGGCATAGACTCTGCCCAGTTTTCTCCATAGACAGAGCACTGATTTTTTCGTTCGGTATTTGTCATAAAGCGGTTTCACCTTCTGTAAAATATGTTGATTAGATGTTTTTTATGCTTTTGGCCTAAATAAACTCTTGAGCTTCACTTTTAGAGTTATATCTTAAAGTTAAAGACGTTTTTCTCTTCTAAAGTTAGTAAATTAACCCTAAGGGTTAATAGAAAGATAGAGGGCGGCTTAAAACACCCCTGGTGTCTAATGTAAATGTTTAGAATAAGTGGAGTAGAAGACTCAACGATATATTCTCGAAATCTCTTTTCTGCTTTATCTAGTTCTTTTCCCTAAGTTCTAGATCTCCTTGGTTGTTTATATTCCATTCTAGTTCTTCTTTATCTTCCCAGTCTTTGGCTTTCCTTAGTTTCTTTGGGATGGTGATGACGGCTTGACCATTTGGCTTAACCTGCATTTTCATACAGTTATAAAAACGGTTAAAGATACTTAAAATTTAAGCAAGAATACTTAGAATGCCTGCCTGACTTTCCGAGCTCGGTTCCATCCCTCTCGGGGCTTGAAGTATCTCATTTGTAGCCCTTTCTTGATTTTCGTTCGAGTAATTCTTAAGATCTAAACCTTCTTATGCTCTAGGGGATTATTAAGAAAAGAGAAGTAAGTGAGATATTCTTTCAACCAGATCATCACAGCATCGAAAGCTTTTCATGTAACTGAGGACTATTTTATCTATGACAAATTTGGAGGATTATGGCTTTGTGAAGTCAGGTAACTTTTATCTGGAAAACGGTAAAGTAGACTTTGACTTGAATGCTAACTCATCTAAAGAGGCAGTTTATGTCATAACATCTGATGGAGTTCCTATGTATATAGGTAAGACGAATAAAACGCTTAAAACAAGGATTACAGGTTATAAGAATCCTCATGAAAGCCAAAAAACCAATGAAAAAATAAAAGAGAAGATAACTGAGAAGTTGGAATCGGGTAGTGAAGTAGGTATTTGGTCTCTATCGCCAAATCAAATCAGTTACAGAGGATTAGAACTAGACATGGTTCGGGCATTAGAGAATCCATTGATTCAGAAGTTTGACCCTGAATGGAACGGTCGGTAATTTCTTCTTCGATTCCTCTAGATCAAAAATTACTTGAGATTTAAATGTAAACTAAAGAGTATGTGGAAAAGATTTTCTGATAGTCTTAAACTGTTTTTACTTGTACTATTCATTTCTCTGTGCCTTCATTGGTCATCAAATGTATTCTTTAGTTCTGAACCGATAACAGTCACTTCTGTTTTACTATCCATCCTTTCAGGCATTGTGTTGTCGTTCTCACTACCTATGATACATATTGTGAATGATGCAGTAAAGAAAAGAAACTACAGCAAGTATCAGCAAGAACTTGAATTTGTTAAGGATCTTCAAATACAGTTAATACAGTTAATGCCATATTCATCTGGGGAGTCAACTAAAGACATTAATTTAAGTATGAAAAGAGCGAAAGGCCTTCCCTTGTTTGATAGAGCTGCTGAAAAGGTTCAAAGAACGGTTTTATTTCTTATATGCTTCTTAGTGGTGGTGCCTACATTATCTATTTTCTCCGGTGCTACTGCCGTATACATAAGATCGATATTTAGTCAAGTGATATCAGCTGGTGCTTTTGGTTTTGTAATCTATGTAATGCTTGCTGAGAGTGAATGAGATTATGTGATCCTTAACTTCCACGATCTATAATGGCTGAATTTCTACTCCAAACTTGTTATCGTCCACGAAAGGTCTTAACCTGTGCGGAACTTCTACTAAAGCAGCTTTGGGTACACCTGATTTGTCTTTCATCTTATCTTTGACTTCAAATTCATCTAATAAATCAGAATGATCTTGAGCAAAATTTTTGGCAACAATGAGTGGTTCATCAGCATTAATCTCATCTTCTATACGCTCGTCGTCGTAGTTGCCAAGAGGGTGCCAATTCTTGTGCATCCTGAAAGATGTTTTCATGAGCCATTGGGTCTTTAACTTTGCATTTTCGATCTCTTCCTCACTTGGCTTGTACCATTCAAATCCGTATTTTTGCCTAGCAGCATCAAAAGTGTTTTTGAATAGGTCGTTGCACTCTCTATCTATCCAGTCGGCGACATCTTGCTTCCTAGGATTTTTAAAGTATGTTATCTCTCTTATCTCTATAACTGCCTTTCTTATTTCGCCAGCAAGCCTATTGTAGTCCTCAAGAAGTATTTCAGGATCGTATAAGGAAGGTACATAGTATTCCTGTCCATTCATACTTTTATTCAAGGCCTTCACGATTTTACCTTGATGTCTAAGCTGATCTCTTTTCTTCCTTATAGTTTTCTCACTGAGATCAAACTCTTTTTTTAGATCGTTCATAGTTACAGGTAGAAGTGCTTTTTCAGTTCTTTCTTTGATGTAGTCGTATATCTGCTTTTTATCCGCTTTGCTCATATTTCGCACCAAACCGAAGTTTTTCTTCGTTTCAGATTGGTCATGATAGTTCTCTGTTGAATGGTGGGGTAGAGGCACGAAAAATGACCAGTTCCCGCACCTACCTACAATCTATCACCGATGCTTTAGAAGTTGTCGAAAATGCAACCCAGGAAGAAATAGAAGCACTTGACGATGGTCTCGTGAAGGAAGTGGTTAAACGGACAAAGCAAGTGCTCGAGGAGACAAAAAAAGGAGGTGATCCTCATGGGATCGAGGAACACGAAGCTTAAGCGAGGCTCAAGAGGTGATACTCCTCAAGGCCGGAGTAGTTTTGACGGGTTCATGAGCATGTCTAGGGGATATCTCAAGCACATGATGGAAGGTCTTGACCCAGTCGAAATTATAGACTTGCTGGCGGAGATAGTTGAGAAGCAAGACCAGTACCCTAATTCAATCGACGGTAGACGTGAATACCTGATGGAACGGAAGGAAAATATCGAAGATAAACTAGAGCAGCTCGAGAGAGCTGAAAAACAATACTAGGTGTATCAAAATGACACCACAACAGAACAACACAGTTTCCTCGAGAGAGGAGCAAAAAAGTTCAAAACCTGTTTATTACAAAAAAGAAGAGGGAAAGAGGTGATGAATAATGTCTAAAGGCGGTTCAGTAACTCCCTCTATCGTCATTAGAGATGAAGAAAACACGACGAGAAAAGAGCTTGATCCTGAAGAATCTAAAATTTTCCAAGTCCTGAAGCATCGGCTTGACTCATGCAATCAGAAATGGGAAGAAGCGAAAGAAGGACGTGGGATTCATTATTCCAATACCACAGGGGCAAAAATCTGGTATCATTTAGGGTTGAATACGGAGCACCTACAAGAAGTTGTTTCTTCTCTCCTTGAAGACTCAACTATGTCAACAGACAAACTCCGGTTTGAGGAACTGGTTAATTTTGAGAATAGAGATATGGATGCAAAAGATGGTGTCCGTATTCTGTTATTCATCCAGTCTCTTTGTGAGGAAAACTGGGAAATTATAGTAGAAAATCTAACAGTCAAAGAGGTTAATACAAGTAAAAGCTGAAATAGACCTTTTCTAATTCTTATTTATCTTTTTATGAAGGTAATAAAGCCTTTCAATCCGTAGAAATCGATAAAATCGAAAGGAACAAGAAAGATACTAAGTAAAGTTAGTATAAAGGGTGTTAACTTGGCAACTGTGAACTACAGCATCAACGAACCGAACATTGAACTTGATGAGTCGGTGGTGGACGAGCTGGAAAACTTCAAAGAGTACCTCGAGGAAAACCATACTTCAGACAAGACAGTAACGGATTACTTCAACTATGTTAAGAGGTACTATGCATTCAGCTACAAGCATCACGACAGATTTGGTGTAATAGATTTAGAACCTGATGAGAACGAAGATATGGTTATAGACAAGATCAACAACGAAATGGTCAACTACATCGGAAGTAAAGCCACTGAATACGGTCTTAAGAAGTACCTTGATTTCAAGGCCGAAAGAAGCGGTAGAACTGCTACAAGGAATGCTAACTATTTGAGGTCCCAGGTTCACAGTGTAGGTGAATCAACGGAAGCCAGAAGCAAGGAGGACAAGATAAGGGCAAAGATCCACAGTGAGCAGGAGATTTTAAGGATTATAGACAAGGTCGGCGACCACATCGAAGTCCTTGATGAAGAGGAACTAAAGTTGTTTTTACAGGTTATGTATGAAACAGCAGGCAGGTTCAGCGATATAGCACGTTTACGGTGGAAGGACTATGAAAGAGATACATGGTCAGGTGTAAAGCTGGACGACAACCAGATACTTATTCACGCTGATAGGTCGAAAAGCAAAAATTCAGGCACGGTAAAGGTCACGGACAGCACTAGAACAAGGATAGAGGATTTCAAACCCGAAAACGTGAATGGAGATGAAAAAATATTCTTCAAAGATACCGACGACCTGAAAAAATTGTATTACCGTGTCTTAAATCCGTTAAAGGCAGCAGCCGATAAAGTAGCAGTAGACCTTGAAGGCACACACGATTTCAGGCATTCACGATTGGTTAAACTTGGTAAGAAGATGGCGGAAGACGAGGACAACGATTATGATTACAGCCAGATCAAGTCACGGTTAAGCAATTACGCAAGACACAGCGACGAAGAAACAACCGAGATCTACATCGATACACTGAAGAGAAAGTACCAGATCGACATATCAGATTATATCGAGATCGAAGACCAGGTAGTTGAATCGTGAAGGCCTCAAACCGAAGCCATAAAACCACGTTAAAAAGGACATTAAAGGCCTTTACACCGGTTTTAGACCTCCATTATTTGGTGTTCAGAGAACTGTACGGTAAAGACCTGTCCATACAGAGAAGTGGAACCGGTAGTGGGAAGTACACGGATCTTACTGTCTTACCCTTCCCCATTACAGATGCAAAGGTCTCAGATCTCTTGGTATCGATCAAAAAGGGTAAATAACGGTAGGAGTCTTAAAGAACAACGAATAAATTAATAATATGAGTTCAAACCGTGACCTCAGATTCAAGATCAAGTGTGTAGGCTGTGGAGCTGAATACTGGACTATATTAGTGAAAAGCAAACCCCAGAGATGCAAAGAGTGTAGTTCAAGGAAGATACATGCGCTCAGCAAGATCACAGATGCTGAACCAAAGAAGGCCTCGGCAGATTACACACCGCTACAGGAAGAAATGGACAAGCACGATTCTGAGTGGGCTGATCCCATGAATAGTTAAAGGTGATAATGATGCATTCAAAATCTAATAAGAAAAGAAGAAGCTCCAGAGCATTGCCGTGCTCCGGAGATAAAGATCTGGCTTGGAGAGGTCGGACTTCAACGGTTGCTGAAGTGATCTTTTACTATGGTAAAGAATTGTAAGGATGTTAATAAGAACTTAACGAACAGTGAAGAAGTTCAAGGTGCAAGGAATAAAGCAGCACCTATTCACAAAGAATTCTACAGGAGAGACGATACTTTTGATAAAATAAATATCGATGGCGGACCGATAAGCATAGATTTGAAACAACACTTCGTCGATATCAATACGACTCCTCAAGGTCTTGGCAAAACCCACTGGATGAAGGAGTTTGTGAATGAGACAGATAAAGACGTTGCTATTACTTCTAGGGAACACGACCACTTGGAAAACGAGTTTAAAGAGGACATAGATGGTGCTACCCATCGAATGGGTTTAATCAAGTTGTTAAGAGAGAAAGGCTTTCCGGACGATGTAATAAGTAAGGCTCAAAGCATGTACGATGCCGGTGTTAGACCTGCTATAATTTCTAAGACGCTGTTAGATTATGAGGACAACGTCTACAAGAAGCAACTGGAAGAAGAACCACCATACCTTGATCCTCTACAATTCAACCATCTACAGCAATACAAAAGCCTTGATACTTTGTTGATAGACGAAGGTATAGACGGTGAGGAAAGAGAGTTTACATTTGATAAAGACCTTGAATCTATAGAAGAAATGATAAAGGTACTGAAAAAGTGTGTCAGCAATATCAGTGACAGTGGTGAATATGTGGAAAGACTGGACGAGCTTCTTGAAGTATTTGAGTATGCATTCAACCAGTATAACAAGAAAAAGCTGTTTAACAGGTTTAATGGAAGTTTGAACAAGCTTTTCAAGGCGGAAGAAAAAGGAGAAGTTAACTTCCATATTAACAAAGATAGAGACGAAGATAGAGCATCTAACAAAGATGATTACTACATTTCACACATAAACCGCCTGTATGACTTTGAAGATGACATGTTCCAGAAACACTTCAAAAAGCTCTATTACATGTTTATAGACTCTAGAGATCACGGGAAGCTTGCAAACATTCTTTATGATGTCATCAATGAGAACATGTCCGATGGCGAAATACAAGATAGTGAAGCTGTTGAATCAGCTGTTGAAGTGATCCGGCTTTCCCGTACTCTATGGGAGAGCAAGGACATGAATGTTGTGATAAGTGAAAAATGGGCTTACAACGGCGAGTGGCATTGTGAGGAAGGGAAGAAGATAGGCAGTCAAAAGAGGGTGCTGTTTTGGATGTCGAAACCTCATGCTTTTCGTATATTTGACCTTTCTTTGAAGCACAATGTAGATGTAAAGTGGGCTTGGGCCGGATTCAACGAAGAATGGTTCAATACTGTGGGAAGAAGATATTTAGACTACAAGATGAGGAAGGACGAAGCAGAGTACAAGATAATGCCTGAAAGGTATCATCCAGGTGGAAAGCAAAGCTTCGACAAGAAAAGTTATTACGACATTAACAACCTTGAAGAGCACATCGTACCAAGGATTACAGATGCTTCCGAACATGTAGAAAGTGCTGGGCTTAAGGCCGATATCTACAAAGTTACTAGACCGGGAAACGGCACATTCAGTCGTTCAAGCCTGTCTACAGATATTACTGGTGAAAGGCATTTCAGCGAGAGCTTCAAGGCACGAATGAAGCAAATAGCAAAAATGTTCGATAACACAGGTTTTGTAGGCTACATGGATTTCCTAGAAGGTGAATATGATGTGGATTCCATAGTTCAACCTACAATTTTTGGTGACTTACCTTTCAAGTACTGGGATGGCGGAGGCATTCAGGGCACAAATGACTTTGAGGACTTTGAAAGGATTTTCCTTGTCGGGACACCGAACAAGAACCATCTTTCCTACATCAAAAGGTATTATTTGATGACAGGTGATTTTCCGGCACTTGTGAATGATGATGTTCGTGAGGATACAAAGTACAACAATTCATCACGAATGGATGCAGAGTACAAGAAAAACGATCAAGGTGAAAGAGAGTATTACTACAGCGATGAAGATAAGAACATCAAGGTAGTTCACGATATGCTTGTGAACAGTGCTGTAACTGATGCTGCTCTCAGGTTAAGGAATATGAGGCAGCAGAGAAAACATATTTTTGTTGCGGGTATTGTTCCTGAAGATCTTTTAGATAGTCTAGGATTAGATAGAGATGATGTGGAAAATGTTTCTATTAACGAGATGGTTCAGGAAGCTTTGCGTGAAAATGAGGTTCTTGATGAATACAGCGGAAAGAGTGTAAAGCAGATAACCAGCTACACTGGTGTTCCTGGTAACGACATCAAAGGTGCTGCTCGTGAAAGTGAAGACCACACCTATAATTCAGGAAAAATCAGCATGAAGACTACAAGGTCAGATGAGGATATCAAAGAAGATATTCTTGATCTTCTAGATGAAAGTGGTAAAACGACCACTGAAATCAAGAAGAGTGTTTTAGGAGATGAGAAAAGAGTCCGTGAACAGCTCGAAAATCTAGAAGATGGCGGTGAAGTTAGTAGTCGAAAAGAAAGTGGATTTTCCCGCAAAATTGAGTGGTTTCTAAAATAACCGATCTTTTGGTGTTTTTTACACTATTAGACAAAAGCTATAGAGAAAGTGGTTTTTACCGATTCCCTAATAATTATATTATTCTTAAGGTTTCGGTAGAAGCCACTTTTTCTCTGGAAAACAGCTAACTTTGTAATTTTTTACAGATAATCGGCCAAAAAATCGTGAGCAAAATCGGTGGGTATGCGGTTTTTGATTCAACCTTGTCAACTTTCCTCTTTTTCAAATTGAATTGGGGTAACTTGAAAAAGGTGCTCAAAAATGGAGGTAATAGGTGGTTATAATTAGAAAGTTCATGCCTGCACTACTTATTGGCTTAGTTTTGATTGCATCAGGTTGTTCAAGCTCACAAGACTATGATAACCCATCTAAAGTAAATAATACTACGAAAGATGTGAATAAAGAAACCTTTGTAAATACTTTTTCAGTCGGTGAAAAAGCCTCTACCGGCAATATGGCAGTTAAGCTTAATTCAGTCAACTATGTGAATAAAATACCTGTAACAAGTTCCTACTACAATTCCAAAGCTTCATCAGGAAAAGACTATGTTCTAGTTGATATTACAGTTTATAATCAGCAAAAGAACAAGTCAGTTACAGTTTCAAATATTCTAACTGCAGAGGTACAAGATGGAGAAGGATATACGTATGAGCCAAGTATTTATTCTGCATCTGCTCTAGAGAAAGGGTTTACTTCAGGAGAAATTCTTCCAGGGGGAAAAGAAAGAGGAAGAATAGCATTTGAAGTACCTGAGAATGTATCTAATCTGAAATTCAAATACAAGTTCTCCTTATTTGGATCAAGTACAGCAGTTTATGAACTCCCAGATAAAGAAACGAGATATAGCCTTGAATTTGCCGAGAAACCTAAACCTAAGGCCTCTATTGAGATAGTTTCAGTACAAAGTTCATGGACAAATTATGACTCACAATACATATCCGATTCAGGAACTATTAGCAACGTTGAGGTTAAAATTGAGAACACAGGCGAAATCTCATTTATGCCTGAAGTAGGTATTACCATCTCACATGACAGTTCAGAGATATACTCAAGCGACGATGCAGTAACGTTCTTCTCTGAATTAGCTGCCGGCAAGTCAAGCACTGAAGACATTTCCCTTTACCAATCAATCAACAGCACCGGAGAATATGTATTCACTGCTGAGATCCGCAATAAAGAAACCAACAAAGTACTAGATCAGGACTCTTACAGCAAAACTATAAATTGAATAGAACTAGGAAATGAAAAGGTAGATCAGCCGAAAGTTGAGTCTAAAAATTATATCATGGAAAGAGTCTCTCAAGAAGAGGTAATAGAGTCTTGGTTAAGAAAAGAGCTAGAGAAACATAATGAGACTATTTCTAATTTAGACGAAATGAGTGAATCAAAAAAGTTAGCGAAATTACAGGAAAAAGAACCTGAAACTGCTGGCTTCTTTCTCGAAGAATCATTTGAATGGTATAAAACCGAACTTTCGGAAAAAGAGTTTCGACAACTTTACTCGGTTTGGGCAAACTACGACATCCCAGATCATACTATAGATAAATTAGGTAAACAGCTACAGAACCCAGATTCGAAAGTATCTAAGACTTTGAATAAGGAAGGTGTCGGTACAGACCATATTAGAGAACTGGCTAATAATTTACCTGAAGAGACACCAAAACACCCAATAATAGTCACAGTTAACGGTTTGAAGTCGCCACGAGTAAGAGATGGATGTCATAGAGCTATGAGTGTTAGTCTTCACATGGCTGAAGGAAGGAAATATCAAGAATTAGAGGCCTATATCGGATTTTCAACACCACGCAAGCTCAAAAGTTTCACCCTAAGATTCAGAAAGGGAATGCTTTCTAGATTTGATAAACTAGTTTAGGGGCTCAGATTATCTGTTCTTCATTACTTTAGAAATCTGTAAAAGGTAAGAAAGACATTCTATTCTTATGGATATTACCAAAGTATCTGAAGATTTAGCTGATAAGTTTGCTAATAATCCGCTTAACTTTGTGACTGAAGAAGACATCAGAGTCAAATTCATTGAACTACTGAAAGAAGAACTAGAAGAGAAAAAGACATCAGTAAACCGGGACGAATTTTACGAAAGCATAGACGAAGACGGCAAAGAAAAGTATGAATTCGGAAATAGCAATAAGTACAAACAGACTTACTGGAAGATGATAAGAGATAACGGCGGTAAAATCAACCGTATTCACACTGAAGTAAGCCTTGAGGAAGGAAAGAGGATAGATGTAGTTATTTTCCAGAAAGATGGCGAAGTAGATGTTGAATGGGTACAGCAAGGATCCAAACGATATAGTGAGAATGATATAGATGCAGCAATCGAACTCAAATTTGTGAAAAATAAAAGACACTTCCCCACCAAAACCAGTATCTCAGATAACAAAGATATGACTAAGGAAGAAATCAAAGAACAGCTTAACCTAGAAGAAAACAGCCTCTACAAAGGAGAAAATAGTAAAGACAGTGACGGAAATAATAGCAAAGGAGATATTGACGAATTAGATGGCTTACCGGACGATGTAGATAAATACCTCCTTATCTTTTCCAATAACAACTACATGTACCAAGGAAAAGAACCCGAAGGCGAAGAAGAATATAATGGCAACCTACAGGTCCACAAAAAAGTAGGGGAAGCAGCAAGAGAGAAAATAAGCAACTTAAGAGGCGATGAGGTCTCTATACTGTATGTTCACCCTAACTCTCAAAATATAGAAGAAGACTACTGGCTTAACAAGGCCTAGCAAAAGACTTTAGGCCAGAGGAATCGAAAATATGGATATGAAAGATAAGTTGGAAGAGTTCCTACAGGAAAACAGCAGAATTTTTCATTCAGAAGCAGATCTACAACACTCTTTAGCAATGTACCTTGAATCAGAGCTGGAAAACAGCGACATTAGGTTGGAAAGAGAGTTTCTTCAAGATGAAAAAGGAAAAAGAAGCTATTTAGATATACTAGTAATATCTAATGATTCTAAAATACCTATAGAGCTTAAATACAAGACTAAAGGGTTAGAAACAAAGATAGATGGAGAAAGCTACAATTTGAAGAATCAGCAAGCAGAGAATAAAAATAGAAGAGCCGTAGTTGAGGACATCCATAGAGTAGAGAAATATGTCGAGGATCATGGTGAGAAAGGTTATGTAGTTTTTCTTACGAACAATGGCCTTTGTTGGAACGGCGATCGTGCAAGAAAAGAGCACCCTCAGGACGAAGATTTCCGCTTACATGAGGGTAAAGAGTTAGAAGGCACTTTAAAGTGGAAAGGGTCAAAAGATCCAGAACCAATAAGCCTTAATGGAACATACAACCTTAGCTGGGAAAGCTACAATTACCAAAACCAACCAGACAGGAAAGAAGCCGAATTCAAATACTTACTGATAGAAGTTACATAGAAACAAGCAACTTAACAACAATTACACATAGGGGTGCTTGTTGACAAGGAGCAAGAGAACAAGAAGTAAGTAGACAAGTACCAAAGCGGAAAATAGGAGAAATACCAGTTAGAAGTTGAATCAGGATATAGATAATCAAAAGTTGTAAAAGAAATTTTATACCTTCTCAATCAGTTTAATGTCGACATTTTTCACTTTTCTAGGGGATATCATTTCGAAGTTTTGCATCTTCTCCCAAACATGCTCAATTAGAGAATTGTCTTCGTAATTTCTTCTATATCTGTAGATATTTCTTAACTCCTTGATATAATAATCTGTGAGCTTATAGTTATCTAAATTATCTACTATGTCCTGTGCTTTCTCTCTTATTTCCTTAGAATAGCTTGAATCATCTTTTATTTCACTGCAATAGTTATATAGATCATTTAAATCATCTGGCACACTATTTTCGATGTCTAATACTTGTTTATTCCATTTAGTTGGGCTTGTAAGGATGTCTTCGATTTCTCTGGCTTCTTCTATATCCGGGTTCTTATCTGGTCGATTCGATTTAATTATATCAAAAATTTCTGCCTCATCATCTTCATCTATTGGGAGGTTAGTTATTGCTCTCTGCCCATCTATGTCGTAAGTCTCCATGCCGAACTCGTTCCTAGTTATTATTGATCTCACATCTTCTGTACCATTAGTGAACTCTAAGTGAGCCATAACCATGTATGCCTCCTCATCGGCATCAAAGTTTGATGCAACCCGTGATTCATCTTCTAATGCAGAAATTCTTTTTAAATCACCAAGATCTATATTGTTTTCTTCACAGAACTCCTTAACCTGTGACCTAAACTGGTCGTACTTGGACTTTGCTTTCTCAAAGTCTTCCTCTGAGAATTCAGATCCATCTTCTTGAACCTTGTCGTATATAATCAGGTTTTTCTCAACACGATCTTCAGCATCTTCTAGAATAGGTGCTTCTTTTCCAAATGTGTTTGAAATATCTTCAATTTTTCTTCTTATCCTTTCTAAAAGCCCTAATGTATCATCAAGCTCCTGTGTAGGTATAAAGTTGTAAATAAGCAGCTCATCGTGCTCAGTAGTGATTCTATCTATTCTACCTATCCTTTGTTCCATCTTCATAGGGTTCCAATGCAAATCATAGTTTACAACAACCCTTGCATCTTGCAAATTCTGGCCAACAGAAAGAACATCTGTTGTGATTAATACATCTACATCTTCATCGGATAGACCTGTCTGAGCTCCTTGTGAGTTTGGGGCAAATTGGGTAACTACTTCTCGCTTGAATGAGTCTCCGTGAACATAGCCTATTTTCTTATCTTCAAACTGACCAATCTGTGAAGAGCCAGTATTTCCGGTTAATTTTTCGAAGATATATTCTGCCGTAGGTACATATTGGGTAAAAATCAGAACTTTCTCATCATCCAATTCGTCGTTCAGTAGATCTTTTAGCTGCTCAACTTTAGCATCAGTACCGTCTTCATGAATAAATTCTTCAGCCTTGTCTTCTAGTTCTTTTAGATCTATAAGATCTTCGTCAACATCGGTAGTGATTTCTTTTCTCTCATCTCTGTCTAAATTTTCAACAGCATCTATAACTTCGTCAATATCTACATCTTCCAGCTCTCCTTCATCATCTCTCTCTTCAAAGTAGTCCATCACTTCTTGCCGCTTTTGAGGAGAATTAACATCTCCGCTAGCAATTTCCTTTATAGCTTTTTCACGCTCTTTTAATCTATGGATTGATTGTTGGAATGCAGCAAGACTGCTCTCTAATCTCTTAAAGAGTAAAATAGTAATCAAGGCGCCAGCATTCCGGTACTGGATCTCAAACTCATCTGTTTCTGCATCTCCATAACGCTGAACTCCCACATAAGGTAGATTAAGGCCTTCATCATCCTGATCATCTCTTCCGGCCACAATATCGATGATCTCACTGTAAAGGACCTTCATATCATCGCTTTCAGGAGGTATAAGCTTGGGCTTCCTATCAGGAGTCTTAATTTCCCGATCTCCAATCATGACATTATCATAATTATCCATAATATAGTCTCTAGTTCTGGAAATAACTACTTCACGCATTATTCTCTCAATATCCTCCTTTAATCTCTCCATCTTAGCTTCATCAGGATCATCCTTCAGACTTTCTTTCTGATAGGCCTTGAAAATATCAGAAACCTCTTCATCATTGTACAGATTGATGTCGAAGTCATCATCGTCCGCAAAAATCTTAATAATATTGTTTAGATCTGTAGCGGAGTTTTGAACAGGAGTAGCAGTTAGTAAAATGTATTTCTTGTCTTTACGCCCGATATTCTGAATATTGCTGTAACGCTTACTGCCCTGATTTCTTAACTTGTGGGCCTCATCAATTAAAATCAGGTCATAATCTCTGAAGCGCTCGATATCGTCTGCATCCATCATAGAGAGTTCCTGGAAGGAAATAATTCTCTGCTCTCCCTGCACATTGAACTCTTTATTTAGAGTTTGTTCCCACATGCTGTGAAGCCGTTTAGGAGCGATAATCAACTCTTGGGACTGTGGATTCGAATATTCTTCAGCAAGTGCAGAACCGATCCAAGTCTTGCCTAGTCCAACGCTGTCAGAAAGAATAACTCCGTTGTAGCGATCCAGGGTATATCTTGCTGCTCTTACTGCATCATTCTGGAACTCGGCAAGTTGATCCTCATACTCTCCCTCAATATCCTCAAATAATGTACCGTCCTCAACTTCTCGTTCGAAGTGATTCCGGATATACATCTCGGTAGCTTGTTTCGGACTGATCAGACCTTCAACACCCGGATCAACAGGTTTCTTCGCCTCATCTTCAAACTTGGAACTTTCAACTACCTCAAGCAAATCTTTCTTGAACTCATCCGCCTCTTCCCATAACTCCTCAAACCAGTTATTCAAGAAATTGGTAGGCAGGGGCTCGTTTTTCTCCACATTCAATTCTACATTACCTTTCAAACCGCTCGGAGAGAAGTTCGAAGAACCTACAATAGCCGTATCCTTGATATCACCTCTATCGAAGTAGTAAAGCTTAGGATGGAACCTGCTCCCCGTATAAATCTTAACCTTGACTTTATCCTCCTGAATCAACTGATAAAGATGCCTAACACTCTGATTCGTATCCTCATTCTGCTCAACATCATCCAACTCATCAGCAAAACCCTTCACCAACTCATCCCTGGTCTGCTCATCAGTCTGCCGACCAATCAACAACTTAACCTCATCAACATCAGCAAAACTCTCCTTCAACAACTCAAAACCAGCAACATAAAAATAACCAACAGCCACCTTAACCGTCTCAGCACCCGCACAATACTGATTAGCCCGGTCACTAACACTCCACTCCCGATTATCCATCACACCAGGATACTGAACATCATCACTCATCCAACTCAACACCATAGATTTCTGAAACTTTTGAATTTAAGTTCCTCTCTAGATCTTTAATTTCTTCTCCGTCCTTTCTTTTCTCAATGATGTCAGAAACTATGTCTATGACCTCTTGCTCCTGATTATCATCAGGAATTACTATAGGCACATATCTAATATCTGTGATAGCAACATTGACTGTGTTATTTATGAAGTTCGTAACCAGGTGCCTTATCACATCAGAATTAAGAAGACCTAGTAAGTATTTGACAGACATCTGGTCGTTGATCGGGTTGAAAATCACGCCTGCTGATGTTGCTACAGAATCTTTTATCATCCGAACTCTAAATTCATCTCCTGTGCCTCCGCACGATATAAAGAGGCATTCTTCAAACTGGTATCTCAAATTTCTCATTGTACCAGCTTCTCTCATTTCCTCAACAGCTTCCTCAGACCAGTTTATTACATTCTTTTGAGGTCTGTAGTAAACATCGGATTCCTTGAATCCTTTTTCTAGCGGAACCCAATAGTAATCAGATTCAGTTTTAAAGCCGTTTTCCTTTTCTTTTTCAGTTACTTTCTTTCCTTCGAGTTTATGTATTGATTCTTCTTTTACAACTCTGCTGAGCCATTTATAGGTTTTTTCGTTCTTCTTTTCATATTCAAAATTTTCATTTCTATCCTTTACTTCTTGAGCGCCATCAGTTCCTTCGATGTAGGCGATAAATTCCTCATTATCTCCAGTATTTATTCCTTGACCTCCTACAGCATTTAGTCCAAGAATAGTTGTATCTCCTTCGGCAAGATCATTGAAGTGATTTTCTCTGATCTCATCTAAGTTCTCTTCAACAGTTTCTGAATCTCTAATAGCATCTTCCCAGTCGTTCTCTAGGGAAGAAAGCTTAGAATTAAATCGTTCAAAAAATCTCAAGTTTTCTTCAGTTGGAGGAAAGAATGCCTTTCGAAATGCCTCGTCATATTTTCCTTTTTCTATGAAATAGCTATTTTCAGAGAACGATTCTGTCACCAAAAGTGTGTAGTTGCTGATATCTTTTTCTCTTGCATCGTTGAATCTGATTAGATCTGAACTTTCAGCTTCTGTTTTTCTAGCAAGGAAAATAGCAGGTTTAACCGTTGCGTCAAAGGTATTTTCGTTAGAAAGAGTGATTTCCTTAAGTCCATTTGACAGTAAAATATTCCTGGTTGGTTTCTTCGAACCAATAGTCAGGAAAGTATTACTCGTAATATAATTTATGACTCCTTCTTGACTTAACAATTCAAAACCTCTATAAACAAATTTTTGATAAAGATCTTTCGTCATTCCGGGTATTTTATTGTATTCCTCTCTTTTAGCGCTTAAAAAGTCGCTTAAAGCGCTGATGTAATCATGTGTTGAATTCTTACCTCCTTGATATGGAGGATTAGCTATTACAATATCGAAGCCGCCTTCTGCCATTACTTCAGGCATGTGGACGCTCCATTTGAAGTCGTCTCCTGAGCTCTCTACTACTTCTTCCATGTAGTAGTCGGTGTCTGCCCAGTTGATTGAGTTCTCTATTTTTTCGGTCAGCTGATTAATTTCCTGCTCAAGTTCCTCTTTCTTATCCTGATCATGCGTGCGGGTGTACTCATCTCGCTTTGCTTCTATTTTGTTCAGGAAGTCTGTATCGAATGATTCTGAATCGTACGAATCTCCAGTGAGTTCAAGTTGTCTCTGTACTCCAGATTCCTTGATTTTGTCGATTGCTCCTATTGGTTTGTAGTCTCCTGAGAGGCTGTTTCCTACGAAGAATTTGAAGTCGAGGTTGGGTAGTGCGTATTTGTCGTTTTGTTGTTTGAGTGTTTTGAGGTTGATGTCGAGGTCTTGCATGAGGTGGAGCCAGGTGCGGAATTTGCAGAGTTCGATTCCTGCTTGGTCGATGTCTACTCCGTAGAGGTTGTTGGCGATCATGTGTTCTTTGAGGTCGTATGTGTCTTCTTCCTCTCCTATTTCCGGGTTGATTGCTTCGAAGATTCCGACCAGTTCCTCCATGACTGCGATTATGAATGCTCCAGAACCTACCGCCGGATCCAGTACATTAATTTCCTTCAGTTCGTCGTGGATCTTCTGGAGTTCTCCCTCTGTAAAGTTGTCCTCAATTTTATGATGCAGCACCAGCTGTGAAAGTTCTTCTTCTTTCTCCGGCAGCTCGTTCAGAAGTAGCTGTTTAATTGAGTTCTTGGACATGTACTGCGTAATATCTTTTGGAGTATAGAATGCGCCTTTCTCTCCACGCTCTTCTGGATCTTGCTGCATAGACATCTCAAATACGCGGCCGATGAACTCTGGGTCAACGACAAGTTCCTGTTCTGAAGGATTGCTCTCACTCAGCTTGAGTTTGTACTGTAGCAGGAAGCCTTTCCTGTTGCCCTGTGCATCTGTTTCAGGGTTAAGCAAAGCCTCAAAGAACTCTTTCTCTACATAAACATCTTGTTCGTATTCTTTTTCCTCGAACAGCCCTCCGTTCAGATAAGGTACTGTTCCTACAATATCTGGGCTTTCTCCTTTGTGGCTGAGTCCATCGAAAAACAGGTTTCTGAAGAAGTCGTTCCAGATATCATCAACTTCATCGCTATCCCGCAGCTCCTCGTATTTCTCCTCCAGATATTTTTTGTCGCCGGAGTAGTCGTCTGGTTCTTTGCTGAGCCATTCTTTCTCTTCTATAAACATGATGAAGAGGATTCTGTTGATCAAGACCTGTGCATAGTGGTGTTCATCTACATCATTATCAAGGCCTTCAATATGGTCCTCTACTTCCTCTATTACATCGTGGAACTCGCTGTAGAATCTCTTAGTAATTGTTTCAATAGAGAAGATCTCTCTAAGGCCTTTGTCGGATTCATCATCTTCAAGAGTTTCTATACTCTTACTTCCTACTCTGAGATTATCTAAATAGTCTATATAAACAGGCTCCAATTTTTCTGGATTTGCTTCAAAGTACCTTAGATCGTATTCTACGTCTACATCTTCTTCTGAAAGCCTTCTGTTCAGCCAGAAGAATCTTGTTTTGCCTGCTAGGTTTCCGTCCTCGTCTACATATGTAAATACTGTGAATAGTTCTTGGTTTCTACGGCCTTTTCTCTTTATTCTGTCTTTAATATCTCTGAGATCTACTTCGTTTTCTTCTACTCGAATTATGCGGACAATTGTTCTATCTTCGTTTTTGAGGTGGACTTCTCTTCCTTTCCCGTCCCAGAAATCCTGTTCTTGTATATTATCCTTGGGATCCATCAAATTGCTGTACTCAAGATCATTTGCGATGAATTCAACTAGGTTGGAAAAAGTTTCTACTTCTTCAAATTTAGTCTTTATTTTGTCCTTCCCCATAAAATCACATTTAGGTATTGAAGAGTTTTCATTTTTAACACTCTTCTCCATCATCAGATGACTTTTCTAAAAACTAATTTTCAAGAAATGAGCCTTCAAATTCTGACAGTCTTAATCTCTTAGAAGTTCCTTCATCTCCTCATCGGTCAGTCCATTTATTTTGGCTCTTGCTATGTCTTCACCGGCTTCTTCCAGTTTCTTCACCCTTTGTGCTGCTTCTTGATCTAGTGACATAGAGCACTGGGAGCAATACTGTGCTGTCGGTGGCTGCTTTTCCTCACACCGTGGACATACCTTGTTTTCGGTAGGGTCTTTGTTCTCTTCCTGATCAATACCAGCCAGATTCAACATGCTCTTTTTGGTTTGTTCCTCATCGTGGTGGAGGTATGTTTTGGCGGTCTCAGGTGATGACCAGCCGAACCAGTACATCATGGTTTCAAGGCCTAATTTCTTTCCCCAGTAGGTTGCTGATGAATGTCTCATCACGTGGTTGCTGATGTACTTGTCTATGTCGGCTCTTTCGGCCAATTTACGAAGGATGCTCATCGTGTTTGTGCTGGTCATTTGTTTTCCTTTGTAGTTGAGATCGTCCTCCTTGTTAACTCGGTTGCTCCATTTCTTGTCCTGTAGGTTCACAAGTAGAGGTGCATCCGGTTGGCCTTTGCGTGGGTGTTTCTCCATCCAGTCCTGTAAGAGACCTATGCTTTTGGTCAAGGTGAGTGTTCTCGGTTCTTTGTTGTTCTTGAGGGTTGGTACCGTTACCTGTGCGTACTGTTGAGATAGTTCGACATCACCTAATTTGATATTCAACAGTTCAGTGATCCTTGCTCCGGTTTCAAACATGAATAGAGGGATCAAACGGTCTCTAGGATTTTGTGCCTCATCCACCATGTCAAGCACCTCTTCAGGAGTTAAAGGAACTTTCTCTTTGTCGTTCTCTATTTTGCTGTTCTTGTGTCGAAGAAGTTGTGAATCGAGAATCTTTTGTACTTCCTTTGGTCTTTCCTGCTTGTGAGGGTACTTGAGCTTCAAGAACTTCCTTATAGCTCCTTTGTAATCCTTTATTGTCCATTCACTCAATTCGCTGTGGTTGATCTTGCTTACAGCTACCTCTAATCTCTCATAGGTAGGTTTATCGATTGGGAAATCTACAAATTTTTTGAATATCCCATCGAATGTGTACATGTACTTGTAGTTCCTTCCGCTTGAGGTGTTGTCCTCAGCTCGGAGCTTGTGAAGGAAGACCTCCATCATGTCCTTGTTGTGATCCGAGATATATTCTTGATTTTTGAGTTCTTGTAACCTTTCGTCAACGTCTTCTGGTGTTTTGTCGTTGCCCATTGTTCTTACCTATTCACAGCCGAACCCTGCCTTTAAACCCAGGGTCAGGTGTGTCACGGGCTAGAATATAGATACTTCAAAACCTCTCGGGGCTTACCACTAAGCGTTCGAAGCCCTTCATCCGAAGGCTTGTGTT
>JBDGSL010000059.1:0-2400 GCA_042217555.1 Candidatus Nanohalobium sp. | reverse complement strand
GTGATGATTCGGTGGAAAAAGAAGAGGGTTCTGCTGTTGATATTCTAAAGAAAAGGTTTGCTCAAGGGGAATTAGATAAGGAAGAATACCAGGAAAAGCTCGATTTACTGGAGTCTTAGTTAATCATCTATTCTCTTCAGGTCGTGTCTGCGGAAGTGAACATCAGGAACTTCGCCGTTATCCAGTTCAACTTTAAACATGAAGTTGTCTTCCGAATTACCAGTGACCGTCCCTGCGTCATCAAAGTCTATATCTATAATTTCTCCTTCCTTGCCATGCCACTTATTATCAGGACTGACTTCCTTATCCAGAATCAATTTTACCCTGTCACCTACCTGCATATAGTGAATATTAAGGTCGAGTTATTTTAGGCCTTTCCTAATAGTCTGTATACGCCAAACCTATTCTTTCACTCTTCCAAGACTTCGAACTCTTTCCGTCATTAATGGAAAATATGGTCAGCTTCGATTAAATTCCTTTTTCTGATCAGATCGGCCTAATCTGATGCTCTCTCATACCCTTGAAAATGTCCTCTATCTGTTTCATGTCGTTTCCGATGGTGTTCCGGTGACAGTCGAACTTCTCAGCTAACTTCTTCTGCGATCCATGCGGCAGTTTGAATTCGCCATTCTTCTTCCAGTTGTACCAGGCTATTTTGAAGACAGCTTCTTTTCTTACGTCCATTTCTTTAACCTCACCTGTTTTTGTGCATCTTCCGAATTGCATAACTCATACGCATTCTTCTCTTCGAGCATATTCCTTGTCTTCTCAGCTGGATTATCTCCCGGGAATTGATCAATATAGGCGAAATAGGCCTCCCTGTCTTTCTTCCGGGGTAAGTTGAGATTGAGGAGGAAGGGTGGAGCTTCAATGTAGTCTTCTGGGAAAAAGTCGTCTCCAAATCCGTCTAGATCAAATTCGGTCTCTTTTTTCATTTTTTCAATGTCTACGAATTCCTGTAAAGCCTCCAGATTCTTCTCTCCAAAAATTTTCTTCAGTTCGTCCTTGTCAAGTCCTTTATCAAGTAGATCATGAAATACCTCCAGGACTTCCTCGATAGACATGTCTCTGCTCATTCTCTCCAGCGATACTCTGAGTGCCTCCGCCTTTCTTTCGTCGCATTCTATTACTACACAAGGAACTTCATCTATCCCCATCTCTATTGCTGCTCTGAGACGTCTGTCGCCATCTATGATTTTTAGGCCGTCAGAGGTCTTCCTTACTAGCAGGGAGGTGAGAATGCCGTCCTGGTTGATGCTTTCCCGCAATATTTCATTGTCGCCCTGCAGGCCATAAGTTTCCTCCTCTCCTCGTGGGTCTATCTCTTTCGGAAGTATGCGTCTATAATCATTTTCTCCGCTCATCAGAAGTCACCGTACTGCTCGTAGTTTTCTTCGATAGGTTTCCATCTTTTGATGTTGTATTCGTCATGCTGGTAGTTCGAGATGTCGAAGAATTCACTCTTGTCTCTCAGATTTTCGAGTTTCTCGGATTTGAAGTATCCTTCATACTGTTCTCCTGTGAAGAATACTTCTCCTGCGCGAGGCCCGTAACTCCAACTTGTTGAGTCAGCGGAGTAGACGAGGTTTCTCACCTTGCTCAGGAAACTTGGGGAGGTTACGCCGAACAGATGTGTCTTTACACCATTCTCCTTGCAGTATTCGAGGACAGGTATCAGAGCATTTCTCTGTTTTTTGGAGCTGCCCTCTGATGCTACTGCGCCAATGCAGATGTAGTCGTATTCGTCCACAAGCTTCTCGAGGTATTCTGTTCCCCATCCGAGATGCCAAACTGGTGTAGGTTCCAGTCCTGCCATCTCCATGTGTTCCAGCGCCTTGATTGACTGGTTTTGACCCTCTATAAATGGAGGATCTATTACGGGGTAGAATGAGAGCTTTTCGTGCCTGTCATTCTTCTTCAGTAGGTCGATGTAGTCCCCCACGAAATCTCCCCAATTCAGTGTGTAATCATTTCCTTGCTCTACTTGCTCCTTTATTGTATTCTGTATGGAGAAGAAGCCGTTATCAAGCGCAAGTTTTACGTCATCAGGCTTCAGCCGTATAATTTCGTCCAGCTTGTTCCCTGCATGGTCGTTCAGGGAGGCGAGCGACACCATCCAGTACTTGATTCCATGTTCTCGGGCCAGCTTGATTTTCCGTCTTTCTTCCATTCCGGCTAGATATATCTTCATATATTCAACAAACACCTTGTAGGGGTTTGTTTGACTAGCAAGCTTTTTAAATCTGTTCTTTCAGTCAATAAATTAAATTCCTACGTTATTTCACCGAATAATTAAATTTTTACAACAAACTAATGGTAGAAATTAAATTTTTAGACAGGAAACAGCTCGAAGGAATTTAATAAATCAGCGAATAACGGTTCAAATCCGGGTCCTGCCAA
>JBDGSL010000058.1:0-28068 GCA_042217555.1 Candidatus Nanohalobium sp. | reverse complement strand
ACATCGATGTAGAAAACACAAAAGCAGTAATCCTCGCCATCTGGAACTTCGACTACACCCACGACGGAAACCAACACTGGAAAGAACTCAAAGAAAGAATGTAGAATGGAATCGCCAGGATTCGAACCCGGAGCCTTCTCCTTTCCCAACTGATCAGTTGAATGTTAGAGAGGGTTCTTGGGAACCCTCAAGTATTGTCAACTGCTACGGCAGTTGCGAGGGAGATGTTCTCCCGGTTGGACTACGGGCCCGTTGAGTTCTTATGATTTGAGTAACAGTTTTCAAGCATGGGTTACGGTAAACTTGCGAAAGGTGTGTCTGAGGAGGAGGCGAAGAGGCGGCTGCAGAAGGTGATGCCTTCCTCTAACAGGAAGAAACGTTTTCAGGGCCGGACTCCGAGCGTCTTCATCGGTTCTCATAATTATCCGAAGGTGAATACCGGTGTCTTGTCGCCTCAGCATCCGGGTAGTTCTGAGTTGATGGATTCGCCTCGGGACTGGTATGACAGCGGTTTCAGTATTGAGAAGGTTGCGTCTCTGCGGACTTCTCTGGTGAATTCGAAGAAGCGTTTTCAGGTGGATGATACGGATGGGTTTGTGAGCAGTACGCGGGAGGTGGCGATGGCGCGGAAGCCTGTGGATGTCGAGGTTGAGCTGGAGAAGAAGCCTGATGCCAGCATTTCAGGTGGCCGGGTTAAACCTGTTTCGGCGTCGGGAAATGTTGAGGAGTTTCTTTTGACCGAGAATCCGACTGTGGAGAAGAAGGTGGAGAAAGCGTTTTATGATACTGATTTGAAGGCGGAGAACGCTGTGAGGGAGTTGCATCAGAAAGGCGTGGACAGCTACAGGATACTGCAGAGTTTTTCTACCGGTATGCTTGGAGAGGAGGATAACAGGGAGTTGGTGCCAACGCGGTGGAGTATCACTGCTACCGATGACATCATATCGAAGAGTATTCGTGAAGATGTGAAGCAGTACCAGCAGCTGGGTCAGATAGAGTACTACAGGAATTCATATGTTGGAAATGAGTTCCATGTCTTCCTGATTCCTGGACGTTGGGAGTATGAGTTGATCGAGATGAAGCGATCCGGCTCAGTCTGGAACTCAACGGAGAACACGTATATAGCCCAGGACTACGAACCCTATGGAGGGAGAACAGAGTACGCGGGCGAGACTGCAGGTGCGTTTTACGCTGTGCGTCTGGGCGTCCTGGAGCATTTAAGAAGCAGGAAACGGCAGGCGAAGGTACTGATTCTGCGGGATGTCAGCCCGGAGTACTGGGCGCCGCTCGGAGTATGGGTCATCAGGGAGACTGTCAGGAATGCTTTCAATGACGGGCCTGAAGTCCTGGACTGTTTCAAGGACGTGAAGTTCAGGATCAGTGGAGAGTTCAAGTTCCTTTACAACAGGTTAAAGAAGAAGTCGAAGATGATAGGTTCAAGGCAGGCCAGCATCGCCGACTTCTAACCTGTCCATGAACCCGTCGTAAAGCTCCACGAAGTAACTGTACATGTAGGTCTTGAACGGCACGCTTACGTACAGGCCGAACACCAGCACCACTATCAGCCCTGCTACACCTGTGATCCCTGCCAGGATCGGTGAAGCCTCAGCCAGCAGTATCACGATAAAGAGGAATGGAAGCCCTATCACGAGAGCCGGAATCATGAAGATAACGGCTGCGCCTATAGAAACTGTCCATGACACCACCAGTCGGAGAAGCAGGTAGGCTCCGAACTCCTCCCAGTCGCTCTTCATCAACCCTACTGACTTCATAACGGATTCTCTGAATCCTTTACCGTCGACCATCATCTGAAGAGCGAAGTCATGTACTACTCCGGCGAAGACAGCCACAACAATGAACACAGGTATAAGGACCAGGAAGGCCAGTACTCCAAGCAGTGGATTCAGTACGAAGGAACCTACTCCTGCTGCAACCATGGCTAAAGCCGCTAAGGCATACACCAGTTGAAACCCGAAGTACTTGAGGCCGTCAACCGCATGCTCAGACATCCTATCACGTATACTGACCTTTTTCTCCCTGACAGCCCGGTACATAACGAACTCGAAAACCGAGCTAAGGTACATGAAGCCCAGCACCAGTAAAAATACTGCACCTACAGCTCCAGCTGCTACTGCAGACTCCAGTGGAAGAGCCGTCGCCATGCCCGCCATGGACTCCCCGGCCTGCATCGAGTACTGTCCATCACCGGTGTAACCGGAAGGAACGTTGAAGAAGCTGAAACCTGTACCTCCCAGAAAGAGGCAGATAAAAGCAAGCTTTGACCATGTCTTCAGATCGAAAGGTAGAAGTATATCCTTTGTCCTCTCCAACGCATCATCCAGTTCTTCAACAGCTACAAAACCCAAACATAAATAAAACAGCAAACTTTTTCAGTTTTCCTCTCTCCTTTCCTTCTTCCTGGCTACAGACCGGCTTTTATTACTTCATTTCTCACCTACTTCCATGGACATCGACCTCTTCCCATTCACAGAGAAACGGGAAAAACAGGAAGAGATGCTGAAAAAAGCAGAGGAGGTAATAGAAAACAGTGAGAACCTTGTAACACACGCACCCACCGGCCTGGGAAAATGCGTTTCAGGAGATACAGTAGTATTGACGGATAAAGGATTCCGAAGAATCGAAGACTTCGATGAAAACAAGGAAATTAATTGCAACTCATTTGACGAAGATCTTAATCACGAAATAGCCGAAAGCAGGTTGATAGAAAAGAAGGAATCTGATTTACTGGAGATCAACACAGGAACCGGTAGAGAAATCAAGGCAACTAGAGATCACAAGATCCTACGTTTGAAGAACGGAGAAGTTGAATGGATCCAGAGCCAGGAACTTGAGGAAGGAGATTTTATCGCTTCACCTCAAGAGATTGAACTGCCTGATGTTAGTTTTTCGCTGACTCTAGAAGACCTTGATTACGATGAAGTTCCGGAAGGTTTGAGAGTGAAATTCACTGACACGGAGAAATTTATGGAGTACTTTGATGAAGAAGACAGAGCCCTTCAAGATAAAACAGACATTCCTAGGAAAAATTTCACTAGGATTCGGAAGGGTAATCCTGTGAAAGCACAACACCTTCTCAAACTTCTGGAGAAAACTGGAAGACCAAGACGTGATTTCGAGATAACTGGGGTTCATTACCATAACGGCAACCGAATAGAGATACCTGAGATAGACGTGGACTTCTGCTACTTCCTCGGCATGATGCTCGGAGATGGAAGTATCATGGGAAAACGTGAGACATTAAGTTTCAGCACTCAGGACGACCAGTTAAAGGATTTCTTCAGAGATATGATGAAGAACTTTGATTCCCAAGTAAGAAGAGTACACGGAGACGACTATGGATACAAATCCAGCAACAAAAGCCTAGCCTGGCTGCTGCAGGAAATGGGTCTTCCCTCAGGAGTGAAAAATAACATGAAAATACCTGACTGCGCTTTAACCTCCAGGGAAAATCTCTCAGCGTTTATCTCCGGCCTACTTGACACCGATGGATCAGTCGACCTCCAGGGCAAACTGGAACTCACCACCAAAAGCAAAAAACTTTCCACCCAACTCCTCATGGCTTTCTCAGTGTTTGGTATAAGGCCTACAAGGAAAGAAAAGCAGGTAGACGGATCGACATACTACAGACTCTTTATATCTAACCAGAAAGAACTGGAGAAAGTCAGAGAAAGGATAGGTTTCCGATTAGATAGAAAACAGAAGAGGCTGAAAAAAGCAGGAGAAAAGGAATATAATCCAAACAAAAACGTTATTCCTGAAGTCTCCGATGTCATAAAATCTGCCAGAGAAAACTCAGACATCCCCTACAGCAGAAAGACACTAAGGAGAAGACTAGAAAGCTACGAACTTGGAAGAAGAAAACCTTCCGAAGAAGGGCTGCTTGAACTTTTCCAGAAATATAACTGGGATGAAGATGAAGAAAACTACAGAAAACTACAGAAACTACTAGACTCCGACGTATTCTGGGATAAAGTCGAGAAAATAGAAGAAAGAGAAAAAGAAAAAGTCTACGACCTTACAGTACCAGGAAAACACAATTTTACCGGAAACAACCTTATCCTCCATAATACCGCGGCAGCACTTACACCTGCACTCGAGGAGAGAATCCGAGAGGGAAAGAAAGCATTTTTCCTGACACCCAGGAACTCTCAGCATGAGATAGCTCTTGAGACTGTCAGAAAAATAAACGAGAGACATGGGGAGAACCTGATAGCAGTAGATTTGATCGGTAAGGACCATCTGTGTGAGGCTGATTCCTCTACACATGCAGGAGAAGGCCCGAGCTGTCCAAGACATGAGGAGACGATGCAGAACCACCAGTTGACGGAGAAGGCCCGTAAAAAACTGGACAGCCTGAAGTACAGGAACCTTTCAGCTGAACAGGTAAAGAGGGAGTGCAGCCAGGTCTGTCCATACCAGGTTCTACTGCATATGACGGAGGAGGCCGACCTGATAATCGGAGACTACTTCCACGTCTTCCATCCCGGAGTCAGAGACATCGTGTTCGAAAAAGCTGAGACAGAGCTGGAAGACTCTATCTTAGTAGTGGACGAAGCCCACAACCTGCCTTCAAGGACAAGGTCTCTTTTCTCCGCGACTATCTCCACAGGCCTCCTGGAAAGATGCAAAACAGAGACTGAGAAGTTCGGATACTACAGCGAGCAGGAGAGGCTGGACAGGTTCCGGGACGAACTGTTCAGGATGTCACGAGACAAACTTGGCCAGGACAGCTTTGAGAAGGAGATAGACAAGCAGGATCTGAAAGATATTGTCAACTCCTTCCACGGCTTCGAGGAGATGATAGTGGACATGGAGACAGTGGCCGATGAAGTAGAGCAGGAACAGGAAAAATCCTTCTGCCGGCAGCTGGAAGAAGCCATGGAGAAATGGAAAGGTGAAGACGAAGGATTCGTTCGAAGCATAAAAAGAGAGAAGGAAGAAGTCAAGGTACAGTACAGCTGCCTCGACCCACAGATATCAACCGAAAAACCATTAAACAAGTCACACAGCAGCATACTGATGTCAGGGACGTTGACACCTCCAAAGATGTACGTTGATCTTCTCGGGCTAGATGAAAACCTGACACAGACACAGGAGTTCGGATCGCCGTTCCCACAGGAGAACAAGGAAGAACTGGTAGTACCAAGCCTGACGACAAAGTACGAGGAACGCGGCAGCTCCATGACCCAGAAATACGCCTGGATACTCACCAAATCACTTGAAGCAGTACCTGGAAACGCAGCAGCCTTCTTCCCCAGCTACAAAATGCTCAAAGAGATAAGAAAAGAACTGAAAAACAAGACTGACAGAAAAATATACACCGAAACCCGTAGAATGGGAAAAGAAGAAAAACAGGACACACTGAAACAGTTCAAAAACCGGTCAGAGGACGGAGATGGCCTTCTACTCGGTGTAGCCGCCGGATCATTCGGAGAAGGAATAGACTTTCCCGGAGAAGTACTGAAAGCAGCATTCATAATCGGTCTTCCGCTTCAGAGGCCCGATCTCGAGACCAAGGCCTTAATCGACTTCCTGGACGAGAGATTCGGCAAGGGATGGGACTACGGCTATTCCTACCCTGCGATGAACCGGGCGATACAGGCAGCCGGACGCTGCATACGTTCAAAAGAAGATAGAGGAGTAATAGTATACATGGACAAGAGATATTCTTGGAGTAACTACAGAAAAGTCTTCCCACCAGACACAAGTCTAAAGAAGTCGAAGGCACCGTGGCAGGAAATCGAAGAGTTCTTCGATCAATGAGGTAGCAACTATGGCGACAGAAGACACCAGAAGATATATTCTGAATATCACACCCGAAACTTACCGTGGCGACGTACACGGCTCCGTCGCCCCTGCCTTAAAAGAACTTATAACTGACAGCGCCGAAGCCCGGGACTTCTTCGGCATCAGACAACCCAACCGGGTAATAACAGAAGGAGCAGATACGGAAAACTGGAACAACACAGAAGATTGGGCCATAACAGGATCATACAGCAACGGCGAAATCATAATGGGCCAGACAGTATCCTGCAACGGAAAAGAAACACTGTATGACAACCAGCCAAGAGAGATAGCACAGATAAGAGCATTTGAAAGCCGGCTATACACTAATTCAACAATTTACGACAGGATAGAAAACTTCTTCACAGTAAACATTAAATACAAAAGAGAAGATGTAAGAGAACTCGAAAAACAGGTTAAAGAATCCATAGGAAAAGGGAAAACAGTTGAACTTAACGCAGAGATAAGAAAACTGGACAAAAAGGAAGAGCCAAGATGGAAAGACATACTAGCCTTTTTCAAAGACCGTGAAGGCGTTCAAACCATCTAGACCTGTTCCTTAGCCCAGTCATAACCCTCGTCTTCAAGTTTCTCAGCAAGCTCCGGGCCCCCACTCTCTACTATCTCACCATCCACCATTACGTGCACATGATCCGGTTCAACGTGGTCAAGAATACGCTGGTAATGCGTTATCATCAGGATGCCCGTATCTTCGTCGGCCAGAGTATTAATACCCTTTGCGACAGTCTTCAGCGCGTCGATATCGAGACCTGAGTCGATCTCATCCAGGACAGCATACTTTGGGTCGAGTACAGCCATCTGGAGGATCTCGTTCCTCTTCTTCTCTCCGCCTGAAAAGCCTTCATTGAGGTATCTCCTAGCATAGTCTTCCTCCATATCCAGGAGGTCAAGCTTCTCCTTAAGCAGTTCACGGAAATCACTCTGAGAAATCGGATCCTCTCCAGCTTCCTCCCTACGGGAGTTAATCGCCTCCTTCAGGAACTCCGCCACAGAAATACCCGAGATCTCCGCTGGATACTGAAAACCAAGGAAAAGACCCTTACGAGCCCGTTCATCCGTCTCCTCATCAGTGACGTCCTCGCCATCAACCAGGATCTTCCCTGCGTTGATATCGTACTCCGGATTACCCAGCAATGCTTTGCACAGCGTGGATTTGCCGGATCCGTTCGGCCCCATGATCGCATGGACCTCACCCGGCCCCACCTTAAGAGAAACACCGGACAAGATCTCCTCACCTTCAACAGAAACCTTCAAACCTTCAACATCCAAACTCACTCAAAAACCACCTCCCAAAAAACCAGAAAAACTTCTTGAAACTCGTACCATAATATTTTAGGTAAGCCTAAAACTTCTTAAGACAAGGGTTGCCGGAAAAAACGATTGGTGAAATAACCGGTTCAGGAATCTTTTTCCAGTGCTTTCTGTGTTGTTCTTAGGCCGAGGGTGGCGCATTTGAGTCGCATGGGGGAGAGTTCTATGCCGAGTTTGTTGGTTATCCAGTTTTTGTCCAGTTGTTTTACTTTTTCGGTTTTCATGCCTTTGAGTTCTTCTGTCAGGACTGAGTTTGCGGCGGTTGAGATGGCGCAGCCGTCTGTCACGTGTTTTATGTTTTTTACTTTGTTGTTTTCGATTTTTAGGGATATTTCGGTGTGGTCTCCGCAGCTTGTGTTTTCTCCTTCCGCCCGGTATTTTGTTTCCAGTTTTCCTTCGTTTCGCGGGTTCTTGTATAGGTCTAGTATTTCGTCTCTGTACATTTTTTGTTATTCACCGGGAGAGGGTCTGTTACTTCTTTTCTTGATGTTTTTGGCTGTGTGGTTTTTAGGGTTTTTGTCAAGTTTTTTGGGAGGTGTTACATGGTTTAACTGAAAACGTTTTTCACCTTTCTAACCCCTTTCAGAAGTGTTTGTATGTCTTTTTTGGTGTTGTAGAGGTATGGTGAGGCTCTGACTGTTCCGTTTATTCCGAGTTGTTTTATCTGTGGGTGGGCGCAGTGTTTTCCTGCTCTGACTGCTGTGTTTTCTTCCTGTGATAGGATTTCGGCGATATCGTGTGGGTGTGCTTTTTCCATTGAGAAGGATACTACTGATACGTCTCTGCCTGTGGTGAATACTTTTACGCCTTTGATCTGTTTCAGGCCCTGTATCAGTCTGTGGTTGAGTTGTTTTTCATGGCTGTAGATCTCTTCCATGTCTTTTTCTTTCAGGTATTGAACTGCTTCCGCCATTCCTGTTGCTCCTGCCATGTTCTGTGTTCCGGCTTCGAACTTCTGTGGTGGTGTCTTCCACTGTGCATCTTCTCTACTTACTGTTTTGACCATTCCTCCGCCTAACTGGTAGGGCTTCATTTTTTCCAGCATCTTTCTTCTTCCGTATAGTGCTCCGATTCCTGTTGGGCCAAGCATTTTGTGGCCGGAGAAGGCCATGAAGTCGATTCCCAGTTTTTTCACGTCAACGGGTTTCCGTGGAACGCTCTGTGCTCCGTCCAGGAAGACGTACGCATCATGTTTTTCGGCCAGCTTCACTATCTCTTTTACAGGGTTTTCTCTGCCGAAGATGTTGGAGATATGTGATATCGATATCAGTGCTGTGTCTTGATCAATTAACTGTTCTGCTGCTTTAATATCCAGTCTGCCTTCCTCCGTCGGTATAAAATCCAGTTCTAGGCCTTCTCTTTCTGCTTTCCTTCTCCACGGTAGTTGTTCGCTGTGATGAGCCATCTCACTTAACACTATATTGCCGTCGAGTTCAAGTGAGGATGCTACAAGGTTGACAGCTTCGGTCGTGTTCCTTGTAAATACTAGTTCACCGGCTGAAGCATTGATGAAGTCAGCTACTGTCCTCCGTGCGTCCTCGTATTTCTGTGTAGCGGTGTTGCTGAGATCGTAGAGTCCTCTTCCGATGTTTGCGTTCTCCTCTCTGTAGAACTTCTCTACTCTTTCAATCACATGGCCTGGTTTCTGCGTTGTTGCGGCATTATCCAGGTAGATTAAGTCCTTTTTTTCCTGGAAGATGGGAAAGTCTTCCCTGATTTTCTCCGGTTCCATAAGTATTCAGGTCGCGGCGAAACCTTTTCAGTTTTTCATAGAAGCATGCCGGTTTGAAACGGCGAGAAAAAAGAGAGGGAGGATAGAGAGAAGGGAGGGTGTGGAAGCAGTTCTTTATCCTTCTTGTTCTGTGTTTTTGCTTTTGCGGAAGTAGTAGATGGTTATAGCTGCGATGATGATTAGTGCTGCTATGGGCAGTGTTGGTGTCCCTGATTCTTGCTGTTGTGATGCCTTGACGTTGAGTTTGAGTGTCTTGTCGTCTGTGAATACTTCCGTGTCTTTGACCCCTCTAATTTCGAAGTCCAGAAGATAGTCTTTGACTGCTGCGTCTTGTTCTGTTGTTATCTGGAAGACGGCCTGTCCGGACTGTCCTGGCTTGAGTGTTCCTATGAACTGGCTTGATGAGTCGTAGCTGAACGGAAGGTCTGATGAGTCGAGGACTCTTATCCGTGTGGAAGTTGATTTCTGTTCTCCTGTGTTCTTGACTGTTACACGGAGTGTTCCTTTCTGGCCGGTTACCAGGTCTGACTCTATGTTTGTTACTTTGTACTGTGGTTTCCCGTTGAGATGGATGTTGAAGTTTTCCTGTTTCTTTATCTCTGCTGTGGAGTCGTCTTCGGTGTAGGTAAGTGTTGCCGGTATATCTGCCATTCCCTCCGGTGCTGTCCTGTTGATGTCGAACTTGAACTCTGCTTTCTTGACCTGTCCTGGTTTCAAGTTGCCGAGTGCTTCTCTTGTGGAGAAGCTGGAGGTTTTCTCGAAGTATTCAGGAAATTCGAGTTTGAGGACGACGTTTTCGGCTGTCTTGTCGCCGTTGTTCACTGTTTCCACGGTAAGCTGGTTGTCTTCTGTGTCAGGCATCAGTGTTGATGGCTGTGTCTGGATGTTCGCCAGATTGAGTTCGATGTCCTGACTTTGAACTTCTACGGGTACTTTCTCTGTGAATGAGAAGTCTCCGTAGCTTATCTTGAGTTTGAAGTTGCTGGTTCCATCCGGTGCGTCTTCCGCTACCAGAACGTCTGTCGATATCTGGTATTCCTGTCCTGGTGTCATGTCGCCGAGACTGTAGTTTCTCTGCCTGTCCGGTTGAACTTTGAAAGGGAAGGAGTCGGCCAGGCGGACTTCGACGTTTTCTGCTTCTGTATCCCCTGTGTTCCGGAGTTTGAGGTTGATGTCTCCTGATTCTCCGGCCTGTAACGGTATGGGATCTGTGTTGACCAGTAAGGCTTCTATTCCGGTGCTGGCGCCGCTGGAAGTAGTTTTTGTCTGTGTTGTTTTTGTCTGTGCTGCGGTTGTTCCTGTTAAGAGTAGGAGTGCTGTGAGTGCTGTAAGTGTTCTGTGTTTCATGTTTTCACCTTAGTATGTATTTTCTGTTTTAAAGCCGTTGTCTTCTGTGTCAAGTGTTTGTCGTAGAATACGATTGAAGCTGGTAGAACTGTGAACGCCGAGATGTATGCGACTGTTGTGGTAAGTGTCAGCAGGATGCCAAGGTCTTTGAGAAAAGTCAGTTTTCCGACGGCCAGGGCCAGGAAGCCGATGTTTGCTGCTGCAAGGCCGACCGTCATTGGTGTTGCTACTCCCTGCAGGGTCTGTTTCAGCGCTTCCTGTATGTTTTCTTTTTTTCTTTCCTCCCTGTAGCGGGCTATCGGCTGGATTCCGAAGTCTACTGCTATACCGATTCCCAGGGAGATGGTTCCTGATGTCTGAGGTGTGATGTTCATTCCCAAGATACCGTAGAGACCAAATCCAACTGCTATGCCGAAGAAGACTGTAAGCAGCGAGTTGAAGCCGTAGTATATCGACCGGAATACAAGTATGACCACTATCAGGACGCCGACCATTGATAGTCTGCTGGTGGTCTGCATCGTGTTCTGTGCCTGTGACTGGAACGCTCTGTCTATGTAGACCTGGCCGCTGTAACTTATATCGTAGTCGCCGGATTCCGGATGGCTTTCCACCGCTTTCTCGATAAGCCCGGCAAGCTCGTTTTGCTCTTGCTTTGAAAGACCTCTGCTCGTGGCCTGAATCCTTACTGCCTGGTAGTCTCTGGAGATGCTTCCGGACCACCTGCCTTCTCCCATACGCTTCATCGCCTGTATCACACCGTTTTTGGATGAAGGGATGTCGTTGAAGAGACCTGCAGGGCTGTCAACCGATGCTACCTTGTCAAAACTTCTGATCTCATCGGTAACCGTTTCCACGTATCTCAGGAACTTGGGGCTACGGACATCACGTAACTCCGAGGAGTTAGCGTTATCCGGCTCAGTCTCTATCAGTATAGTGTATGTCGTTCCACCAGCGGAAGGGAACTCGGCATCAAGTATGTTGAACGAACGTATAACAGGCTCTGAATCAGGTAGGAAGTCCTCTGTCTGCTGCTCTACTGTTTCAACTTTTGATGCCTGTGCCATGAGGATGCCGGAGACTACAAGAAGTGTCAGCAGTATCCTTCCCGAGTTCTCGGTTAGTATCTCCGAGTATCTCTCCATCAACCGGTTTCCGTAGTGCTTCATCTGTTCCACCTCTCATACTTTATTATCAGCGCCGGTGTCAAAACAATTGCTCCTGTCAGAGTCAATGCCTCCCCCAGTGCCAGTGTAAGACCCAGGTCCTGAATGAAAGATATCGAGGCCATTAGAAGCGCCAGGAAACCTATAAGGTCAGTGGTTGAAGACCCGAGAACGGCTTCACCAGTGTTAGGCATGGTTTTCATAACCGCATTCTCTATATCGCTTTCCTCCGCTTCCTCCACTATCCTTTCAGCGATGAAAGAGCCGTATTCCACGCCCAGGCCGAGAAGCATTGAGGCCAGTGCAACTGTAACTATGGTTAAGGGCAGTCCTAACCACCCCATAGCTCCCAGTGTCCAGACAAGACCCATGAAAAGCGGGACGAAAGTTGCAGGTCCGTAGAAAATACCTCTGACACCTGTCAAAAGCATCAGGATCAGTATCGAAGCCACCCCGATTATCTTGGCCGAGCTTGATATTATGATGCTGGAAAGAGATGTCCTGATTGCTGGGAGACCGGTTACATGTGCTTCAACACCGGGGTAAAGTGGAGATTCCCTGATATTCTCCCTGAGTATTCTCGTGGCTTTTTTGACATTCTCCTCCGTCATTTCTTCACTGAGCTTTACATACATCGTTGTCGCAGTGTAATCCCTGTTTGTGAAGCTTACATCGC
This sequence comes from Candidatus Nanohalobium sp., assembly GCA_042217555.1. Classification (GTDB taxonomy): domain Archaea; phylum Nanohalarchaeota; class Nanosalinia; order Nanosalinales; family Nanosalinaceae; genus Nanohalobium. Next base: position 16,013 of record JBDGSL010000058.1, on the reverse strand, counting down.
TTCCGGAAAGCTTCTGCTTCACCTGCTGTTTTGAGGAAGGATCCCTGTCAAAAAGCATTGACATCGAGTTCGTGGACTCTATAATCGGTTCCTGTTTCAGCTCCTGTGATAGAAAGTTCAACGTCTCAACCATTCTGGGATCACGGATATCCGTGACGGTGGAGTTCTGGACAGGTTCATCGGACGTCTGGAAAAGTACGACCAGAGAGTCAATATTACCGAAACGTGCCTCAACCTTGTCCTCAGCGACTATAGGAGGAAGATCCTGTGGAAGCCCTTCCTGGAAATCCGTCTGTATCTGGATCTTCGGTATACCCGATGCAAGAACTGCTGTAAAGACCAGGCAAGCAATTATAACAGCGTCAGTGTGCTCTAGCTGCAGACGTGCAAGAGACCTCAACAAATCCTTTAACACAGAACTCATCTGAGAAAGAAGTACGTATGAAAAAGTTAAAAAGCTGAATGAACGTTCAGTCAGCATGGGTTCGAGGGAAGAGATAATGGATGCGACATGCACTGCACTGGCCAGACACGGCTACGCTGAAACCTCTATCCAGGATATAGCCGATGAAACCGGGAAAAGCAAGTCGCTGATCTATCACCACTTCGAAGACAAGGAAGACCTCATGCTGTCATTCCTCGAATACCTGACGGAGGAGATAAAGCAGGAGTACCTGGTACAAGACGACAGTAAAACACCTGAGGAACAGATCAACGAGGTAATAGACGCTGCCATAGGCATAGACGGGGAAAAAGAGTGGGAGCTCAGAAAATCACTGTTTGAACTACGTTCGACAGCTGCTGAAAACCTGGAGTTCCAGGAAAAGTTCCGGAAGATAGATGACATGGTGAAACATAGGATACAGGAAATAATACAGCAGACAGGTGCGGAACAACCGGAAAACAGGGCCGAGATCATAACATCTGTGCTTGAAGGAGCAGCAAGCCGTAAGATAACAACAGGCGACAGAAAAGGACTGGAAAAACTGAAAAAATCGATAGAGAAAATGGTTGAATGCAAAATTTTCGAGGAGTGAAGCAGAGAGTGTCAAAAAGTTTTTTAGGACCGGTTGCTGGATCAGGAGTCTCTGAAATCCAGTAAACCTGTGAAACCGGAAAATAGTTTTTCTTTTCTCTTGTTTAAAGCTTCAGTTATGGTTTCACCGTATTCATCGGCTTCTTCAGCTATTTCTCCTCTCTGCTGGTCTTCTTCTGTAACCGTTTTTCTCCAGCCTCCTCTCCTGTAGAGAAGATATGCTATTACAGCGCCCAGTATGTTCGAAGCTATAAACCCTGCCCAGATCCCTCTTAAGCCCACCATATTTGCAGCTATATAGGCTACGGGAAGCCGGATAAGGCCAAGTGATGCCACAGCCAGGAATGCTGCTACAATTGTTTTACCTGCTCCCCGGAAAAGCCCTGAGAAAGCTCTGAGAACTCCTACTCCTCCGAAAGTAAGTGAGATATACGTCAGGAACTCTGCAGCGATCGATGCGATAGCCTGGTCTTTTGTAAAAACTGAGGCGATAGGATCTGCAAATATAAATGTTAATACGCCTATCCCTGAAAGTATCAGGAGGCTGTATTTGGCTCCGGCTCGTGCGGTTTTCCCTGCTCTTTCAAAGTTGCCTGCTCCAAGGTTTTGACCGCCCATCGATTCCACGGCTCTTCCCACTGCTACAGCAGGTAAGAAAATCATTGAGAAAATCCTGATTCCGATTCCGTATCCTGCGACCACCTGATCTATGAACATCCAGCCGATTACAGCTACAAGAAGGTTGACGGAGACTGATCTGCCTACTCCTTCTATAGATGCAGGAACTCCTATCTTCACCATCTTCCTGAAGTAATCCGGATCCGGTTTCATCTTCCCCAGCTCCACTTTTACACCTTTTCTACCTGAGAACAGGATCCAGAGTGCTACGCCCAGAGATAGAAAACGGGAGAAGATTGTGGCAACTGCTGCTCCCTCTACACCCATCTCAGGGAAAATCCACCAGCCAAAAATGAAAAACGGGTCGATCACGATATTAAGAATCACTGTGGCCAGCATCAGAAGCATCGGCGTCAATGTATCGCCAAAACCTCTCATCATCGACATGAAAACGGCAAAACCAAACATAGCGAACAATCCAAGACTGATTATCTGCAGATAGCCTGATGCGGAAGCTGCGACAGCTCCTTCAGCACCAAGAAGAGTTAAAACATCACCTATCAGGAAATAACCTGCAGCACCCAGTACTATGGATACTGCTGCGGAGAAAGTAACTGTCTGAGAAGCAGCAAAGTCTACCTTACTCCTGCTCCCCTTACCTTCATACTGTGCAATCAACACGCTTCCAGCGACTGCGAGGCCCATACCCAGGGAGATCAAAAAGAAGACGAGAGGGAAAGCAAAAGTTATAGCTGCAAGCGCATCTCCCGAGTACTGGCCCAGCCAGAAAGTATCAGCGATATTGTAAGCTGTCCTCAACAGATTGGTAACTACAACCGGCAGCGCCAGGTAGAACAGGTTCTTACCTACAGGACCTTCCAGAAGATCAAGATCGCTCTTGGATTTGAAAGCATTTCCCAGAAAGTCGCTGAGTTTGCTCAGAACCATGTACCCCTGTTACACCAACCAGTTATTTAAATCCGTAAGATATTCACGGCCTCTGTACTACTACAGACTTATCAGAAACGGTTATATCCATGACAAGAGAGATACCTCTTCCCTCGTTCAGAGACTATCAAGCAAGTTATCTTGAAAGCTTTTTCTCTACTTCTTCCCTGACGGTTTTTTTCAGTTCCGGGAGCTGGATCTTCTGCATGACAGGTTCAAAGTAGCCTTTGACAATCAGCTTTCTTGCTTCCTCTTCACTAAGCCCCCGGGATTTCAGATAGTGCAGTTCTTTTTCCGGCAGCCCTCCTGTTGATGCGGCGTGTGAGGCCTCGACTTCAGGGTTTTCTATCATCAGTTTTGGTGATGCATCGTCTTCCGCCTCGTCGGATAGAAGCAGGACTTCCTCATCCTGGAAGCTGCTGGTGTTCTCCGCTTCTTCCTCAACCTGTTGAAGTCCTTCGTAGACGGACCGTGCCCTGTCGTCGACTACGGCCCTGGAGTCCATGTCACACCTGGTGTTCTCTCCTCTGTGGTATACATGCATCGCGATGTCGAAGTGCTGGTCCTCAACCGGGTACCATATGCCTATGTTCTCCGTCTCAGAGTTATCTCCTTTCAGAACCGTCTCAATCTTTGTCCGGTTAAGATCACTGTCGAAAACACAGTTAAGCCAGTTCATCTCAGCGTCTCTACCCACTAATGCCTTACGCCGGGAATAACTCAGTTCAGCGTCCATGGACTCGATAACTCCGTAGTTCAATGTAGAGTTACTGCCCAGGTAGAACTCGTTGAAAGATGTCTGAACCTCAGAACTTCCACGAAAACTCTCCGTAACATCTACTTCCGCGTTCATATCTGCCTCAACCACTAAATGGGCAAAAACCGGTGAATCCTCATCATAAACAACATCCACCTCGGCCTTACCTTTCGCTCTGACAAACACAAGTGAATTAACGTTAGCAAAGTGAAGCATGGTCAACCTGTTCTCACCGCGTTTAACAGCATCCATAAAACTGCCTGCAGCCTCCTCAAGGGCTTCATCACCGGTAAAAACCTCGGCCTCGCCTTCAACACTTAAATCAGGTTCAACACTCTGCGAAACCTCCAAGTCCTTCATAACCGGGTAACGTGTCCACGTCCTGCCCGGAGTCCTGATAGAATCAGGTAGTTCAAGGTTTTCAAACCTGTCCTCAGCATCTTTCCTAATCTTCTCCAATGTCATACCTATCACCTGTCTGCACATAGAACTGAAGCCGTAAGATTTCTCTCACAGGAACCACGGTTTTCCACCAACCTGTTTCTCATCCCAGGCTTCCCTCCATCTCAAGTTCAATCAAGCGGTTTAACTCAACTGCGTATTCAAGCGGAAGCTCCTTCGCAATCGGCTCTATAAACCCTCTTACAATCATCTCCTTGGCTTCCTCCTCCTCAATCCCACGAGACATCATGTAATGTATCTCATCGTCACCTATCCTTCCAACAGTTGCTTCATGCGCCATCTCGACATCATCCTCCTTTATCTCGATGTAAGGCTCCGTATCGCTGGTTGCCTCCTCAGCAAACATGAGAGCGTCGCACTCCACCGATACAGACGAACCTGAGGCACCTTCCGGGACTCTTACCAGTCCACGGTAGTTTGTTCTGCCAGAGCCCTGTGAGATAGACTTGGATTCGATAGTAGAAGATGTTTCCGGAGCATTGTGAAGAACCTTGGCACCTGTATCTATGTTCTGTCCGTCTCCGGCGTAAGCAATCGAGATATGGTTAGCCCTGGCTCCTTCACCGTTCAGATGGGTGCTCGGATACAGCATCGTAACTTTGGACCCCATGCTTCCTGAGACCCACTCCATAACACCTTCCTCCTGCACCTTGGCTCTCTTCGTATTCAGGTTGTAAGTATTCTTCGACCAGTTCTGGACCGTCGAGTACTGGACATGAGCATCCTCCTTGACAAATACTTCGACGCAACCGGCGTGTAGATTGTTTCTGGTGTACTGAGGCGCGCTGCACCCCTCTATGTAGTGGATCTTAGAGTTCTCCTCCGCGATTATCAGTGTATGCTCGAACTGGCCCATACCCTTCGAGTTCATACGGAAGTATGCCTGAACCGGGATTTCAACTTCTACACCTTCCGGAACATAGACAAAACTTCCGCCTGACCATACTGCGCCGTGGAGCGCTGCGAACTTGTTGTCCTGAGGCGGAACACACTTGTTCATGAAGTACTCCCTGACAAGCTCCTCGTGATTCTGAACAGCTTCGTCCATGTCGCAGAATATGACGCCTTTTTCCTCCCACTTCTCTTTCATGTTCTGGTATACGACTTCGGAGTTGTGTGCTACTATTCCATTTGAGATGAAATTGCTGCGGCCTTCTACTTGTATGTCATATGTTTTCTGCTCGCCCATAGGTTCTATTTTTTCTATGCGGGCGAACCCGATGTTTTCTGAGCAGTGGCTGGAGATGTCGGAGCCTTCTGCTGAAGTGAAGTTGTGGAAGTATTCTTTCTGACCCAGTCTTTCTTTCTTGACAGGATGTCTGGAAGGCAGTCTGGATGTATCGCCACTTAACTGAAGCCTGTAAGCAATTATTTCTTCATCTTCTTTATGAGGATGATCTGAGCTGAATTCGTGAATCGAGGAGGTGTTAAGTCCTGTGTACAGCGCTAGATCTCTTACCTGGTTTAGAAGCTTTCTGTTCTTGCTGGTTATAACAGGATCCTTGTTTTTATGGTTCGCTCTCACATTTCCATCTGCGTCTAGGTATCCTGCTATGAACGCCAGTTTCTGTTCTTCAGGAAGACTGAAAATCCAGTCAGGAAGCGATTTCTCCCCTGCTTTTCCTTCAAAGCCATTATCTATTAGGAATTGGGCTACAGGGGTAGAAAAGATACTTAATCTACTGGAATCTGTGCTGCTTACCTCTGTACCAAAAAGGCCTTCAGCTACTTTGATTATCTCCGATCTCAATTCTTTTTGTGTCTCATCTATGGCAAAGGATACTCTTTTCTTGTCTGTTTTCTCATACTTGATGAATCCATCTCCAATATAGAATCCAAGCAACCACATCAATTTCTCAGATGTTTGTTCAGGGATGTCTACATCTTTACATCTGCCAGGGTTCTCCACTTCAGGCTCCTCAAAACTGTAGGATTCTCCATCTCCAGAAAGGCCTTTAGAGACTGCCACATAGTCTCCTTCATCCAATTCTTCTAGAGTTCTCCATTCGGTAAACCAGGTTTTCCGTTTATTTCCTTTCTTAACCTTGCTGTCAAGTACCAGGAACGGATGGTTGTCGGAAGCAGTGACTTTTCTACCGCCTTTAACCTTCATTTCAAATGTTTCCTTGAGGCCGCTCTCCTTTTTCGCAACAACTTCTCTGCGCTCTATTTCTTTGGACTCGGGATCAATAGAAAAAACCTTCGACCTAGGCTCGATTTCTTCAATTTCCACAGGGCCTTCAGCATTAGTGAAAACCTTAGCATCGCCAGCCAAACACTCGTACTGAGCTCCAGCACCGGCAAGAGCTTCTTTCTCCGCCTCCGGGACACCAAGCTTGTCGAAGGTTTCCTTGATCTCATCAGGTACATCCTCCCAGTCCCTGCTCTGGTCGCCTTCAGCTATCACGTAAGGCTTGATATCGGAGAAGTCAAGATCTGAAAGGTCTGGGCCCCAGTCCGGCATCGGTCTTTTCTTGAAGTGTCTGAACGCCTCCAGTCTCTTCTCAAGCATCCATTCCGGCTCATCTTTTTCCTCAGAGATCTTCTGGACAGTCTCCTCTGAAAGTCCTTTCCCGGCATCGTACTCGATATCTGCATTGGTTATATGTTCAAAGCGTTCCTGGTTTTTCTCGATATTTTCGTCAGACATACAATTTTTAGGAAGGCCTAAATCTTTAAACAGTAGTCAGGGAGGAGAGTTATTTGTTGTTCAGGAAAAGTAAGATACTGATGTCATGAGCTACAGGGAAAGACTGGCGTATCTACGAACTGCAGTTCGGCGACACAGGAGAGTCCAGACACCTTGAGATAACCCTGAACGGCAACGGATTCCACCCAGACTGGAAGGACGAAGACAATACTGCCAGATACCGCAACTTCATGGAATCCGGCTTTTCAGAAGCTATCAACGAACTTACCGACTGAGAGAAGAGCCTACTTTTCCCCTCTTCTCCAGCGCCCACCATCAATTTTATACACCGGCCTAACCGATTATACCTTGGGATGGATCTAGCTGAGAAAGAGGAAAAACTGCAGCAGATAAACCCTCTAGAGAAAGAAAACGGCTACCCGGTCAAAGCCCTGGCACTGACCGCAGTAGTGTTAGCAGCCTCTATCTTCCTAGCCCTAAACAACACCAGTGAAGAAGATAAGATAGTCTACGACAGGGAGATAGTGATCGATAACAGCGTGATGCCTTACAGAACCAGTATGAACCGTACAGGAGTCGCCATGTTCACAAATAAAGAGACAGAACAGATACAGGTAACCTTTGAACCCTATCAGATAGAGAAAAAGCTGTCCATACCGGCCAACAGCTCCAGGACCATCAACTTCTCCAGATACAGCCATCTACCACGCAAAAACTACTTTCATATCGGAGACAGCACAGGCCAGATAATACTGAAGTGAAAAACTCTTCTATACCTCAGAGACAGGTTTCGAAGTTCAAAAAACTTTTTCTATGTAAGCAACGGTCAAAAAACTTAGAAAAAGGTCTAAACGTGTTTCAGAAGCAGTTTAGACCAGGTATATCGAGATCTGATACAGTCCAAGTACCGGCAGGACAAGAAGCACCTGACTCAGGATATCCGGAGGAGTAGCGACAGCAGCCAGGAACAAAACCAGTACGACAAAGTAACTCCTGTACCTCACCATCATCTCCCTGTCAAGCAGGCCAGCCCTTGAAAGCACAAGAGATGCAATAGGCAGCTGAAACATCACACCGGAAAAAGCAGAAAGCTTCAACGCAAAACCCAGAGTATTCCTCAAACCCCAGACAGCAGCAACTTCAGAAGCAGAAGTACTTGACTGGAAAAACGCCAGAGAAGCCTTAACAATAAACCGGTAAGCAAAAACCGCTCCAACACCGAAAAGAACAGCAGAAACAGGAAGATAATTCCTCAAAACCCTGTACTCCTCACTACGCAGACCTGGCCTCAAAAACCTTAAACCCTCAAAATAGATGACAGGAAGAGACATAACCAGGCCAAAAACCAGGGCGATCATAATCTCCGTATACAACACCTCGTACGATGCCAGAGCATGAAGTCTCACACCAAGATCAGACTGGAGAAAAGACAGCACACGCGGAGAAAAATACAGGCCCAAACCCGACAACAACAAGAAAACAACCCCTACACGCTTCAAACGAGAAACCAGCTCCTCAACATGCTCACCAAAACTAGCCTCACTCACCGAAAAACACCTCTCACAGAAAAAACAGGAGAAAAAACCTATTTAATCCTCCTTCAAGTTCTCAACCTCAGACTCAGCATCAGGCTTAACCTCTTCAACAGCCTCATCAGCCTCCTTCATAGACTTCCTGAACTCCTTCTTAGACTCACCCAAACTCCGGGCCAGCTCCGGAAGCTTCTTCGGACCCAAAACCAGGGCCAGTACAGCCGCACCCAGCAAAAGAGCCTCATTCAAACCAACAAATCCCATACACAAAAAAATAACAACCAGCACTTAAAACCCTACGGGGAAAAAGACAGCATTTACCAGAAAACCAACAGAAATCAGTTCCACCTCAGCACCAAAGAACCACTCGACGAAAAACTTTTTTGCGGAGGCTAATTTCAACGACCAAGTAGAACTGTTCACAGAGTTCACAGACAGCACCAACTCAGAAACAAAAACTAAAATATTGTAAATCTGGTAAACCCTAGCCTCCTACTCAAAAACCAGGTTCCCAAAACACCATATAATAACTATCTAGGTAACCGCTGCGGTAGAACTCCAACGCCTCGACGTTACCAGTACCGCTCGAAACCAGATCATCATGAATTTCGAAACCGTTCCATTCCAGCCGGACCGTGTTTTGACCACTGTAACCCGAGACATCCAAACTCCGAGTCGTCCAACCATGACCTGAACTTGTGGAGAACACCTGGCTACCGCCCACATAAACACTCAAAGTACCGTAGTCGCCGAGCTTGGTATCGAGTTTGAGCGTGGTGACACCGGATAGATCAAAACTTCCCTCCCAGCCACCAACTTTTCAGGTCCAAGCCCAAGTAAAAGAGGGAAACTATCGAAAAGACGTTGGCTCGGGTTTTAGCCCTTAAACGTATCCCATATCCTGCAGCTCGTCCTTCGCCGCCTGCTTCTCCGCGTCTATACCGCCCTCTCCGTATTCGGAAGCTTCCCTCTGCCTGTCCTCTTCCGCCGTACAGCACTTTGAATCGGTGTGTCGGTAACCCTGATCGTAGAGAACTGGGTATGAGACGCTCTCCATTTTGAGGTAGGCCCAGACATTGGCTTCACTCCAGTTTTTTAGAGGGTTAATACGTGTGTACTCGACAGGCTCTTCCTTCTCCTCAATCAGTTCTGCTTCGCCTTCCTCACTCTGAGAAATCATGTCGCTTCCCCTAATACCGGTTATCATGACATCGAAGCCGTGCTCTTTCACAAACTTCTTCAGAGGCTCGACCTTAAGGGCTCCACAGGACTTTGGGACAGTCCATTCCTCTTTCTTGAGGTTCTGACGCTGGATGGGAGCAAGCTTCGAGTTTTCACCGCACTCCGAGCATTCAATTCTCTTCTCTCTACGGTTCAGCTCGGCTTTTTCTCCGCATTCAGGGCATTTCCAGCCTTCATCGCTCCATTCTCCATGGTAGCCTCTAGGATCGGAAGGATTCTCAACAATCTTCTCCAGAAACTCATCATACCTTTCAACTATCACTTTATCTATTCCTGAGAAAGGCCCTACTGTATCGGCTCCTTGGTCGCCATCGGCAGAAACATACTTTTCTCTAAAATCGTACATTTCCTCGAACTGGTTTCCTGTGTCTATAACGCCGAAAGGAACCTGGGGATCCTCATCATCATTTCCAACAGTGTAAAGCAGGAGATCAGCGATCACCTGCGCCTCTTTACCCCCGGTCCAGAGGAAGACCGCGTTCTTCTCGACCGCTTCTTCAAGTATCTCTACAGCTTCTTCAATCAATTCAGTCTGGCTTCCGTTCCCAGGTACTGCTTTCTTGCCGTGGATTCGAGAGTTCCAAGTCATCTAGAGTCACCCTTAGTGTCGATATCAAGGTTCTGTGGTTTTCCAAGCGAGTCATTCATCTTCTTTCTAACCAGTTCAAGTTCTTCATCTGTCCACTGCTTCAACTGCTGTTCCTGGAGGGGAGACTCAGTTACCTCCAGTCCGATGAAATCCGTTATAATATCGTACATGTCCTCGGGCTTGATAGTTTCTTTATCAGGAACGGCCAGTTCTCGGGTTGCTCCGAAACAAGCTTCCCTGTCGTGGACTCCTGTTCTGTAGTAACCCATGCCGATCGGATTCTTGTGAAGGTTTCCTGAGACGAAGACTCCTTCCGCTCGGTCAGGAATAATGTCCGGAACAGTGTGGTAGAAGTCTGCATCTTCATCGTACAGCTCCCACTTGTACTTTACCGAGCGGTACATCCCGGTATCCATCAATTCTTCCCGGAACTTCTCCTCATCGAAATCATCTCGGTCACAGAGAAGTGTTAGGCATGAGTCGAAGGGATCGGCACAGACAACCTTGGAGTTCTCCTGATCCAGCTTAACACCAGGCTGTCCGAAGGTAATCTGGTTCTCCACCCTCTCGTTTACCGGATGCTGTTCTCCACCCTGGTACTCTGTCAGATCATCGATAAAGTCATAGTCGACCTTGTACTTGAGATAGCCGTTCTCCGCCAGCCATCGGTTGACTCTGAAAGTATGTGTTAACTCTGTCTGACCGTGGTCCGAGAAAAACATCAGGTCACCGTCAATCTGGTTATGTATTTCCTTCAGAAGAGACTGTATATGATCAATAAGGTGCTGCCTGTAAGGCTTGCCGTTCCTCTCCTCAGTATGCTGGAAATGACAGTAAGAGTCTACAAGCCTGTAGCCGATGAAAACCGTGTCAAAATCTCCCTGCCGGATATTCTCTTTCGCTCTCAAAAAATACTGCCGGGTCTGATCAAGAAAGCTTGAGTACACAGTGTCAGGATGGTCCTTTATCATGTCAGCTGAAGGCGCGGGAACCTGTACAAGATTTGATGCCTGCTGTGGAACAACCTGGTTCGCGCCTTGAAGAGCATCACCGTGAAGAATAGAGCCTTCATTACCTACCTGAAACGGAACCGAGAAAGGCATACCCATCGACAGGACGTTCATACCCTCCCTTACTGCCTAGTCGATAAAGGTTGACTTCTTCGGCCTAGTAGTATCTTCTCCTCCGAAACGAGAAACATCCATCATGCCGTTCTCAGACGGATCGAGACCTGTATAAATAGAACTCATCACCCTCGGGGTCACACGGGGAACATCCGCATCCATTTCACCTTGATGCAGCTCTTCCAGAAAACCATCTATCTCTCTAGGCGTTAAAGCATCAATAAAAACTACGACATCAGTACCAGAGTTACTTTCTTCAGACAACGATCATCACTAACTTGCTATTAGAAGACAAACTATTTAAATCTTTGCGCCCGCGCCACATTCCTGCTTTAAAATGATCAGTTCTGAGACGAGTAATATTGCCTCACGGCATCTAGAAACTCTCTCACATCATCCAGATCCTCTTCAATTATCCTCTCGAGTTCTTCCGAATCTATCTTGTGATACTGATGAACTATCAGATTTCGGAACCTCGCCATCTCTTCGAGTCTTTTCCTTAAATCTGAATCTATTACATCCCTGCTTTCCAGTTCTCTGAAATACTCTGCATAGGTATCAGGTCTACCTCCACCTTCAAGGGATATTATCCGGGAAGCGATATCTATCGCTGCTGAAGAAATCTTCCTAACTAGGTTCTCCTCTGATTCTTCTCTTGATACGCCTTCTGACTCTTCCCTTACCGTGGAAAGACGTCCAAAGTATTCATCTATCTCCTCCATCCTCTCCTCAATTCTTTCATCCATAACTGGCCAGCCTCTGCTTCATCTCTCTTCTGTAATCTTCAAAATAAGGCTTCATATCATGGTAACGCCTATCTATCATCTGTTCCACATCCGCTCTTTCAGAGGCCTCACTCTCATACAGAACTTCTCCTTCACTAATCACTCTGAAAGAAAAAGCTGTTCCCGACCGATTCAAGGCCCTAACATCTATCTCTCTCTCAACCCCTGCTTCCTCCTGGATCTTCCTGCCCAATTCAAGCAGTTTGTTAATATTGTAGTCTCTGAAAAAAACCGCGACATCAATATCGCTGTCCTCCTTCTCCTCCCCGCGCACGAAGGAGCCGAATAGATACGCCGCAACAACATCGTACTCCTGACAGACCTCCCTGACAGCGGACCTCACGTTCTCCAAGACTTCCTCGCGCCTCATACCTAATAAAGAAGGTAACCTACAGAAATAAAACTAACGGTCTACCAGTATCTCAGCAGGATCTAGTCCTGTATAGATATACTTGACATCACTCTTGGAGTTGCACGGGGAACATCCGCATCCATATCATCCTGATATATTCTCGAAGATTCCTCGATTTCTCTCGGCGATAGATCGTTCACAAATACCACTAAGTCGGTCGACAGATCATAACTTGCTTAGTGTTTCCCAATAAGCAGCCAATATCGATTTACCCTCTGTCAGGGCCAATTGGGCTTATCCTGTATCTTGCCTCCTCAACCACTACAAGGTTAGATTCGATTTCTTCAGGCTCTACGTTTTCCAGAAATTTCTGAAGTCTTTCTTTGAAGGCCTGCTTTCCGTCGTTGGCAATCATACTAACCTCATCATTTTATTAAATCGATCTATCGGTCATATAAATTGATATAGCCTGTAAATCCATCAGAAACCAGGATTTGAAGGCCTACAACGGCATTCAAGTCAAAGTGATCGGTGTAAGAGTAGTGTCAGTCGTTATCCCAGTATAATAGAAGGTATAATAAAAGTCACCTGTATCACTTCCACCATAAGCATACCAACTTTTCACGCTTGAATACGTAGCACTTTTACTCATTGTAGTCATACTACTCACGGTAAATGTATAGGGCTTTCCTAGAGATGTAGTTCCTCCATCTCCGTAGGTCAAATACATCCTCCAACCCCCCGTGTTATCAGTATGATCTGCATGAATTTTTACTGTAAATTTTGTGACATCCGCGGTAGTTCCAAGAGAAGGATTAGGATTAATAGTATTATATATAGTTCCCTTTGTAGTGTTGTTAGTTTGATTCTTTACAGTACTCTTCAAATATAGACTACCATTATTAAGGTAAAGAGTTCCACTACCCGTTCCGCTTGAGCTTTGACTTATCGAAGATAGAGATGATGCATTCATTCCGTCGACTGTGTCAGCATCGATGTCTGATACTCCCTGGCTTTGGGGTTGGATCAGGCTCCATCCCGCTCCTGTTGACGCAAGGCCTAGTACTCCTGCTCCGACTCCAAGAGTCTTAAGGAAGCTTCTGCGAGACATTTCCTTTTCTTTTACTTGGTCGAGCATTCCCTTCTGTTCTTCTTCGGAGAGGTCTTCGAAGAGGTCGAGAAGTCTGTCCTTTAACTGCTGGCGTTCTTTAAAGGAGGCCGTGGTATCTTCTAGAGATTCGTCGATTACTTTTTCAAGTTGTCCTTCAAGGTTTTCTTCTGACATATAGTACCATTTTGTTCATCCACTTTTATTTAGTTTAACTTGACCTTACCGACGAGATTTTCCTCATGCACCAATCCAAATAGAGAGGAGTCAAGTGATCCGGAGATTTCATTTCCGAGAAGCATGACGTCAGGGACGTTGTAGTTGATGTCCTTTTTCAGGCGGTCTCTTCTGGACCGGTCGAGGCAGTACGGCCTTCCTTCAGTGTTGGTGATTTTTTCTCCGTTGACAAGGACGTTACAGCCGTCAAAGGTTATCTTGTCGTCCTGATCGGCTTTCACTATCTTGACTAGAGGCTGGTCCTGTCCGCTCCAGTCGTACACCACTATATCGTCTTTCGAGGCGTTGTGGCAGTCGTAGTATCCTTTCAGCAACGTGGCTTTTTCTCCGTTCTCCAACAGAGGTTCCATCGAGTCTCCGTTGACTTCAACTGTTTCTCTGGTTGAGCAGGATTTGCCTTGATCATTCAGCAGCATCCCGCTTCCAGATATAAGGATAATAGATCCTATGAAAAGCAAAGAGGTCCCAATGGTCTTTAGAGAATAATTATACCGGTTTTGAAGCTTCTTTTGCCTTTTCTCTACTTTCTCTCTCACACTTGTAGTCAATTTGCCTTCACCAGCACTTTATTATTTCCTGCTTCAGAGCTTTCTAGCGCCTTACCTATCGTGGATGAACGGCATTTCTGGTTGTGGGCTACGATCCTTCTTATCGAAGAATTCTCTTCCTTTAACGGGTTCCAGGTTTCACATACCGTGGCTTTACCCGATACATTGGATGGAACCAGTCGGTCGCCTCTCTCAACCTTTACTCCTTCCTTGACCTGTACCGGTACTTTACCTTCCAAGGCGATCGGGTAACCGTCCTCATCCCAGTTGAGTGTCTGTCCCGGGTTGGTGGATACTACTCCTGTAACGGTTTCCTGGTACTTCCGCTCTGTTTTTACAACCGAGTTATCTTTTTCCGTATTGATCGCTACTACTTCGCCCGGATCCAGTTTTTGCGGCGATTGATAAATCTCTGCGAGGTCAGCGCCCTGTGCGTAAACATTCCCGTACACCTTCAGACTCTGACCTATCGAAACGTTTCCTGTCGTTGAAGAAGTAATATTGTTGCCGTTCATGTCAAGGTTGCCGTTCGGGATTTCAACGGTGCCGCCCCGGTAGGAAATCTCCCCAGTATTGTCGCTCCCTGTCCATCTCCCCAGGGAAGGTGCGTGGATCAGCCTGACGTTATCGATGTACATCGTGTCCGCCGGCCCGCTCGCCTCCATGTCGAACTGAATGTGGTGGTTGTTGCCGTATTTGATCAAATCAGTGATGTCGTACGTTACGTGCTGCCACCGCGTCCATTTATCATTGGAGCTGGCCGGCTGTTCGAATTGTTCCAGCGTCTGCCACGTGGACCCGCCGTCGTTGGAGAACTGTATTACACCGGTTTCACCCGCATCTGCCTCCACCCGGACCCAGGCACTGATGTACAGTCGGCCTCCGCTCCACGCCCACTTGTCGAGATTGAGGCCGGTACTGTTCATGTGTGCACCGCCTTGCAGCATCACCATGTTGCCCTCGTAGTTGCTAAGCCCGTGGGTCGGGTCGCTGCTCGACACGGAGACATCGGTCGATTCTCCCACAGTCCATGTCCCCCAATCCCCACCAGTAATCTCGGAAGAACCGTCAAAGCTCGCTGATTCAAAGGTTTCAGTTCCCGACCCATTCACCTTCTCCCGACTCCATGTCAAAGCGTCAACATTCCTAATATCATTACCATTCACATCCAAAGTCCCTTCCACGCCCATTGAACCGCCGACATCCACAGTATGATCCGAGTTGGAAGGACTGGAAACATCCAAGTTGCCATTCGGGATTTCTACGTTTCCTCCTTCGTTAAAGTTGATCACGTTCCCTGCTCCTTGATCATAATCCACAAATGAAACTCTATTACTTCCTGATTGGTGTTCCAGACCTAACCTTCTTGTACCCCCTGAGACAAATTCCAAGTCCTGTCCATACAGTTTTAGGTTGCCAGATCCGACTCTTACAGCTCCGTCTCCTAAATTCCAATAACCTGAATTCCATGTCAAATCTCCTGTATTCCCGTTGGCATTTATACGGATACCTGAAGTGCTACCTCCGTTTTTGACTCTTAAAGGAAGATTCTCTGAATTAGAAGTCTGTCCTACTTCAGCTAAGCCATTTGGAATCCTGACGTCTACCGAATTGGCAGGAGTGCCTGATCCATCCCCTTGCCCATCTAAACTGAGACCAATTGTGCTTTCGCTGATGTTATCTCCTCCGATTCCAAAGTTAATATTCCTTCTATTGTCACTATAACCTGCTATGAAGTTTGTAGATTTCCCTGTAAATAATGTGGTTCCACCATTTTGCCAACTTCCGTAATTTGAATACGGAGTGATCCAAAGCCTTCCAGAACCAATATCCAAATTACCGCTCGGTACCTCTACGTTCCCTGAGTTGTCCACTCTGATTCCTTCGTTGTTGCCGTCGTTGCTGAGGTAGCCGCCGTTGAGTTGGATGTTGTTGCCGTTCATGTCCAGTTTGCCGTTCGGTATTTCTACGTTTCCTCCTTGTTTTAAACGCATGATATCTTGATTGTTTTTTGTGTCTCGGACT
>JBDGSL010000057.1:0-4349 GCA_042217555.1 Candidatus Nanohalobium sp. | reverse complement strand
AAGAAATCTGTTATCTGGGCTGTTAGGAACCCTTGCGGGTCCCTGTGAAGTTCAGAATATTCATCCCAGGTTGCTCGATTCCGACATATCAAGTCGCTTTGATTTTCCGTCTCTCCTCCATTCCAGCTAAATATATCTTCATGTATTATAATTCACCTTGTGTAAGGCTTTGTTTGTTCAGTAAAGTTTTTAAATCCATCTATAGAGTCTGTAAAAGTCAGAAAATGATTATCTCAAAGGCAGAAAATTAGTAAAAATTATTATTTGGGTTCAAATCCTCCCCCTGCCAATTTCATTTGTTTAAAACGCTTTTACAATATTTACAGCTATTTAATAGTTTATTGCTTCTCTTGCAGAGGTTACGCTAACTATAGCAGCTATTAAGAGTATTGAAAACGTGTATAATATTTCTGAAACCATAAAGCCGGCGATCACAAGATTGGCTAGTAGCAGTGCTGATCCAACAGTGATTATACCTGCGACTATAGAACTACCGTAATCAGCTAGAAGAAGAAGTCCTTCTAACACTAAAATAGCTCCATGGAAAAGAAGAAATGCTTCTGTGCTTACAGGCATCATCCCTGAAATAAGAGGTGAAACATAGTTTACCCATGGAGAAGGATCCATGATTTGTAAAGCCCCTGTTATAACCCATATTGCTCCTAAACCTTGTCTAAGGAATTCGGGCGGATTAATATTTGTTTCTGCTAAACTTTCGTTATAATCTTTTATTCCTTCGTTAATGGAATCTTTCAAGCCTTCAGCCATATATGGATATTTATGATCTTTCCTCTTTATGTTTTTTCCTTATTTTTCAGGGTTTTCTTTAATTTCAATTGTGTATCCGAATGGATCCTTGATATATACTGCTGGTGCTCTTCCTCCTGGACCCCAAGGATTGCTTTCTCTTTCTATCTCTACTTTTGAACCCCATTTTTCTTTTAATTCTGTTATACTGTCATTAGTTATTAGGCAGAAGTGATCGAAATTCTTTTTCTTAGGTTTCTTAAAATTCTCTTTAGGTCGGACGTGAATCATTGAGTTTTGACTTGGCTGAAAAGCAAATGATGTTCTTTCTTTATCACGGTATTTATCAAGTTTTTTTGCCTCGAATCCTAAAATATCTCGGTAAAATTCTACTGCTTCCTCTACTTTGTCTTTAGGTATACGTATATTGATGTGGTCTAGTCTTTCTACTTTCATTGTCTTTACTTTGTTCGAATATTTTTATCATTTTTACCCTATTTATTCTATTGAGATATTTATTTTAATCTCCATTTATGGTTAAATTATCAGTTTTCCTAATAGAAAGGTTGTAATTATAGCTATGATAAAGGCAGAGATCCATGCAAATCCTGTAAACAGTATTTTTTCTTTATCTACACTTGATTTTCCTTCTACTAAACCGCTTCCTATTATCGAAGCTATTATTGCTTCATTAAATGAAATAGGAATCCCTAGTAATACTCCTATCTGAGCTAAGGCTCCAGCAGTGATTAAAGCAGCGATAGATCTTCTTGGACCTATGTTTGAATAATCTAGGCTTATTGCGCGTATGATTCTAGGGGAATAGAACCATGCGCCTAGTAGTATTGATGTTGCTCCTAATATCAACAGGTAATTTGTAGATATTTTTAGAGTTGTCAAAGGCCCGATTGCTAAGCCTACAGCACTTGCTCCTGCAGTATAAGCTACGTAAGATCCTGATACCAGTAATAAAGCATTTATTTTCTTCTTGTTTCCTTCTTTTTCCAGATTTTTTCTCAAGATTTTTGCAATTTGGTAGCTTATTCCTAAAGAGAGGAAGGGAACTGCAAGCCAAAAACCAATTATTTTTGCTACTGTAGCTGTTTTTAGGCCTGATTGATAAGTTAATCCTATACCTATTACTGCGCCTATAACTGTAAACGCCGTTGGCATAGGATAGTCAGTTAGAACGCTTATAATAACGAGTATTGAAGCAGTAAGTAGAATTATACTGGCTTGCATGTTTGTTGTAGGGTTTTGAAGGATGCCTTTTCCTACTGTTTTTGTCACGTGATGTCCTTGGGTTATTGCTCCGAAGAAAGCCATTATTCCTGCAAGCATTGCGGATCTTAGTACGTTGATTGCTCCTGCTGAGTTTACAGGGCCATATGCTGATGCTATGGTTGAACTTCCTATGGATATACCCATGAAAACTGATGCTGCTAGAGCTATTATTGTAACTCCTTCAATCATTCTTTTTTATTCACTTAGATCTTTTTGAATTTGTTTCCTTGGTTTTTCATCTGTTATATTTACGTCCAAGAGATATTTCTGGTCTTTTTGTTTTTTAAGATCGGCTGAGACTTCTTCAGAATCAAAGTATAGGTAGTTAAATCTTAGAACTATTTTGGAGTAGATTATTTTTTCGATCTTTCTTATTTTGTCTAGTAAGTTGCTGATGAAGGGTGTAAAGAATTTTTTTGATGCTTCTTTCATCTCTTTTTCAGGCATCTCTTTTTTAGACATTTTCTTTTGAGCCTTGGATGCTTGTTCAGATGCTTCTTTTAAATCTTCTTTTAAACCATTTGTTTCTTCTTCTAAATCTTTCTTTTGGATGCTTGCTTCTTCTACAGTTTTTTCTTTGACTTCTTCCTTGTCTTCATCGGTTTCTGGCTTCCACTCTTCAAAGTTTTCTACTGTCTATTGATTTAAACTTGATTTTTCCATCGATTCCTTGACATTCTCGGCAAATTCAGAGATTTCTTCCCAGTCTCCTTCTTTTTTGACTCCTGACTTAGTTTCTTCAACTTCTTTATCGGACATTTCTACATGTAGAACTATATGGATACGACTTAAATGTTTATGTTTTCAAAATTCTTTTCTAGGGCTTCCTCAATATTTTGGTGGACTTTTTCTTTAGATTGTGTGGAGTCGATTATTTCGATATCTTCGTCCAATTTTTCATCTAGTTTACGGTATTTTAGAACTACTTTTTCTTGGAAGTCTAGATCTTCGAATATGTTTTCGTCTTTTCCTTCTTCTCTTTGATGTATTCTTTTCATCCCTAAATCAGGTTCAATATCTAGAATAAAAGTTAAATCTGGTTTAAGAGCAAATCGATTTAGTTTCTTCACCCATTCAAATTCTAAACCCATTGTAGGCTGATATACTAGTGAGGAATGATAATATCGGTCACATATAACTGTTTTTCCTTCTCTAAGTTTTATCTTTATCTCTTCATCTATATGCACCATTCTATCTGATGCAAAACCTAAGGCAACAGAGCTAGGCTGATAATCGTCTTCTGATATCATCTGCTTTACCTTCTCTCCAACTTTATTCTCGGTAGGCTCTTCTGTTAAATAGAAACCGTGTTTATCTGCTAATTTTTCTGCTTGCGTGGTTGTTCCTGCTCCATCTGCTCCTTCTATAACTATAAACCGGCCGGGGTAATCATGTTCTTTCACAAATCAGTTTCTTCACCTGATTTACTTAACAGTTTTTTAAGTAGGGAAAGAAACTTAGTCTTAAATATTCAAAATGTTTTTCTGATGCATCACGAAGACTTATCGGACGCAGACCCTGAAGTCTATGAAGCCTTGAAAAACGAAATCCAGAGGCAGGAGAAAGAAGGTTTAGAGATGATTGCTTCGGAAAACTTTGTACCAAAACAGGTTCTACAGGCACAAGGATCCGTCTTAACTAACAAGTATGCTGAAGGATATCCAGGCAACCGTTACTACGCCGGATGTGAATACCATGACCGAGTTGAAAACCTTGCTAGGAGAAGAGCCTGCGAAATATTTGGTGCAGACCATGCAAATGTACAGCCTCATTCAGGTTCTCAAGCCAACTTCGCTGCCTATTTCTCCGTTCTAGAGCCAGGAGATAAAATTCTAGGCCCTGTTCTCTCACACGGCGGACACCTCGATATTCTCTCCCGGTACACCGACGATTGTCGCTTTTCCATGCATTCCCAGGCCGTGAATCGATTCCTCGATCGCATCAGCTACAGGAGCCGTAGAAAGTACGGCATCAGCGCCTCCAAGACTATGTAAGGCCTCGGCGACTTCTTCTTTTGCGGAGTTGATGAAGTGATCGGCGCCTAATTCTTCTGCGTACTCTTCTTTATCTGAATGGCTGATTGCGACTGTTTCGTACCCTGACTGTGCGGCATACTGTACTCCGAGGTGTCCGAGGCCTCCGATACCGAGTACCGCGACTGTATCGCCAGGATTCAGGTCTGTGTGTCTCAACCCGTTGAAGGTTGTAACGCCGGCGCATAGAAGCGGTGCGGCTTCTTCAAAGCCGAGGCCTTCCGGTATTTCTGCGAGTGCTTGTTCCCGTGCTGTCATGTATTCTGCGTGTCCGCCGTCCCGTGT
>JBDGSL010000056.1:0-5340 GCA_042217555.1 Candidatus Nanohalobium sp. | reverse complement strand
AAGATGTAGAAGAAGGCCTCAGAGCAATAGCAGGACTAGAGAAAAAAGAAGAGGAAGAACAAGAAGACCTCAACCCTATCCAGTGTCCAAAATGCAGGAAGCTCAACAAGTGGGAGTCTGAAAGCTGTGAAAACTGTGATGAAGGCCTTAAAACCTCGAAAATGTTTGAAGAAGTCCAAATCAAAGAAACCAAGGAAGATCTGAAGACAAAGATGATAGAGGAAAACATCGGAGTAGAAGATGAAGAGCTGGATCAAGCAGCTGAAGAGTTAGTAAAGGAGAAACTTGATCTCTAATTCTCCTTATTTTCTATTATTGACTCTTTAGGAAGTACTATTCGGTCGCTAGGAGAAATATATATGGAGTTATACGTAGTGTAGAAGGACTCCTTATAGCACTCTTGAATGTGGAGCTTTTCTGTCGGGCCCTGAGTTTGAATTCTAGTAGCTTCTAGTTCTCCGTTCTTGAGCTTCTGTAATATTTTATTTAGATCTTCATTAAGTTGCTTATAGTCTTTATCTTCGTCCTTACTGAGTTTTTCCCCTAAACTCTCATATTCTTCTAATCCTTGTAGTGTAGAAGACCAATAGCTCATGAATCTTATGTTTAGTTCTTTCAAGCTGCAGCTTTCGAAATTTTTTTCTTCCAAACTTTGGGCATATCTTCTGAAGTATCCTATGAACAATTCCTTGAAGCTACTATTTGTTTTATAGAGATTTAGATTCTCTTTGTACTGTGCAATATCAATTTTTCTTAGTTCTTCTCGATGTTTGTTCAGATTTATGTTTGGTTCTCTTCCGAGGGCTTTCCCTGGGTTTTGATGTAGCAATTCTTGAATTTTGTCCCAGTTGGGCCTAAATATTTTTCTACGACCTCTTTTAGAGCTTTTAAGTATTATTTTATCCATTTTGGATAGCCTATTAGAAATGTAGCCTCTGTCTAATTCGTAACGTCTTGAAAGAGCTGTTGCATAGTTTTCTTCTTCTCTGTCATTCTGAATGTTCTTGATTAACATCATCAGAACTCTGGAGTAAGACTTATTTTTTATAATTTTGCCTATCAGCTCCTTTTCTTCCATGTACTCTATTTCTTGTTAACTGTTTAAAATATGTGTGTAAGTTAACTATTTTTGCTGAGATTGCCACACTTTATTAAAGATGTGTGGGTATTATTTAGAATATGAGAGGAATGCCCACATATAGGTGTTTAGAATGAAATCAGAAGATCTCGATAAAAAATTGGAAAAACTGGTTAGAACCAAATTTGAGGAACTTTCAACAGGGTAAAGAAGAAAATGAAAGGGAAGACCATTGGGAGTTGGTCTAAAGAAGAGAAATTAGACAAATTCTTTAAGAATAGAGATTCGGAACTAGAACCACTTCATATCCGACTTGAAAGAGTACAATTAGAAATTGTAGAAGATTTATCGAATGATTATGGCCTTTCTAAAGCTGAAGTTATCAGAAAAATCCTCAGAGAAGGTATGAAAGAGATACTAAGTGATGAGAATGTCTAAAAGATCGGGATCTGTTTCTAGGAAAGAACCAAAAAACGTATCTAATGAACAACTGATGAAGAAGCTCAAATATATCCAAGATCAGGTGGAAGAGAATAGTCAGAACCTGAAGGAAAATATGAAAAAGCTGAACAAAATAGAAGAAGCTATTGAGCCTAAGGGAGGTATACAGCCCAGTAATAAAGGCCTAGCTCTATTTGAAGAAGACAAGGATTCTAAAGAACCTTTTACCGACGTTGGAAAGGAAATATATCAAAAGTTAATGAAGCAAAAATATCTTACTAGAAACGATTTGGAAGACATTCTGATCAAATATGATATGTCTCGCTCTAAGCCTACCTATCTAAAATATCTTCAAGATATTGCAGGCGAATTGAACTCTCACTTCGATGAAGTATCGGACTCTCGTAGTGTAGAATACAGAAAAGGTGAACAAGGAGGTAAGAATGGAGGAAAACCTTCTAGGATTTTACTGAATCAGAACTAACCGAGTAAAACTATAATTAGTTTATTCGCACGCCCAAAATTTTCTTTCAATATTCTAATTGTGTAAAGGCGTCCCTATATCTTAACTCGACTTCAAAACTGAATAATCTCAATTATATTTAACTCCAAAGTTAACTCGAATTCAGTCTCTAGAGTCTATATACATACTGTATACGAGTAACCTTAACGTAATAGTATAATATCAATCATGGTGTATGCCTTAACTCGATATCAGCATCCTCTAGAAATATCTGCGCGCGAAAAAACATCTCTATCTATTTTAATTCGGTGTCATAGTGTAGAAAAATATTCTGTAGTGTAGAATATTTACCCCCCCTTATCTGAGACGGCGAGACCTCCAGATTAGACAATATCATTTACTACGCGAATATGGGTTTCTCGACCTAGATAAAATTCAAGGGTCTGGTACTCAGCATCTCCTACGGTGCACCCTCCCCCTCGAATGAGAACTTCGATCAATCCAGAAAGAATTAAATGAAATTTTTTGGCGACTCTTTTTTTGACAATCTACAAGAACACAAGGGCCTTGTGGGTAACGCTACCCAACACTATAAAAGGATTACCTTCAATCAACAATTCATGACGCAAGAAGTTAAGGCTATTGTCTCAGACGACAAGAAAGAGAAAATACTAGAACAACTATTCAAGTACCCAGTCAGGCCTCAGCTAAGCCAAAACGAAATCGCAAACAAGACAGATGTATCACAGTCAACAGTCAACAGAAAGATCAAAGACATGGTCGAAGAAGGCCTTCTCGAAGAGTCCCCTGGAAGCGGCAACGCCAACCTTGTAACACTAAACAATAATCACGACCTCTACAGCGAACTTGAAGACTACTTCAAATCAGAAGAATACGAAGTAGAAACAGGAATAATAAAGCTTGAAGATCTTGAAAGCTACCTTTGGGAAGCAGCAGACATCCTGAGAGGTTCGATTGATTCTTCAGACTACAAAAACTACATCTTCGGACTGCTATTCCTCAAAAGGATCAATGACAGGTTCGAAGAAGAGACTGAAAAGCATTTAGAGGAAAATGAAAATCTAGACAAGGAATATGTACAGGAAAACAAAGATTTCCACATGTTCTATGTTCCTGAAAGAGCTCGCTGGGAACACATCCAGGCACAGGAGAGAGACATCGGTGCAGCCATCAACAAGGCCTTCGAAGCAATTGAAGACGAGAACGACCATATCGAAAACCGTGTACTAACCTCCATCGACTTTAACGACAAAGAACGCCTGCCAGACCAGGTACTAGAAGAACTAGTCGTACACTTCTCCAAGAGAAGATTCAGAAACGAAGACCTGGAAGATCCAGACATCTTCGGAAGAGCCTACGAATACCTGATCAGAAAGTTCGCAGACGATGCAGGAAAGAAAGGGGGAGAATTCTACACACCAAGAGAAGTAGTTCGAGTACTCGTAGAAATACTGAACCCAGAACCAGGACACAGAGTATACGACCCATGCTGCGGATCAGGAGGAATGCTTATCTACTCTGCACAGCATATCAGAGAAAACGGAGGCTCAATGGACGCAATCAGCCTCTATGGACAGGAAAAGAACCTGAACACATGGGCAATCGGAGAAATGAACATGCTCCTACACAACCTCCCAGACGCAGAAATCGCCAAAGGAGACACCATGAGAAACCCAAAATTCACCAAGAATGGAGCACTCATGAAGTTCGACAGAGTAATCGCCAACCCAATGTGGAACCAGAAAAAATGGAGTAAAGAATACATCAAAGAAAACCAGCCCTACAAAAGAATGGAATACGGCCTTCCACCGAAAAACTCGGCAGACTGGGCCTGGATACAACACATGCTCGCATCCTTGAATAAGACAGGAAAGATGGGAGTAGTAATGGACAACGGAGTACTATTCCGTTCCAGAAGCGAAGGAACTATCAGACAGAAAGTACTCGAAGACGACCTGATTGAGGCCGTAATTGCATTACCAAGTAACCTGTTCTATAACACATCCTCACCAGGCTGCATCCTAGTACTCAACAAGGACAAGCCTGAGGAGATGGAGGGAAAGGTTCAGTTCATCTACGCAGAAGACCAAGTACTCAGAGAAAGCGGAGTCAAAATCTACGAAGAACTCTCCAACCAAAACCAAATCACAAAACCAGAAGACATGGAAGACGGAGAAATGAGCGGGATGGAGAAAATCATCGACACATATAGAAACCGAGTAGAAGAAGACCACCACTCCCGAGTCGTAGAACTGGAAGAAATTGAAGAAAACGACTGGAACCTGAACGTACCACGCTATGTAGACACCACAGAACCAGAAGAACCAGTAGATGTCTCAGAAAAACTCCAAGAACTCCAAGACCTTGAAGAAAAGCGTTCACAAACCGAAGACAAAATGCACAACTTCATGAAGGAGTTGAATTACTGATGACGGACGTTTTAGAATTTGTAAGAAGGGTGGATGAAGATGGCGTCAAGCCCGAAGAGCTCAGTTCAGAAGAACAAGTTGTTTTAAGCCGATGTGAAATCGACGGGGAGATTTTAGTAGAACTGGATCATAATGGCGTCTTCACACCTACAGCAAGAGGCAAACAGTTCCTAAACGACCACGACCAAACAGATCTTCAGGAAGAGAGTAACGAAATACAGGAAAAGAGTCTTTTCTGGCAAAGAATTACGTCAAGTATTAGCTTAGGAAGAGTAATTGGCGGAGTGATAATATTTATTCTAGGCGTCTTGGCAGGAGGTGTTCTCTGATGCCGAAAACAGAATACAAAGAAGTCCAAATCGGCCCAAGAAAGATAGATATTCCCGTGGAGTGGGAAACTTCACTTTTGAAAGATGTAGCAGATATAGTAAGCGGAAGTACTCCTAAGAAAAGTCAAGAGGAATACTGGGAGGGAGATATTGTTTGGATAACACCTACTGATATCACAGAAAACGACTCAAAGTATATTTCTGACTCAGAAGAAAAGATCACTCAGGAAGGCCTTGAGAGTTGTTCAACACACATATTGGAGCCAGGAGCGGTGTTGATGACAAGCCGAGCTACAATAGGTGAGGCAAGTATAAACACGGTAGAAGCTTGTACCAATCAGGGATTCAAGAGCATTGTGTGCGGCGAAGAGTTACACAATGAATACTTCTACTACTATCTCCCTATGATTAAGGATTATCTTAACGCAATTGGAGGAGGAAGCACTTTCCCAGAGATCAATAAGACGGATACAGAGACTATCAAATTGCCTTTACCTCCTCTCCCTGAGCAACGCAGGATTGCTGAAATCCTTTCGACCGTGGACGAGGCCATCCAGCAGACCGATGAAATCATTGAAA
>JBDGSL010000055.1:0-2313 GCA_042217555.1 Candidatus Nanohalobium sp. | reverse complement strand
CCTCCACGTCTTTTTCTACCTTTGACTCGACTTCTACTTCTTCTAGATAGTTTTCTTCATCAAGAACTGCAGTGTTGGAGACCAATTGGCTGTGGCTTTTCTTTGTTAGTGGAAGCAGTCATTAGAATTGATATTAATTTTTATTGGTAGGACTTGATACTAGAATTATATGGGGGATAAAAGATTATTTTCTTATCCTAAAGAAGACTGTAGATATAGGTGTCTGGCTAGGAATCTTTGGTTTTCTCTATTCCTCTTTTTTGGCGTAATGGGGGTGATAGATCCTGATCCACTATCTCGTTTAGAGCTCTTATCGTACTTTATTCCGCTTATGATTTATTGGACTCCAATTTTTCAGTTACGTTTTAAGCTTGCTTCTATTCCTGCCTGGAAGAGATGGGCTTACTTTGGAATATTATTTGTACCTTACGTAGGGGCTTTTCTATTGGTAATACTGGTGCTTAGACAGGCTATTTCGAGAGGAAAAAATGACAGTGTTTACGAAGAGGAGTCTTCACCTTCTAAAACTGAAGAAAAGACCAAATCCAGCGAGGAAGAGCAGTTTGAACATTTAGATCAGAAAGATGATTCTTCTACATCCAAAGCTAAACAAAAATCCTCCTCAGCTGCTGAAAATAGTAACGGTTCAAGTTCTTATAACGGAGATCTACAAGATAAGTCTAAAGACGAGGATAATACGGAAGATGAAGATTTGTTAAAAATTACTCTTACAGATTTACCAAATATCAGTATAGCTTCAATTGAGGGAGAGGGCTCTTCATATGAGTACGCTCTGAGCCCGAGTTCAGAATTTATTTTATGTTATCAAGATGGCCACAGAGATGCCACTGGAGAAAAGGAGCAATGGGTTGATGGTGAGGTAGTTCTTCTGGAAATAGTTGAGATTGTGTCTGAGGATATTCTGAATGGCAGGAAAGTTGCGAAATTTGATTTTGATAGGCCTTTAAGTGCAGATGTTAATGACGGGGGAGAGTGGCTTGTTGTAAACAGCAACTCAAATGTAAAGGAAGATTCTATTAAATGGTTTGATAAAGAAAATCTTGAAGCTGAATATGAATTTGACGTTAATATAATGAATTCAAAGATATCTAGTGATGGTATTTCTGTTTTGGTTACAGCACCTGCTTATTCAACTGTTTATTGTTTCCAAAATGGAGTAAAGGAGTGGGAGAAGAAAATTTCAGATGACTTGCCTTTCAGAATCATGGATATCGAATTTATTCCAGAAGAAGAGGAAATCAGGTTGGAGAGTCATGATGAAAATTCAGGCTTTACAATGAGTTACACTGGAGAAATAATAGATGATTCTGTAATTAACGACGACAAAAACAGATCAGTAAAAAATTATGATGGATCGCTCCCCGAAGATAGAGGTTCATTTCCGAAAAAATCATATCATAGCAGTCTGAAGTTTTCCGAGGAGGAAAAGGAGTCAATAAGAGACAGGTTCAGGAAAAATAAGGTAGAAATTATTAGGAAGGAAGAGGAGCTGGAGTATGTCGGAACGAAAAATACTTCGTACAGAAGTTCATTCCTGGTTCAACGAAATGACGGAGTTTTGCCTCTGGAGAAATCCGTCAAACATTACTATGAAAACAAGGGCTGGAGGGTATCTAGGTCTTTGACAGAAAAGGAAAACTCTGTCGTGAATATATTTTCCGATGATTCCTCTTTAGATATTCCGGAGGAAGAAACTATCGATGAAAATGTTTATTCTTTCTTGAAAACTCATTCTCGAGGATTACCTGATCTCTTCGGTTATAATCCATCCGAAAACCAGTTCTATTTCATTGAGATAAAATCCCAGAATGATACTCTTTCGTTAGTCCAGAAGAAATGGTACAATGAATTTCTGGAGCTAGAGCCGGAAATTGAATACATACTCCACAGTGTTGAGGCTAAAACAATAAAGCCTCGAACTTTGGAAAACGTCCCTCTGAAGGGAATTTCTCATAGAGGTATACCTCTGTCCTACTTCAATAGTATTAGCAAGAATGAAAATTTGGACCTAGAACCTGAACCAGACAACCAGCATGATCCACTTGCTGTTAAGGTAATACATGATGGAAAATTTATCGGTTACCTGCCTCAGAACCTGAATTACAAGGAAATTGTAATAGAGGCAATAAAAGAAGGAGATTACAATGCAAAAATAACGCATTTCCACAGAGCGGATAATAAGGATGAATATGGTGTTTTTATGAAAATTGATTTTCTGAGATCTGATTGACCTTTTTGAGGCCTCTAAGCTAGAAGATAGTATAGAGGATCTGATCTCTGAGAAGATTTCCG
>JBDGSL010000054.1:0-48157 GCA_042217555.1 Candidatus Nanohalobium sp. | reverse complement strand
CAGGAAGCCTGATCGGCGGACAGACACCCCTGATGCTTCACAACTCCAAGTACGTGGGAGAGTCAGAGGAAGCAGTCAGAGAGATATTCAAGAAGGCCAGGCAGGTAGCTCCCTGCATCCTGTTCATAGACGAGATAGACGCCATCGCACCGCGTAGAGGCGGCCGCAGCAGCGATTCAGGTGTAGGAGACCGTGTAGTAAACCAGTTGCTTACAGAGCTTGATGGAATCGAGTCCCTGGAAGGCGTTACCGTCATCGCGGCGACGAACAGGCCTGACATGATCGATCCAGCTATTATGAGGCCTGGAAGAGTTGACAGGAACGTCGAGGTTGAAGTTCCTGACGAAGAGGGAAGAAGGAAGATCTTCGAGGTGCATACAAGAGATATGCCTGTCAGCGATGACGTAGATCTCGATGAGCTTGCTAAAAAGACAGAAGGCTTTGTAGGTTCGGACATCGAGTCTGTCTGCAGAGAAGCCGGCATGAACTCATTGAGAAACGATATAGAGTCTGAGGAGGCAACTATGAAGGACTTTGAGGACGCTATCGATGAGGTAAGGCCTACTGCGACCGAGGACAATCTTGAGCAGTACCGTGCGATGACTCAGAAGATGAATGAGATGGAGCAGAGCGAGGACGATACGCCGGACTACTACGCTTAAAGAGGGTTTCCTCCCGCTTATTTCATTTTATCTTGTTGTGACTATGTTTTCTCCTTCATCGACTCCTACGAGGACTGTGTGTTCGGCCTGGGTGACTGTTCCGCCGTCAAGTTCTCTCAGGACAGGGTAATGTTTGACTGCGCCGCTCTGAACAAGTTTCTTGAGCGCCATCTTCCTGCGTGCGTCAAGGTCAAGCCATCGGGAGGTGAACGGCAGGCCTTTGAACTCTTTTATCCTTTTCAGAAGTTTTCTACCGGTCTTCCCCCGCGGATTACCGTTTCTGTGTATGTATATATTTCCTTTCTTCCCTTCCTTTATCTTCCCTGCTCCCGTGGTAAGGAAAGGCTCTATAGCTACTGCATCTCCTTCTTCAAGCACCGTGTTGTCGGCGTTGGAGATATTAGGTATGGAAAGACCTGCATGCTGACTGTACTTGCCGAGTGAGTGGCCGGTAAGGTTTCTTACAACAGAGTACTTTTCCGGTACCTGGTTCTGTATGTATGTACCTAGCTCCCCTACCGTCACCCCAGGCTCTATGAACTCGAGAGCTTTTTCAAGCACCTCTCTGTTGGCCTCGATCATCTCACCGTAATCTCCATCAGAGTTGACTGTCAGGGCCGTATCTGCGATATAGCCATCGGAATGTGCACCTATATCTATCTTGACAACGTCAGAACTTTCTACTTTTCTCTCCTCGCCTCTTGAAGGAGTGTAATGTGCTGCAGCATCGTTAAGAGAAAGATTAACGGGGAAAGCCGGTTCAAGTCCCTCGTTTCTTATCATTGCTTCTACTTCTTCTGCGATCTGCTTCAGGTTTTTTCCCGGCTCTGTAACTTCTCTGGCTTTTTTCCTTGCTTTTTGAACTGCTTCTCCTGCCTCGATGTATCTCCGCTTTACTTCGTCTTCCATGACTGTAGGTAGGGATGGGAAAAGTGAAAAACTATTCCCTGGCAACCCCCGACCTTCTTGCTGCCTCTGCGACCTCATCAGCTATCTCCATCGCCAGTTCCCTGTCAAGCGTGGTAGGTACTATACCATCTCTTTCAGGTTCTATAAACTCTCTGATAGCTTCTGAAGCCGCTATCTTCATTTCTTCGTTGATTTCTGAGGCCTTTACATTGAGAGCTCCGCGAAATACTCCCGGGAACGCGAGCGAGTTGTTAACCTGATTTTTGAAGTCGCTTCTTCCTGTGGCCGTGATAAATGCCCCTGCTTCTTCTGCTTCACTCGGCATGATCTCTGGTTCAGGGTTTGCAAGAGCGAATACGATAGGTTTCTCTGCCATTGATTCGATCATCTCCTTTGATACAATTCCAGGTGCGGAAAGGCCTATGAAGACGTCTGCATCGTTTATTGCGTCGCCTAGATCTCCTGTTTCTTCTGAGGCCTGCGTCTTCTCCGCCAGTTTTGCCTTGTAACTGTTTTCATCGTTTGCTCTGAGTATACCTGTGGAGTCGACAGGGACGATGTTTTCTGCTCCTGCATCGATCAGGAAGTTGGCTACTGCGATGCCCGATGCTCCTGCACCGGAAATAGCTATCCTTGCATCTTCAAGGTTTTTACCTGCAAGTTCCAGCGCGTTCTTCAGTGCAGCACCGACTACTATCGCCGTACCGTGCTGGTCGTCGTGGAAAACCGGTATGTCAAGTTTTTCCTTCAGTTCTTCCTCAACCCTGAAGCATCTCGGAGCCTTGATATCCTCCAGGTTGACTGCTCCGAAGGTGGGAGCCTCCCTCTCAACGTGCTCCACTATCTCGTCCGCGTTGTCTGCATCTATACATATAGGGAAGCCGTCTACATCGCCGAACTTTTTCATCAGGTTGGCCTTTCCTTCCATCACCGGCATTGCGGCCTCTGCACCTATGTCTCCCAGGCCTAGAACTGCACTCCCATCCGAAACTACTGCGACAAGGTTTCCCTTTGAAGTGTACCTGTAAGCTTTTTCACTATCTTCCTCTATCTGCTTACAGGGTTCTGCTACTCCTGGAGTATAGACAAGTTCAAGGTCGTGCGCGTCTTCGATCTCGACGCTGGGATTGACCTCTATCTTTCCCGGGTTTCGTTCGTGAAGTTCCAGTGCTTCTTCTGTATCTACCATGTACAGGTATTGCTTCTGGATAACTAAAAACCTCTCCAAACCAACCTCTAATTAGATTCAGGTTCAAAGAAACAGTACATGAGCAAATCAGAACCTATTGAAGCCTCTGTCAATGAGTTCCTGAACGAAAACTACGACGGTCGTTACCGTTCCAGTGTCGACAAGAGCAGGGACGAAGTACTTCTATACGTGGCATTCGAGGAAGGTTCCGAGAAACCAGGTTACCGTGAAGTAGCCGAGATGCTGTCACAGGAAACAGGTGTGACAGGAAAGGCAGAGGCCGGATACAGCCAGGACGAAGGCATCTACTACGTTGCGATAAGCGATCAGTCCTGAACCAGTTCCACCTGTATATCTGCCGCGTACGCTGCATCCTCATCCACTATCAACGGGTTGATGTCCAGACTTTCCACTTCCTCATGGTTAAGAGCAAGTTCACCTAGACGTATGATAGCATCTTTCACCGGCTCCATATGGCTTTCCTCTCCTCTGACACCTTCAAAAAGCTCAGAGCTCCTGAGTTCCTCTATCATGTGCTCTGCCTCCTGCTCTGATATAGGTGCTATACCGAAAGAAACATCTTGAAGCGCTTCAATGTATATACCTCCAAGCCCGACCAGTATCATAGGGCCGAACTGCGGATCACGTTTCATACCGACCGCTACCTCCAGTCCATCGATATGTTCCTGTACCACGACACCGTTGATATCTGCGTCCGGCCTCTCCATGTAGACACTGTCAATTATAGAGTTGAACTCTTTTTCAACCTCTTCACGGCTTTCAAGTCCTGTCTTCACTGCGTCCAGTTCGGTCTTGTGAGATATATCCGGCGAGTCTATCTTCATCGCGGCAGGGCAACCCACGGTTTCAGCAGCCTCTCCTGCCTCCTTCACTGATCTTGCCTCGACTGTTTCAGGAAGTGTAAAGCCGTAGGAATCCAGAAGACTGTGGGCCTCCATATACCCGGAGTAGTTCTCAACTGCCTCCGAGGCCTTCCCACAGTCGTGTTCTACATCCCGGTAAGTTCTCTCCTGTGTAAGAAACTTCCTGTACTCTACCATAGCCTTCAAAGTCTTAACCGCATCCACAGGGTCCTCGAACTCCGGTACGTTTCCCCTCTCCAGAGTCTTCTTTCCTTCTCCCACCTGTTTCTCCCCGATGAAAGATGCAAAGACAGGTTTCCCTGAATTTTCGCTTATATCCACAACTGCTTCAGCCGTCTCAACTACCTCTGTATTAGCCTGAGGCGTAAGCAGGACGATAACAGCATCAACGTTCTCATCCTCCACCACTGTTTCCAGCGCTTTCCTGTACCTTTCACTTCCTGCATCACCTATAACGTCCAGAGGATTGGCCGGAGACGACTCCTCAGGCATCTCACCTCTCAGAGCTTCCTCTGTGTCTGCGGAGAACTCAGCCAGTTCCAAGCCTCTACCGGATAACTCATCCGTGGTTATAACTCCAGGCCCTCCAGCGTTCGTCACCACCGCTACCTCCCCCCCCTGTGGAAGAGACTGGTACGAGAAAGCCCTTCCGAAGTCAAGCAGGTCACGGCTTGACTCCGCCTCCACAACTCCAGCCTTCCTGAAAGCAGCCTGGTAAGCCTGATAACTTCCCGCAATACTACCAGTATGGGAGGAAGCAGCCTCACCTCCCTCCGACGTCCTACCGGACTTCACCACGACCACAGGCTTCTCCCGCGAAGTCTTCTCAGCCTCCCACATAAACTCCCTGCCATCCTCAATACCCTCTGTATACGACAGTATAACCCCTGTCTCATCATTCCTCCACTTTCTCATGAAATCAACCTCATCCAGCACCGACTTATTACCCAGAGAGACAAAATGCCGGAAACCAATATGCTCCGCCTTAGCATAATCCAGTACAGCAGTACAGAAAGCCCCACTCTGACTCATAAAACTTATATCCCCCAACTCAGGCATCTCAGACGCAAAACTGGCATTCATCGAGTTCTCAGTATTGATCAAACCAAGCACGTTAGGCCCAAGAAGCGAGATACCGTTCTCCTCCGCCACCTCAACCACTTCATCCTCCAGATCACCCCTACCCGACTCAGAGAAACCAGCAGAAACAACTACAGCCGCATCCACACCCTTCCCGGCCGCATCCCTCAAAACCTCAGGAACAACCCCAGCAGGAACCGCAACCACCACCAGATCCATACCGGAAGGAACCTCATCAACCGCCTCAACACCCTCAACCACCTCAGCATTAGGATTAACCGGGACCACATCACCTTCAAAACCATCA
This sequence comes from Candidatus Nanohalobium sp., assembly GCA_042217555.1. Classification (GTDB taxonomy): domain Archaea; phylum Nanohalarchaeota; class Nanosalinia; order Nanosalinales; family Nanosalinaceae; genus Nanohalobium. The sequence continues at coordinate 43,126 of JBDGSL010000054.1, read as the reverse complement.
AGCAAGTTCACAAAAACCTCATGACCCGTCTTACCCTCATACCTAGAAGCACCAACCACCGCAACAGAACCAGGATAAAAAAGCTGATCCAACATAAAAACCAGATTACCAACACCGAATTAAATAGATTAACTAATGAAGAAATATAGAGAAGAAGTCACAGAGAACAGTCTGGAGATCAATGAGAGCTAACTCCTGGTGCGAACATACTGCAACGGAGACAGAGCCACTGTAGACGACAGATGCGTGGAATACATACCGGAAGACTGCCAGGCCAGCAACCAGGAAGTACTCGCAGACACAGTAAGAGACGACCTTACCTGAACCAGAAAACCATCTCCCATAAGAACAGGCTTCTACCTCCTCCAAAATTCAGTTTTACTGATTTCAAGAGTTCCGGTGACTGCCATACTTTTGAGATGAATATAACGTATGACCAGGGAGAACTGAAGGGTCTTCTGTATCAGGGAAGGCTGAGAGGTAAGTTCGTAACGGGTTCGAATCTTACCACGCCTTCTATTGAGTCGGTGACCCAGTGAAGAAGGGTTTGACTTCCTGGTGACAAACGTTTTTTTATATACGAGGCAGGGCCTTGTTGAAAGTGTGATGGTTCGAAAAGAGGTTTACTCCGGTTCTGTTGAGAGGATTGAAGTGATGGATGCGGACGATGATGACGGTGTTGATGTCAGTGATGATGAGTTGCGGGAGCTGTACCGGAAGATGGTTCTGGCGAGGAAGTTTGATGAGAAGGCGTTCAGTCTTCAGAGACGGGGTGAGATATCGACTTATGCTCCGCATAAGGGTCAGGAGGCGGCTCAGATCGGGGCTGTGTTTGCGTTGAGCAGTGATGACTGGATAGTGCCAAGTTTCCGTGAGAGCGCGGCTTTTATCGCCAGAGATGTGCCTCTGGACGGTATCTTCCAGCGGTGGATGGGTGATGCGAACGGTCACAGAGGTCTTGAGGAGTTGAATACTTTGCCTGTTGCGATCCCTGTAGGTACTCAGAATCTTCACGTTGCGGGTGTAGGTATGGCGATGGAGAAGAAAAACGATGGGGACGCAGTTCTAGGTTTTACAGGTGATGGTAGTACGTCTGAAGGTGATTTCCATGAGGCATTGAACTTTTCAGGTGTCTTTGATGCTCACTCGGTTTTCTTCGTGCAGAACAACCAGTATGCTATCTCGATGCCTGTTGAGCGGCAGACTATGTCTGATACTATTGCGCAGAAAGCTCTTGCATATGGTATAGAGGGTTTACAGGTCGATGGAAACGATATACTTGCAGTTATAAAGGCTGTTCGTGAGGCCTTGGAGAAGGCGCGTAACGGAGAACCTGTACTGGTCGAGGCCGTGACTTACCGGCTGGAGGATCACACGACTTCGGATGACTCTACACGTTACAGGGACGGTGATGAGGTCGAGGAATGGAAGGAGAGAGATCCTCTGAACCGTTTCAGGGATTATCTCAAGGATAACGGTATCTGGAACGATGAGCTTGAAGGGTATGGAGAGAAAGCTGGGGAAAAGGTCGATGAAGCTGCGGAAAGGGCTATGAACATGGATGATCCTGGGTTTGACGAGTTGTTTGATTATGTGTACGATGACATGCCCGACATGTTGAAGAAGGAGAAAGAAGGGTTGAGGAAGGAGGTGGAAGAAAAATGAGCAAAATGAACATTGTTGAAGCGGTCAGGGAGGCTTTGCATGATGAACTTGAAAGCGATGAGGATGTCTTCGTTTACGGTGAGGATGTAGGTGAGGACGGAGGAGTTTTCCGGGCTACTGAAGGCTTGCAGGAGGAGTTTGGAAGTGACCGGATTGTTTCCAGTCCTCTTGCGGAGTCAGGTATTGCCGGTACTGCTATCGGCATGGGTCTCTACGGTATGAGGCCTGTGGTTGAGATGCAGTTCTCCGGTTTCTCCTACCTTGCATTCCACCAGTTGAAGGAGCATGCCTCCCGTTTCAGGACCAGAAGCCGTGGAGAGTACGAGGTGCCGTTGACTGTCAGGGCGCCGTACGGTGGCGGTATCAACGCGCTGGAACATCACCAGGAGTCTCCTGAAACATTTTTCTCACATGCACAGGGCCTTACAGTTGTGATACCTAGCACACCGCAGAACACTTACTCTCTTCTCCGTAAATCCATACAGAGAGATGACCCAGTCATTTTTCTAGAGCCTAAAAGCACTTACAGAGCATTCAAGGAGGATGTTGACCGTGATAAAGAGGTAGAGCTGGAGGATGCAAGAATTGCACGTCAGGGAGAAGATGTAACCCTTGTGGCGTGGGGAGCCATGGTGCCTGTAGCCGAGGAGGCTGCGGAAGAGGTTGATGCCAGTGTGGAGATTGTAGATCCTTTGACTATTCACCCTATGGACTACAATACGATAATCGAATCTGTGGAGAAGACCGGGAGAGCCATGATACTGCATGAAGCTCCAAAGACAGGAGGTATGGGAGCTGAGATAGCGACCAGGATACAGGAGGAGGCTATACTGCATATGGAGGCTCCTGTGGAACGTGTTGCAGCTCCTGACGTACCTTACCCTATCTACAGACTGGAAGATTACTACATGCCGAACAAGAAGAGGGCTGTAAAAGGCCTTGAACGCGTACTGGAGTTCTGAGGAGATAAAATGGAAGTAGAGTTCCCTGACACCGGTGAAGGAATCACAGAGGGTAAGTTCCTCGACTGGAAGGTGGAGGAAGGCGATGAGATAGAGGAGGATCAGGTCATAGGAGAGGCAGAGACCGACAAGGCAGTGGTTGAGATACCGGCACACGCCGATGGAAAGGTAGAGGAGCTGAAAGCGTCGCCCGGGGACAAGGTAGAGGTCGGAGAAGTCATAATGATACTTGACAGACATGAAAAGGAAGAAAACCAATCAGAAGAAGGGTCAAGAGAAGAAGATCGTTCAGAAGAAGATGAAAAAACTTCTCCAGACGTCTCTAAAAGCATCTCGGCCTCTGGAGACGTGCTTGCATTGCCGAAGGTCAGAAAGAAAGCAGAGGAAAAGAATATTGACCTGGCAGAGATAAAGACAGGTGGAAGAGTCACGGAAGAGGAACTCGAAGACTACATCGAGAGCAGAGAAACCTCAGAAACAAGTTCAGAAACTACATCCAAAGCTTCAGACAAAAGCAGAGGTTTGAATGCTTCTCCTTCTGTAAGAAGGCTGGCAAGGGAGAAAGAAGTTGATATATCCCGGATAGAGGGTTCAGGCCGCGGCGGAGAAGTACTGAGAAACGACGTACTGGAGGCTGCTGAACCAGGTGAAGAAGAGACATCTTCAGAGACACATACTGTGGAGGAAAACGGAGAAGTGGAACGCGTAGAGATGAACGGGGTAAAAAAGGCCACTGCAAGCAAGATGGAGAAGGCAAAGTTCACAGCACCCCACGTCACACATATGGACACTGCAGACATCACAAAACTCGTGGAGCTTCGTGAAGAAGTCAAGGACGATATAGATGAACATTTGACGTATCTTCCGTTCGTTATCAAGGCATGTTACGTTGCAATGCAGGACCATCCAAATATTAACGCGGAGCTTGATGAGGAGAACGATGAGATAGTCCGTAAAAAGTACTACGACTTCAATATTGCGGTTGACACGGATAGAGGGCTTCTGGTGCCGAAGATTGAAGATGTGGACAGGAAGAACCTGGTTGAGATCGCCTCCGGTATTACAGATATAGTGGGGAAGGCGCAGGACGGAAGCCTGAGCCGGGAGGAGATGGAGACAGGTACGTTCTCAATCACGAACATCGGAGCTATCGGAGGAGAAGGGTTCACTCCTATCATAAACTATCCTCAGGTCGCGATACTTGGACTGGGCAAGATACAGGAGACTCCTGAAGTTATTAACGGCGAGGTAGAGGTGAGGAACACTGTGAAGCTATCTTTAAGCTATGATCACCGGGTTATAGACGGGGCTGAAGCAGCCCGTTTCATGAATGATGTTATTGAAAATCTGGAGCAGCCGGAAGAGATGTTGATGGAGATTTAGTATGGTCGTGGGTGATATAACGACCGGTGCGGATCTTGTGGTTATCGGGGCCGGTCCCGGCGGTTACAGCGCGGCGGTAAGAGGTGCGCAGAAAGGTCTTGACGTAGTCCTGGTTGAGAAGGAGAGAGTCGGCGGTGTCTGTCTGAACCATGGCTGTATCCCTGCCAAGGCCTTGATTCATGCTGCAGGGTTCAGGAAGGATATCGAGCACTGGGATGAGATCGGGATTCACGCAGAGGACCTGGAAGTTGATTTCGGAGAGGTACAGGACTGGAAGGATTCTGCGGTTGAAAAACTGGATGAGGGCATACTCAGTATACTGGAGAGTCATGGTGTCGAGTACATGAAGGGTGAGGCCCGTTTCCTTGATTCAAGTACTGTAAGGGTTGAAGAGGAGCATAATGCAGAGAACATCGAGTTCAGTAACGCGGTAATTGCCACCGGTTCACAGCCTCTAGAGATTCCCGGAGTTGGGTTCGACCAGGACAGGGTTATATCTTCACGTGAAGTGCTTGAAGTGGATGAGGTCCCGGATGAGATAGTTGTGGTCGGCGGAGGCTACATAGGGATGGAGGCCGTGACGAAGTTCTGCAAGTTCGGTTCGAAGGTGAAGGTTGTTGAAGCCCGTGACCGTGTGCTGGGCATGTTTGAAGAGGAAGTAGTGGATTCCATACAGGAGACGAGTGACATATACAACGACGAGATCTACACCTCTGCGAAAGCGGAGGAGGTCGAGTACACGGAAGATGGAAGGCCTGTACTTGTAGCGGATCAGAACGGGGAAAAACTGAGGCTGGAAGGAGACTACATCCTTGTCGCAGCAGGAAGGGAGACAGGGCCTGTGCTTGATAACCTGAGCCTTGAGAACACGGACGTTGAGATAGACGGAGACGGTTTCGTTAAGACGGACGAACAGATGAGGACTGGTGATGAGAACATCTTCTGCATCGGTGATGCTGCCGGACAGCCCATGCTAGCGCACAAAGCCTACAGGGAGGCGAAAGTAGCAGCAGAAGCTGCAGCCGGAGAACCGGCCGCCTTCGACAACCAGTACATTCCCAAGGCGATGTACACCGATCCCGAGGTAGCTACCGTCGGGCTGAACGAGACAGAGGCCAGGGAAGAGTACGATAAACTGAATACCGGCAGGTTTCCTATGAGTGCTTCAGGCAGAGCACTCTCCACTAACAAAGACTCGGGTTTCGTTAAAGTAGTGGCCGATCCGGAAGGAAAACTTCTCGGAGTGCAGATAGTTGGCGCCCGTGCATCCGACATGATAGCGGAGGCAACCCTTGCACTGGAGATGAACGCGTACCTTGACGACATAGCCAATACGATCCATGCACATCCTACGTTCCCGGAGGCCCTATCAGAGGCCTGTGAAGACGCCATGGACGAATGCGTTCACCTGCCGTGAACAGACAGAGACTTCTCACCCAAGAAGTTTTAAACCGTTGCAGAGAGCATTCTTTCCATATGACCGAATGTGATTTCTGCGGTGAGGAGTTCGACGACGAGTACAGGCTTCACGCCCACTGGCTGGAAGAACACGAAGACGAGCTTAACTCTCATCAGAGGGAGAAAGCGAAGAAAGGAAAACAGAAACTTGAGGAAGAAAAAGATAGGAAACAGAAAAGAAGGAAGAGACGTCTGTATCAAGGTGTAGGTGCTGCAGTAGTTCTTATAGCAGCTGTGTTTCTGGGAAGCCAGCTATTACCGTCTGGAACTGCCTCTAAGAAAGCTGCAGAGATAGATGTTAAAGGAGAGCCTATGCTTGGCAGCGAAAACGCTTCTGTGACAGTGGTGGAGTTCGGAGACTTTGAATGCCCTGCATGTGGAAACTTCGAACAGTCAGTTTTCTCCCGTATCAAGTCCAACTACATAGATACGGGTAAGATAAAGTTCTACTGGAAGGACTTTCCTCTGCAGATGCATCCATGGGCCCGGGAAGCGGCCAGTACGCTTGAATGTGTCCACAGGCAGGATGAGGAAGCGTTCTGGGATGTGAAGTCCAGAGTGTTCAGCAACCAAGAGTCCTTAAACCAGGGAAATGTCAGGGAAAGGATCATGGACTGGGCTTCTAAGCAGGGTGTAAACACCTCCGATGTAAGTAGCTGTAACGGTGTAAACGAAGTAATAGAGGACAAGAACCAGGGATTGAAGCTGGGCGTGGACTCTACTCCGTCCGTATACGTAAACGGTGAAGAAGTGAGTCCCAGTTATCAGGAGATTAGACAGGCGATAGAATCGGAACTGAAATAGGAGAGTGTTCTCTCATGTTTTCTCTTTCATCTTTTTCAGGCCGTAGGTCGTGATCATCGAGGCCATTACTGCCGGTAGGAACTCCCACAGCCAGGCTGTACGTGTTTCAGGCGTTATCAGTATTGAAACAGTTGCAGCTGCAGCCATCAACAACCCGATCAAAAGCACAGATCTCAGTCTATCCACTTTGTCATCACCTCTTTATGTGAAGTCGTATTTAAAGTAGTGGAAGCGGACGTAGATATACACGATGTAGAGTACTACCAGGAGGAATGCTCCTGCTATGGATATCACTCTGTTTTCCATAGATTCAAGTCTTTCAGCCGCTTCTTCCAGACCTATTTTCCTGAACGGTTTTGCCAGGAGACTGCCTATTCTCTCCTTTGAGAACATGTAGATAAGAATTACTCCTGCTGTAGCTGTTTCCATCGGCAGGTCCCAGAGAACCAGTGGTCGGGGAACGGCGTAGGTGGAGATGACCGCTCCCGATCCTATAGCAAACAGGGGGTTGGTGATGTTGCTGCCTATCAACGTCCCCAGTGAAACCCCTTCGCTTCCATGTCTCAGGCCTGAAATCGCTGTGGTCATCTCCGGGAAGGCTGAAACTATCCCGACAGAGGCAACTCCTATCATGGATCCGGAAAGACCTGTATGTTCAACAGCCAGTTCGACAACCCTCAGAAATACCTCTGCAGAACCTATAACAATCACCATGGCAACTATACCGGTTAAAAAGTCCAGTAACGGATTTTCAGAAGGTTCTGTATCACCCTGTTCTGCAAGCTCCTCTTTTCTAGTTGTATAAAGATAAAACATGTATGCCAGGAAACTTCCAACCAGTATAAACCCATCCAGACGGGTTAAAGTCCCGGAAACATACAGCTTTCCTCCGGAAAGAAAGTTCAGCACGCCTTTCCAGTTAAGGGCCAGTATCAGCGTCATTAAAGTGGTTCCCATCATGGGAGCGTAATCCCTGATCAGGAACTTGCGGGAGAACTTGAAACTATGTCTGTCCGCGATAAGCGCTGAAGAAACTATAACCAGTCCCAGTACCAGGGTCTGCTGAACTACATCACTGCCGATATTTGCACCCAGAACAGTTCCGGACTGCTCAAGATATACCTCGGTCGAGTTGGAAACGGTTGAAGCAGCTACATGGCCCTGATCCGCCAGTGCCTGAACAGTTCCAGTATGGTTTCCCAGCACCAGGTTACCTATATCTGCAGTAAAAAGCTTTAAAGGCGCGCCAGAGCTTAAAAGAATGTTTATAGAACCTATCAGGTGGAGCGCAAGCTCAGGCAGAGAAGTGCCTACTGCAACTATCGTCATGGCGATAACTACTTCAGACACTCCGTAGTATTTTGCCACGGACTCCATCCGGGATACAACGACTTCGGCTCCAAAAACCAGTAAGACGATTGAAAACAGTCCGATCGCTGCGTTCGCTGCAAAACCGGTAAAGCCGAAGACCATGCAAAAATTTTATCGGTAAGCCATGGTTAAAAACTCAACTGCCGAATCTTCCTAGACCACTCTGTTTTCCCTTACCTTTCAACTGGCCTTCTGTGTAGCCGAACACTTTCAGAACTCGTAGGGCCACCGGTATAACCTGGTTGTCGATGTAGTAGTCAGGATCATAATCCTCAGCGTACTTCACCAGTTCCGCTCTGGAAGAGATGTTGCCTGCTCCCCTGGTTATCACGTAGGAGATCGTGGTTTCTGGAGGTATCTCGTCGCCCCTACCGATGGCTTTCTTCGCGGCCTCGACATGGGGTGCTGTCGAATCATACTTCTCCGGTTTCTTGGTTAAAGTAGTATATATCTTTAACTCCTCAACCGGTATCTTACCGTTCTTCAGATCTTCTATAGTTTCCTGAACTATCTCTGCAGCCTTCTCCACATCGTTCTCAAGCACTTTTCTCAACACTCTCTTCTGCGTCTTCTTCGCTATAGGGCTCCAGTCCCTTCTGACCTGCTCGAAACCGGTTATCTTCATCCCTCCGTCCTCAGACAGAAGAGCATACTTCTTCTTTGCTCCCTCTCCAGAATCCGTTGATGTAAAGAATCCACGGGTAAAAAAGCCTTCAAACTCCAGCTGCATGAAACTTGGAAGATCTCTGTTAATCTCCTCTAGAAAAATATCTATATCGTCCCTAATACCTTCTTTTCTTATAAATACTGAATCAGTATCGCCGTAAACTACTTCATAACCGTTTTCCTCTGCTTTCTCTATGGTGTCTTGTATATGCTGCCTTCCCAGATATGTTATCGCCTCAGCACATTCTCTGGAATACCAACGAGCGCTATTATAGCCAAGATAGCCATAGAAAGAATTTGACAATATTTTTTCGGCTTTCTGTCGGTTATCAAGTTTTTGGAATTTTTTAGAGTCTTTATCTACTTTTTCCATCTTTTCTTTTAAGTTTGAACGGTCTCTGACAAGTTTTTCAACAAGTTCCGGGAAGAAACCTTGTTCATCCTGGCAAAAATCGTATTCAAACTCTTCAAGCTGGAAACGGTTATCACAATTATCTAAATCAAGTGTATCCGGAGATATGTTGTGTGAAACCATTACGGTTGGATATAGTGACTTGAAGTCCAGTAATGCGATGTTCTCGTAGAGTCCTGCTTCCGGTGTGTATACGAATCCTCCTGAGTACGCTCCTTCTCTACGTCTTTTCCTTCTTGATTGCTGAGAGGGCCTGTTCCTGGCCATCATACCTCTTTCATGTGCTTCACGTATCAGGTAGTTCTCTGTTAGCTGGCCATAGGTTAAACGACAGGTATCAAACGGTATCAGACCTGTTATCCTTGATAGCTCCAGTATCTGTGGCACAAGTTCGTCTGCAAGTTTGAACGCCAGCTCAGAGTCTTTCAGAGCGTAGTCTGCAAACTCTTCTAGATCTTCTCTCTTCTTCCAGGCCTGTTTCATCTCCTCCCAGCTCATTTCGTCCTTGTTTTCTCCCAGGAGTTCTTCAGCGACAGAGTCAAGGTCGAGTGTTTCCGAGTCCAGTCCCGGAGAGATCACATGTTCGATGAAAGGGTATAGGTCAAGATGCATTCTTCCCTTCAATCGAGCGCCTTTGAAACGGCCTCTCTGATTGAACTTCATTCTTTCTCCGTCGCGGCCCATTGACAGCGTTATGTTGTACTTGTTTGATCTACTGCGGAGTATATCGAAGTCGAACTCGTCGGTGTTGTAACCTGTCAGGATGTCTATATCTTCCTCCTGCACTATATCAACGATTCTTTCTATCAACTGTTTCTCCGATTCAACCGTCTCTACAAACTCTCTTTCTATGTCTTCCGTGGTCAAGACCTTTCTAATGTCCTTACCGTAGATAGAAGCCATTATTATCCTTTCCTGGTATACCTCAAGGTCGAAAGCAGCTCTCTTCCACTTGAAACCGCCGGGTTCCCTGGTTTCATCTGGAGAATTCTTTTCCACAGGGTTTTCCTCATCTACACGGACTTTATCGGCTTCGATGACTGTGTTGAAACTGTCTTTCTCCGTCAGTTCCTGGCCCTGAACCTCTATCCAGGAAGCAGGTCTGATGCCTTTATCCACGAGATATCTTCTGTAGAATGGTATGTCGAACTCACGGCACTCCTTGACTTCTTCCAGGTCCCAGAACTTGTTCTTCAGTTTCGGTATCTTCGCCGGTATACTGGAGTAAACCTTCAGAACCTTTTTCTCCTTCTTCAGGTCTTCAAGCTTCAGTGCTTCTACCTTTTTAACCGGTAAAGGCTCTCCCTCCTCATTCCACTCCTCTTCCAGTATCAACTGTTTTAACTCATCCGGATCTTCTCCTTCTTCAGGCACCACGTATACATAAGGTAAAAATTCTCTGTCGTAGAAAAGTACGTTCTCTCCATCTTTCGACTTCGCGAAGCATCTGACCGTTACTTCTTCCTCGCTCACCTGGTAGTCAGCGTCGATAACCTGGACGTTCCTTTTCACACCTTTCCAAGGACTTTCTTACTGTTAAGTATTTCCGGGACGTGTTTTCTCCTGTTGGGAAACTTCGCTTTCGAAGATTCAGGGCTTCCGGCAGCAACACTTTACTGTTCTCTCATGGAATCAACAGGTCTTCGAACCGGGGCCGGTCAGAGGGATTCAGGCGGCAGGGTAAAACCTGGGGGAGAAGATATCGGATGTTCTTTCCGGTTCTGAGGACTGAAAACAGGCAAACGTTTTTATAGGAGGGCTGTGAATTAATCAATAGGTTTCAGAAGCATTCAATCAAGGAGGTGACAATCACAATGGCAGAACTACCACTTGCACCGGTAAAGAGAATCATCAAACAGTCAGGAGCTTCAAGAGTTTCCGAAGATGCAGTCAAAGAACTCAGAGATGAGCTGGAGGGCCACGCAAAGGACAGAGCAAGAGAGGCTAAACAGCTTGCAGAGCACGCTGACAGAAAGACGGTGCAGGCAGACGACGTCAGAGCTTCCCAGTGAGAACAGGGAAGACAATCTTTTAACTCCTTCTTTCACCCATCTTTTTCTAGTGAACTCCTCTTGAGGATCGAAAACAGTTTCATAATGGCTCCGGGTATAGGTAAGAAAACCGAGAAAAAACTGTGGAAAAAAGGATACACTCACTGGGAAGACATCGAGGATGGGAACCCCAGTGTAAGAAACAGGGAAAAAGTCGAAAACTTTATTGAAAAAGCCAGGAAAAACCTGGAAGTAGGGAACGAAAAGTTCTTCGGCACCAAATTTCCGAACAAGAGTCTGTGGAGAAGTTACCGCAACTTTGAAGATTCAGTCTGCTTCTTTGATATCGAGACCACCGGCCTTGACAAAGACAGGAATAAGGTCACGACGATAGCTATGCACAGAGGTGGAGAGACCAAAACCTTTGTCAGAGGAGAGAACCTGACCCAGGAGAACCTTAAGGAAGAACTCTTTGAATCCTCTCTACTTGTATCCTTCAACGGCAAGCGTTTCGACCAGCCGTTCCTGGAACACAACTTTGACCTGGAAATCGAAAACCCGCATATCGATCTTATGTACATCTTCAAACGTCTGGGCTACTCCGGTGGATTAAAGCAGATAGAGAAAGATCTCGGAGTGGAAAGAGAGCTGGAAGATATCGATGGCAGAGAGGCAGTCAGGCTCTGGAAGAAGTACGAGAAAACAGGTAACAGAGAACACCTTAACAAACTTCTGAAGTATAATAAGTATGACACCAGGAACCTTCAGGACCTGCTTGAACTAGCTCATAAACAGTTGAGAGCAGAAGTTTTCGAACCACATATAGACTGAGAAAGTTTTTTAAACCCGGGACAGTAATACTTGGTTGAAAAGCATGGTTCTGGAGCATACTATCACCGGAGACATGTGGATGGATCTGGTGAGCTCCAGCTATAAACACGTGTCCAGGGCCAAATTCTCCATTATTAACTATCTGGTAGAGTAAAGCGGGATGATGCCCTGGCCTTTGACCGGGTCAAAAAAACCAGGGGCGGACCGTGAACAACTCCGGTAAAAGTTCTGCACGTAGGAAGCTTCAGTTTCTCTATCCTCTGCAAGACCATTTCAGGGAGCTGGCTTCCAGGGAGTAGTCCTTGCCGATAGTAAAGGTGAGGGCTGCTCCACGGCCACTGTTAAACCACATGTTTACTGTAAAAACCGGTTTACCGCAGCATAAAAGGTGAATTAATCGATGGATGCGAATGCACGCGACTTCGAAGTTGAACTTGAAGCCCAGCACATGGAACAGGAGCAGGAAGTAAGAAAGGTTCAGCCAGAGCCTGAAGTAGCTCCAGCTCTCTAAAAAGTTCAGTCCTGGAATGCTGCGGACTCAAATGCAGCCCAGCCATTGGCCATAGAGTCAAGTATCGAAGTAAAAGATCTGGCTGGTTTTATGACTTTTCTGCGGCCCTGCGAGCCTTCACGCTGACTGCGGTACTCCAGGTACTCGTACTTTATAACGCCCAGACGTCTCAGTTTGGGAAGTATATTGTTCTTCAGGTTGGATTTGCCTTTCTCGTGGCCCCATTCGTCGAAGGCGTTCAGCTTCTCCGAATCTATCTCTCCCTCTTTCTTCAGCTCTCTCAGAAATATCTTCGCGTACTTGTTTCTCCTAGGACTTTGCTCCTCCGGGAAGAAAAGGTCAACGATCTTCTCCCAGTTCCAGGCCCTGTCACTTTTCCTGTACTTCTGCTCATCCTCCGGTATCGCAATAGAGTGTTTAGTGACTATAGTCGAAGTCTTCCGCGCAGTCTCATCAACAAAAGGATGTTCTCCCATACCTTCTTTATTAACAAACCGTTCTTTTTGTAATCTCTCCCACCTTATCTAAAAACGATGAGTGCCAAAACCGGTTACATGAGGAAAGGAGTCACACCTGTAGTAGCAACCGTACTTCTGATAACAGTGACAATGGCAGCCACAGGCACGATTTACACGGTTTTCCAGGACAAGATGAAAAGCGCAGAATCATCAACCAGTGTCGACCTCCCGTTGAACATGGACGCACTTCAGGTCGATCACTGCTACCATCAGTACGGCAACACCCACCTGATCGTCCGGAACAGCGCATCCAGCGCCATGAATGCCTCCGAAATGACATTACTCCTCAACGGATCTCAGCAGGACAGCTCCACCTACACAATAAAACCCTCCATAGTCGACTCAACAGAGACCTTCACCGTAAACATAACCAAAAAATTCGAAGACGAAACACTGATACAGATGACAGATGGAGAGCACACCCTCAAGTACAGCTGCTTCAACTTCTGAACCCTTCTTAAGTCTTCAACCCGTTAAAAACGAATAACATGTACGAAGACCTCTCCCGAAAACAACTGGAAGAAGCACTCCAGCAGATAGAAGAAGAACTACAGAAAACAGAAAAAGAAAGAAAAAAATGGGAAAACAAAGCAAAAAAAGCCAGAGCCGACCTCAAAAACTACAAGAAGAAGGAAGACGAGAGAAAAGAGAAAGCAAAGGAAGTAGCAAGGGAGAAACTAGCCGAAGACCTCATCTCAGTGATGGATAACCTGGAGCGGGCGATCATGTCCGCAGATGAAGACTCCACACTACTTCAGGGAGTAAAAATGGTGTCAGACCAGCTGTACGAAGCCCTGGAGAAGAAAGGCCTCCAGAGAATCGACGCAGAAGGAGAAGAATTCGACCCAAACATTCACAACGCGGTAGAAACCAGAGAACACGAAGAAGAGAGAAAGATCCTGGAGCAGAAAAGACCCGGTTATATGTACGGAGAAAAAGTCCTAAGACCTGCAGAAGTAGTTGTAAGCGAGAAGGAGGGCGACGAGTAAAAAATTTAACTTCTCGGGAAGGAAAGATGTTTATGCCAGGAGCAACTTTTCTGGAAGGAGATAGTGTTGATTTGAGGACTGTTGAAAGGGAAGACCTGAAGTTTCTGAAGGAACTGGATAACAACCCTCAGGTAAGAGAATATGTTGATGGGGACGGGCCGGCAAATATCGAGACGGAGGAAGAGTTTTTCGAAGAAAAGATCAAAGGCAACAATCGGATAGATCTGTTGATCTACGCCAGGGGAGAGGCTGTCGGCCTTGTAAACCTACTGAGTATAGATAAAAAGTCTGGAAAAGCCGGTCTACAGGTTAAGATTCTTCCCGAACACCGGGGAAAAGGTTATGCATTTGAGGCCTGTCAACTGGTTCTCAGGCACGGTTTTGAGAATCTGAGGCTGCACCGAATTGAGGCCAGTCTATTCGAGTTTAACGAGGCAGGTAGAAACCTGCTGGAGTCACTGGGCTTCAAACACGAGGGAACTCATCGAAAGGAAAAGTTCAAAAAAGGAGAATACAGGGATGTTGAGTACTACAGCATCCTGGAGGACGAGTTCTAATGTTTCTGGAATCAGAAGATGTCGCCTTAAGGCCTGTAGAAGAGAAAGACCTGGAGTTTTATAGAGAGCTGTGCCTAACTGAGGAGGCCAAAGATGGAATGGGAGTCTTCTACCCAAGCAACATGGAAGATATACAAGACGGTTTCGAGGCCAAGTCGAAGAAAGAGAATATAGTCGAGTTCATAATCGAATACAAAGGCGAAAAAGCCGGCCACGTAAGCATCCACAAAGAAGGCAGCTGCTGCGACTGGAGAATATACGTCACACCGGAAAAAACAGGTCAGGGTATTGGAACAACGGCCGGAGAACTTATAATCGACTACGCCTTCAACCAGCTCGAAGTACACCGCTTCGAAGGCAACTTCCTAGAAGACAACCACGCCTCAAGAAAACTACACGAAAAACTCGGATTCAAACACGAATCAACAAAAAGAGACTTCCTCTACCTCAACGGAGAACACAAAGACCTCATCGTAAACAGCATCCTCAGAGAAGAATGGAACAAGTGAAGCCTAGAACGGTTCCGTTTAAAATTTTTATTCACGTAAACAAAAACAGTTGTAGGTGAAAACAGAAAATGGCTAAGATCCTCGGTATTGACCTCGGTACAACAAGAAGTGCAATGGCACACATTAAAGATGGAGAACCAGAAATAATTGAAAATGCAGAAGGTGAACGTGTCACACCTTCGATAGTGGCTTTTGACGACGGCGAACGCCTGGTCGGTAAGCCGGCGAAGAACCAGTTACTGACAAATGAAGAGAATACTGTAAAGTCGATCAAGCGGCACATGGGAGAAGATTACGAGGTAGATCTTGAAGGAGATGACTACACGCCACAGCAGATCTCCTCGATGATTCTGCAGAAGCTGAAGAACAATGCGGAGGACAAACTAGGAGAAGAAGTGGAAAAAGCTGTTATCACAGTTCCTGCACACTTTAATGATGCTCAGAGACAGGCTACGAAAGATGCGGGAGAGATTGCAGGCCTTGAAGTGGAGAGAATTCTGAACGAGCCGACAGCTGCCGCACTGGCATACGGACTTGACGACGAATCGGAGAAGACTGTTCTTGTCTACGACTTTGGAGGAGGAACATTTGACGTAACCGTTCTGGAGATGGGAGACGGAATCTACGAAGTGCAGAGCACCGAAGGAGACAACGATCTGGGTGGAGACGACTTCGACCAGGAGATAATAGACTGGGTGCTGGAGAAGTTTGAAGATGAGAACAGCATCGATCTCTCAGATGAGGACGAGGCGATGCAGCGGATCCGTGAAAACGCAGAGGAAGCCAAGAAAGAACTCTCCAGCCGAAAACAGACTACGATCAACATACCGTTCATCCACCAGGAAGACGGCGAAACATACAATATAGACTACGAACTAACCCGTTCAAAGTTCGAGGACCTCACAGAAGACCTGATCCAGAGAACCACAGAGCCGACAGAGACAGCAATCGAAGACGCAGAAATAGAGAAATCAGATATTGACGAAGTAATCCTCGTCGGAGGAACAACCAGAGTTCCCGCAGTCAGAGAACACGTACAGGCCATCACAGGCATGGAGCCAGATCAGTCAGTCAACCCTGCCGAAGCAGTCGCACAGGGCGCAGCAGTCCAGGCCGGAAGCATCTCGGGAGAGATGGACGACATGCTACTACTTGACGTAGCACCGCTTTCACTGGGTGTCGAAGTCAAAGGAGGCCTCACAGAAACCCTTATCGAGAAAAACACGACAATCCCGGCAGAAGAGTCCAAGACATTCACTACAGCGCAGGACAACCAGTCCATGGTAACCGTACACGTTGTACAGGGAGAAAGGGAGATGGCACAGGACAACAAGTCCCTCGGACAGTTCAACCTACAGGGCATCCCTCCAGCACCAGCCGGACAGCCACAGATCGAAGTAACATTCGAGATCGACGCAGATGGAATCCTCAACGTCTCCGCAGAGGAGCAGCAGAGCGGAGAAGAAGCCTCAATTTCAATCGACGATGCTTCCCGGCTCGACGATGAAGAAATCGAAGAGATGAAGGAGGAAGCAGAGAAACACGAGGAAGAAGACGAGCTGAAACGTGAGTTCATCGAAACCAAGAACAAAGCCGACAGCATCGTCTCACAGGCAGAGACCCAGATCGACAACTTCGAAGACCAGGTCGACGAAGAAGTCATAGACTCGATTGAAGACGCGATCGAAGACGTAGAAGACGCCAAAGAAGAAGCAGAAGACATCGACGACCTGGAAGAAGCCTCGGAACACATCGACTCCGCTATCGAAGACCTGGAAAACGAGTTACAGGAGATCGGCCAGGAGATGTACGGTGGAGAAGGTGCTCCCGGCGGAATGGGAGGCGCAGGCTTTGACCCTTCCAACATGAGCGAAGAAGACCTTAAAGAAGCAGCCCAGAACATGAACATGGGAGACGTAGCCGGACAAGGAGGAAACTCGGGAGAAGACGTAGTCGATGCGGACTACGAAGAAGTCGACACCGACCAGGAAGAGGAGAAGGAAGAATAATGACCTCTTCTCCATACTCTTTCCTTCAAAATCTTACCGAGAGCTGCCGAAGCGCAGCTCCACATGATCGAACTTTGTGAAGTTCGATGGCGAAAGAATACTACGAACTTTTAGGCGTCGATGAAGACGCTTCTCAGGACGAGATAAAGAAGGCTTACAGGAAGAAGGCGAAAAAATACCATCCTGACTCCAACTCCGAGGAAGCGGATGAGGAGAAGTTCAAGAAGATAAACAAGGCGTACGACGTTCTCTCCGACGAGGATAAGAGAAAGAAGTACGACAGGTTCGGCAAACAGGGTGTGGAAGGTCACGCTGGGAGAGGTCAGCGACAGGCTGCCTCCAACTTCCAGGATCTGTTCGAGGAGATATTCGGAGGTGGAGGCTTCGGCGGCGGCCGCAGAAGAAGACAGGGTAGAGGCCAGGACATGAAAATGAGTACTACAGTTACCCTGGAGGATGCGTACTCCGGCGTTGAGAAAACCTTCGAAGTAGAGAGGAAACAGCAGTGTCCTGAATGCGGAGGAAGCGGTGCGGAAAACGGTGAGACATCGACATGTCCCGAGTGCAACGGACAGGGAAGAGTCCGAAAAATAGAACAGTCGATCTTCGGCAGGACGCAGACAGTACAGGAGTGCCCGAAATGTAACGGTACAGGAGAAATCCCTGAGGAGAAATGCTCGGAGTGCAGCGGGGAAGGCCTTACAGACCAGAAAGAGACGATCAGCGTAGACATACCACCAGGAGTGAAAGACGGTCAAAGGCTTAAACTGAACGGAAAAGGCCACGAGTCAAGAAATGGCCGAAACGGCGACCTCTACCTCATCGTACACGTAGAAGAAGACGAACTGATAGAGAGAAGAGACAGTGACCTGTACACCACTCTGAAAGTAGGAGCCGGCGACGCAGCACTCGGAAAAGAAGCCAAGATACAGCACCCGGAAGGAAAACTGAAGATAGAAATACCGGAAGGCACACAGCCCGGCCAAGTCCTCAGAGTACAGAACAAAGGCATGCCAAGCCAGAGACGCAGAAGAAAAAAAGGCGACCTCTACCTCAAAATCGACGTCCAGATACCAGTAAACACAGACGGAACCGAAAAACTAGAAGAACTAACCAGAGAACCAGAACAGCAGAAAAACTTCTTCGAAACCGTAAAGGACTTTATCTAAGATAGCACAAAAATCTCAATGACAAGCTTTTTTGACTTGAAAACTCAGTTTACAACAAAATGTCATTTGTTGTAACTTCTATCTGCATCCGTAAGCTTGTATTTTCGACAAGTTTTTGAACAAAGCCGATAAAGAACACCCCCCCTAATTTATTTAAGTGTTACTTTACCATAACAACATACGGTGGATCAAATGACTGATGACGAAACCTACGAATTTCGAGTAACTGAGAACGAAAAACCTGAAACAGTCTTAGCACCAACGGGGCCGAAAGCTTATGAGGCTGAATTCTTTGATTTAGATGAAGACAGGACCGTTGTGGCAAGAGAAGTTTATCATCAAAAGTCTGACACAGTTTCTACTCTGGTAGCTGGCTATGCAGATCCAGAAGATGTCTATGAAAGAGGTCAGCAAAGATTCGTTGAAGCAGAAAAAGTTCTAGAAGAAGACGAAGAAGAAGTTGAAGAGTTTATGAGAAATCTGGGTAGGACGGAACCGATTAACGTAATCACCAATTAATTTCAATTAAGGAACTTTCCTTCTTTCTTCTATTTTCTTAGTTAATAGTATCTTTACAATCATCCACAAAGTCCGTCATTTTCTCAAGGCCAAGTATGTTGTGTAACTTATCCCAGCACTCCCATTCCTTTATTAGTTCTTCATAGGTTTCCCAATGCATATTCTTGGGCTTAAAGGGTTTCGTAGCCCATAAACTAGCATCAGGGTCTCCTTCTTGTTTTCGATCTTTTTTCCTGTCTTCATGAACTGAGCATTCAGAATTTTCTTGATTCGTTTAGGTCTTTCAGTTTCTTCCTCGTGTATGGTCCTGAAGAGCTTCTTTAAACTGACTTTCATGTCTCTTTTAGACCATTCACTATAGCTTGAGGCCTGTATCTTCCCTACCGCCTTCCGCATATCGTCTTTAGATGCTTCCTCTAAATCAAATTGTATGAAGGCTTCATCTTCCTTATTGTCGCTTGTGAGAAGTGTCTTGAAGGTGTAAAGGTACTTGTACTGTCTCTGACAGGAAACATCACTGTCGGCTCTCAAGTACTGGACAAATTCAGTTAGAAGATTTTTGTTGGAGTCAGAAATCTCCTCCAGGTTTTGCAATTCTTCGAGCTTATCGTCTATATCGTCTGTATTGTAGTCTTTTGTCATATCCCACACCCTTTATTGGGTCTTGTGGGGTTGATACCAACCTCCGTGGGATACAGAATAAGATTCGATGAGCCCCGGCCGGGATTTGAACCCGGGACCTGTCCCTATCTTAGGTCGGAGCCTGATGACCTCGCGGTCACCATGGTTCCATTCTCATGTGCGTTCGAATCCGAAATCTTCCTGTAAACCATTCTCCGAATGGCTTCTTGCGATGTACTCCAAAATCACACAGTAATTTTGTGCGTTCACCGAAACTCCAGAGGAGTTTCATGGAGAGCGTAACCTTACGAGGGGACCGCTCTAGCCAGGCTGAGCCACCGAGGCTTTGTTTGGTTGTTTTGGTAGTAAGTTGTTTAAATTGGCAGTGTTAATTTCTGTTTTGATGGGTTTGCTTGGTGGTTCTGATGTGGAGGATGCTGTGAGTTCTTCTGTTGAGAGTGTTAAGGACAGGCGTGGTGAGGTTGATGTTGAGGATATGCGTAGTCCTGAGGAGTTGATTGAGCAGGTTGATCGTTTGGAGAGTGTTGTTGAGGATTTGCGTGATAGGCAGAAGGTTATATTTGAGAGGCATGCTGAGGATGTTCGTGAGTTGGAGTTGGAGGAGGCTGTTGATGTTTCCAGTGTTGAGAGGGAGGTTGAGAGGCCTGAGATGGGTGGTGAGGAGCTTGAGGATCGTGTGGAGTTGCTTGAGGCTGCTGTGGATCGTCTTGAGGCCGGGCTTGAGATGAGTGCCGAGGAGTTACGTGAAAATATAGTTGAAGAGGCTGTTGAGGCCGAGGAGAGAAGAATCAGACAGGTTGAAAACAGGGTTAGCAGTGTTGAAAGCAGTGAAAAGGAGTTAAGTGAGTCTTTGAAAGATCTTGGGAAGCGTCTGGATCTTCTGGAAGATGAGATTGGTTCTGTACGGTTTGATGAAGTTGTAGATGTTTCCGGTTTGGAGGAAAAGCTTGAGGATATTAGAAGGGAGCGGCTGGAGAGACTTGAAGTCTTGAACAGTGAAGTGGAGAGTCTTAAGGACAGGGTTTCCCGTGAGGAGCTTGATGAGAAAGCTGATGTCTCCAGTGTTGAGAGAAGAATAGAAAATCTACGTGAAGAGTTCGATCTGAGGCTGGAAAGTCGTTCCGAGGAGATCAGACAGTCGATAGAAGATCTGAGGTCTGAGCTAGAGAGTGATGAGGTTGAGGACGTTGTGGAGGAGGCCATGCTTGAAAGGAAAGTCGATGAGTTGAGAGAGGAGTTCGAGATGCGTCTTGATGAAGAATTGGAAGATTTAAAAACTGATATGGAGAGTGATGAGGCGTATATCGCAGGTTCTGAGGAGTTAGAGCTTGTTAATGGGGTGGAGGAACGGTTCAGCAGCCTTGAGAAACGGTTGGACAGTGTTGAAGGTTCTGAAGGTGTTGAAAGAGACGAGTTTGAGGATTTGAAGTCAAGGGTTGAGGAGATGTCTGAAGTTATGCTTAGATTAGCGGAGAAGTCGTGAAGTTTTAGAAAACCTGGAACTCTACCTGTATATCTGTTCTGAATCTTTCTGTTATCTTCGCCACTGTTCTTTCACGGATAGGCCGGAATGAGATAAGTGCTCCTAACCCGTCTGTAAGGAAGCCGGGGCTTAGAAGCATCAGGCCCGAGATTACGAGTATAAATCCTTCTGCGAAGTTTCTGGCAGCTTCTTCACCTGTTACCGACATCTGAAGTTTTTTCATCACGTATCGGCCTTCTCTCTTTATCAGTGCTGCTCCGAGTACTCCTGTAGCTACTGAGAATGCTACTGCTTCAAGTAGGCCTATAACTTCTGCTACCTGGATCAAAAGGTAGAAGTCAAGGAACGGCAGCAGCAGGAGGAGTGCTGCCAGGTATCGTATCATGTTTGTAGACTGGGACGGTTACAGTTTAAAGCTTGATATGCAAACTCTTCAGTTATGAAGCAGCTTCTGAAGGAACTGGTTGAGACTCCGGGCGTCTCCGGGGATGAGCACAGGATAAGAGAGAAAATCCGGGAAAAAGTAGAGGATCATGCTGACTCTGTTGAAGTTGACGACTTCGGTAACCTGGTTGCCAGGAAGGGTGAAGGCGGGAAGACGTTGATGATCGCCGCCCACATGGACCAGATCGGGCTTACTGTTCAGACAGTCGATGAGAATGGTTTTATCCGATTTTCCAAGGTTGGCGGGGTGACCACTCAGTCTTTAATGAACCAGCGGGTTACTGTACACGCAGAGAACGGCGATGTGACAGGAGTGATAGGTATGAAACCTACTCACCTCATGGATAAGGAGAAGAGGGAGGATCTGCCCGATGAAGACAGCCTGTTTATTGACATAGGTGCAGAGGATGAGGAAGAAGTAGAAGACGCAGGTATACGTGTAGGAGATTACATCACGTTTGAGAGAAGTTTTAAGGAGCTTCAGGAAGACTACGTCACTTCTATGGCAATGGACAACAGGGTAGGTTGTGCCGCAGCTGTAGAGGCTTTAAAACGGTTTGAAGGAGGGTACGAGCTTGCTGTTGTCTTTTCAACTCAGGAAGAGGTAGGTTTGAAGGGAGCCAAGACTGCTGCCTTCGGCCTTGACCCTGACGTGGCCCTGGCCGTTGATGTCTCGATCGCTGGAGACGTACCCGGTATTGAACAGCAGGAGTCCGATCTGGAGATGGGTGAAGGAGTTGAGATCACCATGGTTCAGTCAAAGGGAAGAGGGCTTATCACTCCTGAAACAGTGAAGGACTGGCTTAGAGACACTGCAGAAGAAAAGGAACATGATTACCAGCCCGGTGTCTGGGAAGGAGGTGCCACGGATGCTGCGAACATCTACCTTGTCAGAGAGGGTATCCCTACAGGTTCTATCGGAGTGCCTCTGAGGAACATGCATTCGGCCACGGAAGTTCTGAAGCTTTCCGACCTGGAGGCTACAGTAGAGTTCATGGAAGACTGCTTTGAAACCCTTCCAGAACACTTCTAGGACCTTTTCTTCTTGCCTTTCTTTCTTCACTCATATCTCAGTGCTTCCGCCGGCGGCATTTTCGCTGCTCTTCTTGCCGGTAAAACTCCTGAAAGTACTCCGACTGTAAAGGAGAATATGATTGACCCCAGGATCAGTTCTGGGCCGAGGGTATGGCATGACGACAGCCTGGTCTATGCTTGGATCGCCTGTGGGTTTGTAGGTTCCGACTACGCGGAAGTCTTCGCTATTTACCTTCAGTTTTGATCTGAGGTCTATCTCCTCTCCGAAGTGGTTCCTGGCGACGGCGCTGCCGATGACTATGTTGGACTTGTCCGTTGGCTCTATACCTCTGCCTTCATCCAGTTCCAGAGCCCAGCTCTCCTTGATAAGCTCTCGTGCATCAGTAGGCATTCCGAGAACAGTGACAAACTCCTGTCTATCTGCGTACTCTGCGTCTTTCGGATCGTGTGTAACCATAACTATTGTTTTTCCCTCCTCGTTCAGCTCTGTCAGAAGCTGCATTATCCTGGCTCCTGTGTCTGTATCCAGGTTTCCTGTAAGTTCATCTGCCAGGACGATTTCAGGGTCGTTTGCCAGTGCCCGGGCTATCGATACTCTCTGTCTCTGCCCTCCAGAAAGTTCACTGGGACGATGCTGTGTTCTATCTCCCAGGTCGACATCCTCCAGCAGTTTTACAGCTCTTTCCCTCCCTCTTACCCCGGGAGACTCCACGGAAAACCATGATCCAGATCTATCAGGGACACAGAAAGTGCAGTGCTTTCTGCTTACTTTAACATCTTTTCATTTCTGTTCGATTTCAGTCGAAACAATCTCCATCTCCCCTCTGTAAAGTTTGACACTGCCGGAGACCGAAACCCTTTCACCGTTCTCAAGACGTCTACCCTTAAAATCCGCTACTTTGACACCGCCTTCAGAACCTTTCAAAGTGAAGAAAGACCCTGAATCAGTGCTGTAGAAGCCGGAAACATTCCCCGTAACTCTGACAGTTTCTCCTGCATCTGTTCTGCTTAACTCTCCTGGTGAAACAGCTTCAGGCTGGATAAAAACTGTGGATACGTGCATAACCAGCAGGCCCAGTACAGAGGTCAGAAGACATAGCCGGGCGAAAAAAGATCTTTTCACAGATGAACACCTTCCAGAACCCTATAACTGGTGCCATCTCCTGTCTGAACGCTTTCAAAAAGCTTCACCTTTTCCACAGACAGTTCTCCGAAGAAACTGTTCTCCCTTCTCTCCAGGCCTTTTCTGAAGCTTTTCCTGTCGCTCCTTGATATCCTATTGACACGTGCCAGTGTGATATGTGGTTTGAAGTCGTACCGGTTGTCCGCATCCACCCGGTGATCAGAGACCTGACGTTTCAGTTCATGAAGTTCATCTGATTTCACGCCGGCCCATACAACCCGTACATTTCGGCGGGAGGGAAACACTCCTACACCCTTGACATCGGCCGAGAAAGGCCCGGTACTTACATCCTTCATGGCCGAAACCAGTTCATCCACATCCTCTTCCTGCAGGTCCTGAAAGAACTGAAGCGTTAAATGCATCTTCTCCCGGGGCACAGGGTTGAAACCGTGATTCAGCTCCTCTCGTATCTCCACCAGTTGCTTCAGAAGCTTGTCATCCTCTACATCGACCGCTGTGAACGCACGCATGGAAAGTTTTTAACTCTCCATCCCTAAAAACTGTACTGTAAGGTGAACAAAACCAGTGCCAGCCACACCACGCGGAAAAGAAATAACCGGTAAAACAGTAGTATCCGAAGAACACGGTAAAAAATTCGGTACAGTCAACGACCTCTCCTTCGTCGGAGACACAGGCGAACTCATGAACCTGCTAGTAACCGACACAACACAGCACCTGGACGAAGAACAGCTCCAATCCGACAAGAAAGGAAGAAGCATCATACCCTTCTCAGCAGTCAGAAGCGTAGGAGACTTCGTCATAGTCAGCGAAGACGACATCCTCTAAAAACTCCTCTTTCCCAATCTTAAACAACCTGCTCTCTAGACTAGCTAAGGTAAAACCTATTTTCCTGCTTCATCCATTGCTTACTTCATATTAGATGATTTGAAGAGAAAAGTTAGGGGAAAGAACCTCAGGTCGTCCTATCTGTAGTAAAAATTTGTTGTCCCTCTAGAACCTGGAGGCAATGGAAATATGTTTAAGTTATTGGAAATAAAATTTGGTTAGTGGTATTATGGCTGTTGCTAGTGTTGATGATCAGGGCAGAGTATACATTCCAAAAAGCCTTCGTGAGCAGTACGGAGATGATTTTAGAATCATAGATACTAAGGATGGACTTGTGTTTATGCCATTACCGGAAAATCCTGTGGAAAAGTTCCAGGAGAAGGAGAAGCTAGAGGACAAGAGTGTCGAAGAGTTAAAGAAAGATGTCAGGGAAGATGCAGAAAAGCAGGTACTAGAAGAATGATTTACGCAGACACAGACTTTATATTTGCATTGTTAAAAGACTCAGACTGGCTGAAACAGTCCTCTAGAGAAGTCTATGAAGAGAGGAAAGATGAAATAT
Organism: Candidatus Nanohalobium sp.; assembly: GCA_042217555.1. Lineage (GTDB taxonomy): Archaea > Nanohalarchaeota > Nanosalinia > Nanosalinales > Nanosalinaceae > Nanohalobium. Next base: position 18,667 of record JBDGSL010000054.1, on the reverse strand, counting down.
ATACGAGCCATGTCACGATAAACGAACTTCTGATACTGTGTGAAAGAGAAAATCTGGATCCCAAGGAGAAACTCGGAACGCTCGAAATGATGATAGAGGTCAAAGCTGACATGAACAAATACCTGGAGGCTGCGCACTACATGAAAGAACACGGACTACACACATTCGACGCCTTGCAGGTAGCTTTCAGCAATGAAAACAAAATACTGACAACAGACCAAGAAATAAAAGAAATCACAGAAGTAGAGGACTTCAAATAAGGAAAAAATGTCTCTATGTAGCATATGGTCATAGTCAGCGAAGACGATATTCTATGATTTCTACTTTTCTACTACCATTAGTATATTGATACCTGCGATCTCTCAAGCACAAATTTATACAGTTATATGAATCCAAAAACGAAGAAGGTGAGATGGCCACTAGGTTATTTTGGACAGAGTACAGTCTGAAATTTGTAAACCATTACGAATTTGACGATTGCGCAGAAGTTCTGGAAATAAACAGAGACAGTAAAGAAGTAGACTTCTACACAGTAGTTGGGCCTACTATGTACGATGGAGAAGATGTAAGAGAAAGCTTTGATATCTCGATCAACGGTGCCCTTCCAGAGAATGCAATTGAGTATCTTAAACAGGCTAATGGAACCGTACACTCAGCCGATTCACAAGAAGAAGTAAGTCAAGCGCTAAAAAAGTGAAAATGAATTGAGGGAACAAATCCCTCCTGAATCATACCTGGAAAACTAGCCGTCGATTATTCCTTCATCTTTGACTTTGAATACTGCTTCTCCTTCCGGCATGTAAGGGCTGTCGACGAGCCTTGCAATCCTCTTGTCCTTCTTGCTTTTTCTGAGGTAGACTCTGACAGCGGAGTTGTGTGCGACTATGTGGCCTCCGATGGCTTTTGTCGGATCTCCGAACATCTGGTCAGGGTTTGACATGACCTGGTTCGTAACTACTACAGCAGCGTTGTGACTGTTGGCAAGTCTGAGCAGTGTTGTCATGTGCTTGTTCAGTTTCTGCTGTCTCTTAGCCAGTTCTCCACGTCCTACGTAGTCTGACCTGAACTGTGCCGTCAGTGAGTCAACGATGATAAGGCCTACGTCGTTGTTCTGACAGATCTCCTGTGCCTCGTCTGCAAGCAGCATCTGGTGGTCTGAGTTGAAAGCCCGGGCGACATGGATTCCTTCAAGTACTTCTTCCGGATCCTGATCATTGGCTTCTGCCATCTGTTCGATCCTTGTAGGCGTGAAGGTGTCTTCCGTGTCGAGGTAGACAGCCTCTCTTCCCAGGCCTCCTTCCTCTTCCGGTAGCTGGACGTTGCATGAGAGCTGGTGACTCATCTGTGTCTTTGCGGAGCCATATTCTCCATAGAACTCAGTGATGCACTGCGTCTCCACTCCGCCCCCAAGAACATCGTCAACATTATCACTGCTTGTCGTAATCCTCTGCATCTTCTCTCTCTTTTCATACTTGTCCCTACCTGATTCGAAGCCGAGGTCCAGATGCTTCCTTGCCTCCGTGATAATGCTTTGAGCCTTCTTGTCACCGAGATCAGCTACCTCGCCTAGTTCACCGGAACTCATCGTCGCTATAGACATCAGCTCTTCGTAACCTGCATCTCTAAGCTTTTCCGCTGTTTTACCGCCTACTCCTTTAATGTCTTCCAGTTCAACGTCTTGTTCTTCTGACATAATTAGCATTCACCTTTAAGCTTCCATTACTTCAAGCATTCTCTCGATTTCTTCCGTTGTCTCAACTTCTTCGACCTGGTTGGCAAGAAGTTCTATGCGGTCGAAGTAGTCGTTGTAACGTGTTCTGCCCTCCAGTATAAGCTGTTTTCCTGCAGCTTCTTCTGCGGCTTCCTCTACTCTTTCGTTATCCATCTCTTTCTCGGTTTCCTCGCTTACTTCCAGGACTTCTCGGGCCTGGTCGCCGAAGAAGACAACTCTCATCGTCTCGGTTCCGTCATCCATAACCCCGGAGACTGCAAGTCTTCCTTCCGGCTCATCCACTTCTTCCCCATCATCCGTTACATAGTTGCCATCTTCGTCTTCTCTTACAGTATCTCCTGTCTCAGGGTGAACACGGTAGAACGGGTTGGAAGTATACACCTTCATCAGCATGCCCCTGACCCTGTAACTGTTGCCTTCAGTCGTTATCTCCCTGATAGGAACTTCCTCCGTACCGGTCTGTGCTTCAACCTCAGGTACGTCATCTTCCTCCGCCATCTTAACCTGGGCCTCGTCACCTAGTCTAAGCTCTGCATCTCCCTGGTTGTCCTCAACGCTGTAAGCGCCTGCTATTTCAATCGGGTCACCTTCTTCTATTTTTTCAGCTATCTCAGTCTGCTCATCCCACAGAGTCACTCTTATCGTACCGGTATCATCACCAAGCACCAGGTTCTGAACCTTTCCATCCTCTTCATCCTCATCCCTCTCAAACGTGTTCAGGTCAGAGACACCCACAACACGGGCCGTAAGATGAACCTTCCGCATATCAGGAACAATATTATCTATCTTCAGATCCTCCGCTCCCTCTTCAGCCACCTGAACACCGTACTCCTTGGCAACCAGGTGAGCCGCACCCTCCTCACTTACAAGACCGGAGAACTCTTCCATTTTTTCATCAATTTCATCCTTTACTTCATCCTCATCAAGCTCTGACTCATCCACAATCGTCTCGATAACATCCTCAACTTCCATACAAAACGAACCGGATGTAATCATTAAATCCCTGATGGAAAAAACACACTACAGAAAAATACAGAAAGGGAAATTGTAAAGAAAAAATTTTACTGAAGGGCCTCCCGAACATCTTCCGCCCTTACAGTCTTCCGGCCATCTTCCTCAGCAACGGCGATAGCCTCTTCAGCGACATCACCAGCAAACGTCTCAAGTACATCAGCAAGTTCCTCTGCACTGTTCTCTGAAACCCTTTTACCACCTTGACTCTTGACCAAATCCTTCATCTTTGAGATAGAGAATTCCATTCTTAGATCACACAAAAATACTCCACCAGAATGGTTTTAAACTCGAAGGATTCACCGAATCAAAACAACCGTAAAACCAGTTCAAAACACCGTCAGAAATAAGAAGCAGCAGACACAAACATACATCAGGGGCTTCAATACTTGACAGATACAGAGGAACTTTTTCTCCACACCAAACCAGCCAAGATACTTATACACCTCAACAACCCGTCCAGGGACAACTACCCCTCACAGATAGCACAGGACGTGGACTCAACGTACTCACACACTGCCAGGACAATCAACAGACTCGAGGACCACAACCTGGCCCAATCACACAGAAAAGGACGTAGAAAACAGGTAGAACTCACAGAACAGGGAAAGAAAACAGCAGAAACACTGAGCACCCTAATACACCAGCTCCGACAACTCGACTGAACACCCTTCCCCTCACCAGCTACCACAACCATATAGAGACAGAAAGGAAACCTGACACTCACAAAAACACCAGGACTGTTCAAAAAACACAAACAACAGAGTGTTGAAAAACAGCGAACACTCATACCTTTTACAAACCTTTTGTTTTTACTTAAAAGAAAAAACACTGCTTAATGTGTGTTCATACTTAGCGAACAACCTGCAAGTTTGATTAATTACCGACATCAAGAAAACCATGTGAGAATAACGAAAATCGAGGACGACGGCGAGCGGTTCATAATACACGGCGACAGCTGCCTCTACACCAAGTTAAAGGAAACATTCGATCAGATGGGCCTGGGCATCTCAGTCACAGAATCCGACAGAGGCATCGCCAACATCCTCTACACCGAAAACAACCGAGACATCATACTCAGAGTGCTAAATGAGAGAACAGACGGAAAGATGAATAAAGAATGAGTGTTCAACACCTACGAACAACTAAGACTTAACAAGCTCAAACTCCTCTCTAGAGTCGTTATACTCGTAAATTTCGATATTATAGTGTTTGATGTATTTTTTGTAGCTGCTATATTGGTTTCCTGGGAAGTCGAGAGTCTCCGTGTATATGGCCTTGTTGTAGTTTCCTTCTAGATGATCTTCTGCGTAGTTTAGTTGTATTGCTGCGTTTGTTATATTTACTGTGGATAGTTTCTTTTTCACTTCTATTATTGTGTTTGTTTCTTGGTTTAGGAAGTCTGCACCGTATCCTTTGATCTTCTGTAGTTTTTCTTTTCTTATTTTGTTTGCTACTAGTTGTTCTGTAGGATATAGTTTGCCGTTGTGTTGTTTCAGCGGTCGTTGCGTTTTCTTTGCTGTTTTGAATCTTCCAATTTGTCTTTTGATATCGTATCTGTTGAGGTATTTGTCTGTTCTTTCCTTTTGCCAGCCTATGTCTGCCATTTTGTCTATTAGTTTTTCGTAGGTGCTTTTCCCTTGCTTTATTCTCTTTATTTCAAGCCAGAACAGAAGTGTTTCTAGTACGGGAGCGTCTATAACTGATTTTTCTATCTTCGTGTTTTCTTTGCCTGCTATCTTCTTTAGCTCCCTATTTTTAGTGTCGTAATAGTTAGATATTGCCTTCCACATGCAGCAGTATTGGTTTCTTAGCGCTTCTATCTCGTTTGGGTCAGGGTTGGGATGTATGTTCCATCGTAGATCTTCTGGAGTGACTTGTTCGAAGGAGTCTAAGATCAGTAGATAAGGGTTTCCTAAGTATGCTTTATTTACCGGTTTCTGGAGTTTTGCCTTCTTTACAAGATCTGGTATATCTCTGTAAGCTATCTGACCAGGATTAATGTTATTCCTGCTTGCATAATCTCTCAGTAGCTTTTCAGCCTTTTGTTCTATATTACTATTCCAAAAATCTTTTGGATAAGCCCGGTTTGCGTCTTCTAATACTTTCCTATATACGAAGATTGAGGTTAATACTTTGCTGCTGTCTTCAGTAGTGTTTTCGACTTGTTTTAGTTTTTTCTGCATATTTTATTGTTTTTCAGGTCTCCTTTTAACTTTTTGTCTCTATTTCGGTCGTTGACTGTTAGAAGTTAATGAGTGTGTAAGTTGTTTGAACACTCAGAGAATTTTGGAGTGTGCATTTTCAAAATCTTGGAAAATGCCATAATAAAGAAGATATATCGCGGTTCTGGGAGTATGTGGTTTTCAACCCTGTCTATTGGAATGTTCAAGGGGTCGCGATCCAATTAAGCCATATCATAAAGGAAGTATAACTTCGACGTGTGAACTTCCTGGTGCTATCTGCTGCATGCCTCACATACCTTCTTTATTATAGGCCTTTTCCTTCATTTTCCTCCAGAAAATGAGTGTTCACATAGTTTGAACACTCAACGTGGTTGGCGCGTCCAAAAAAACGAGGGCTTCAGAGGGAAACCGCGAGATCCTCCAGGCATGAAGAGAGAAACTCATTGAAAAGATTCCCTAGCTCAGCACACAGTCATTCGGAAAGATCAGACCATGACGGAAATACCTGACGGTCCTGAAAGGTTAAGCCTAGACCATACGGTCCTATTGGCGGCGATCAGAGGTCTCAACACAAGAGTGTTCGTTCAAGGCAAACACTCATCTAGAAGAAAATAACTCGGAAGTAACATCAAAAGATTTTAAAGAAGTACGAATGTTCAATTTTACCAAACAAGTAGTTTGTTCGTTAATATAGAACACTCTCTGTTTTTTGTGAGTGATAGATGGTGGGTTTCGCCTGTTGGAGAGGGTTGAAGCAGTGGTAGAAGTGACTGGTCAACCGGTCGAGAGGCGGGTGCTTGTTTTACAGGTTGTTGATGTGAGAGCTAGTTTTGCGGCAATATGTTTACTGATTCTGTGTGTCTTGATCCTTCTAGTTTGTTGTAGAACTCTATTACTTCTGAGGCTTTTCCGTCTGTGTTGAATACTTCGAGGCATTTCTCTCTGTCTACTTTGCTGTGGAGCTGTGTGGTTATGACGTTGTCGAACCGGTGTGAGATCTCTGCTATCTTGTACTCTTCGTCATGTGAGTGTCGGGCTACTATCACTGCGTTCAGGTGGCCTTCCAGTTCTTCTCTTTTACTGGTTTCCTGATGCAGGTTTTCTACTGCTTTTCTGATTAGTTCGCTGCGGCCGTTGAAGCTGGCTTCTTCCTGTATCTCTTCGATTTTGTCCAGTGTCTCGTCGTCGATGGACAGGCTTATTATCTCCATAAACCAGGATTAATAGCGTGTTTTAAAAACTTATTAATGGCAGTTTTGTTTTCATGGTATTCAACTTGGCACTGGCAAGTCTTGTTGTAACGTCTGTTTTCTCCGGGCTTGGCGCTCTTTTCCTGGCGTTGAGTGAGGAGAGGATGAAAAAACTGACACCTTACCTGATCTCTCTTTCCGCAGGATCGATATTTGGAGGAGTGTTTATACACCTCGTGTTCAGGTTGGCGAACAAGTTCAACTATGGAAGGGTTACGGGCCTGACCATCATAGTTGGAATGATTTTTTCGCTTCTCATGGAGAGGATGATCCACTGGCACTGCCACGAACAGGAACACCATATCGAAGCATTCTCCTATGTACTGGTAGCGGGGGACGCAGTCCACAACGTGCTGGATGGAGTTCTGATAGCTTCAAGCTTCCTTGCAGGTGTGCCGGCAGGTATCGCAGCGACCGTAGCAGTTATCGCACACAAGATACCGAAAGAAGCAGGAGACTTCGGGGTGCTTGTCCACAGCGGATTCACCAGGCAGAAAGCACTGCTGTTCAACATAGCCATAAGCATCTTCATGTTCATCGGCGCAGGAACAGTCTTCCTCCTCTCCACAGCCGCATCAAACATCAATACAGTACTCCTACCACTGGTCATCGGAAACTTCGTCTACATCGCAGGAAGCGACCTCCTACCAAGATTCAAAGAAGAAGACGGAGTCTACAAACACCTAGTCATCTTCTCCACAGGAGTAACCATCATGTACCTCGTACCCTACATCAAAGCAATGATCTAAAAACCTCTCTCCATCACTCCCTCCTTCCCCTCTCTCTTTTTTTCTACTTGATAAACACGGAAAGGTGGACGTTCAAACTGCCTGTTCAATCCTGTCTTGGACTTTTTCCTCGGCCATGTCGACCCTCAGCTTCTTCCTCCTGGAGTTATGGCCTGATACTATTGCAGGTCTCTGACCCAGTATCTCTTCAAGTCTTGATAGAAGCTCTGCGTTAGCCCTACCGTTCTCGGCAGGTTCTTCAAGTAGGAAGGTAGGAAAGGTTTTCATCTCGAGGTCTCTATGGCTCTGACCGGGTTTTACCTTGACATAGAAGTCTGTCATCCAAATATACTCCCTACTATATCAGACAGGAACCCGGAACTAACTTTATCTTCTTTCTTCTTCATCCTCTCCGTCCTGTTCTCAACTTCTTCCTCTATACGTCTCTCTATATCCTTCCTGTCAACAGGATCCTGCCCGGATACCTGCTGCAGGTAGTCATCTTCAGGTGAGTCACTGGCGAAATCCCCTGTGAAACCGAAGCCGAAACCCGCTACCTGAGGAACCAGTGATAAAACTACCAGCAGCGTGTAAAACCGTTTCATATAGTACACAAAAACCCTGGTTGTTTAAAAAACCGGTTGCTTTTTACCAAAAAAAGGATTTGGCTGCCCGGTAACACAGAGCTATCATCCCGGGTCCCTTTTCCGGTCCTGCCTGCTGACCAGTGGGCAGCCAATACAGGTGTTAGTTACCTGAAATGTAATAAGTGGCGAGGGAATCCCGGTATTTTCTTAACGGCCAGTTCCTTCTATGACAGAGTCGAAACACAGAGATAGACGTCCAGGAACTGATGGATAACTCTCTGGAGAAGCTGGTTCTGTATGGTAGCGTGGCCCCGCGGCGAGGAAGATGACGAAAGCGACGTCGACGTCCTGGTCGTCGTGGAGGACAAAGAGCAACGGGAAAAAGTCGAGGATTTAGCCTTTGACGTCAGCGTCAAGCATGAGGTCTTCATGGCCCGCTGATCAAGACCGAGGGAGAGTTCAGGGAGAAGCAGGACAGCATGTTCATCCGGAAAGTTGAAGAAACGGGCGAAGTCTATGTCTGAAAACCCTCCCGGAGTCAGGAAATAATCACTGGAAGAAGACTCCGTCTTCGACCGATGGTTTGAACGCTGCCTGTCTTGACTTAGCCTGTAAAGGTTCCTCCCCGTGGTATTTTCTGATGTACTGGAAGTACTCGTTTACACGTTCCCTAACGTATTCACCGTCGTATTCAATCTGTTCCTCTGCCAGGAACTCGAGGAATGCCCATTTGAAGAACCTGTTTAAAGGGTAGGCCAGGAAACGTGGAAGAAAAGTTACGCCCTGAGGCACGTCATAGGACAGTTTCCCTCTTACAAAGTACTCTACCAGTGCAGCGTCGTTCTCTCCTGAAGGAGGGCTCTGTGTCTCTATCTCTATATCTATCCTGAAGTCTCCATTGCCACTGGGAAGGCCGTCACCGTCCACGTACATGTTGGATGCAAAAGATCCGCTGCCAAGGTTCTCGAAGTAGAACTCCTCAAACGGCCGGTTCAAACCCATGTTCTGCTTCACTATCTTCTTGTGATCCGTGTATATCTGTGGAACATGCGGTGCCTCATACCACTCCTTCTTGTTCACCACTTCTATCCAGTCCTCATGGAAGAGATGGAAGTCACTCCAGATGTCATCACCTTCCTCAAAATGCTCTCTCTCATAGTCATTACTGTAGTTGTTTGGCGTATGTAGCCACGGCATAACATGCTTCTTCAACCAGCTTAAGTCCTTATCTTCCGACATTTTTCATCACTTCCACGGGGGCCTGTAATGCGACGCATCGCTTCTACCAATGGTTTTTTGCACTCCAAACTTCTCCCTCATAAGATCGTGAAGATGCAGAAGGGTTTCCTCTGCCTCCTCCTCGTACCTTTCTATCTCTTTGCTGTAGAACTTGTTGTACCATACACCGACCAGTACCTTGTAAAGCTTAGACCTCTGGAAACGGGAGACCTCTTCCGCCTTCAAACCGGACTTTCCAACGTTACGGCCCGGCACCTCCCTGGGAGGATCTGGAAGCCAGGAAATATCCTCATAGCTGGGATAACGCGTGATTACCTCGGCTGAAGTCTTCACCCGTGCCTTAAGTATGTCTTCAGAACGCTCCATCTTGTAAATTCTTTTAGGGCTTTTAACACGGAACTGCAGGTTGTAATGTATCACTGTGTGAGGGCTTTTCTCCTTGAAAGCATGCATCCTTATCTTGTCCTTCGGACTTGAAACAGAGAACTCGTTCTTGGCCTCCTCTATACGGTCAATACCGAACTCCTCCACCAGTAAATCCTTCAAACCCCTGTAGATCCTTGCAGGATCCTCCCTGACAAAGTAGTGGTCCTGTTTGTGGAAAACATCTTCCGTGAACTTAACCACCTTTAACACCTCCCAATGCATTCACCTGTTATCAACCTCCAGTGTCTCTCTCACGCGCTCAAGTATCTCATCAACCTTGTCCTCAACAGCATGCTCATAGCCTTCTCTTACACTGCCGTAAAGAAACTTGTCGAAAAGAGACCGATAAGCGTAATACCAGAGATTGCCCTGCCATGGCTTCTCCGTTGGATAAGACGTCTGCAGCTTCCCCTTTATCTGTATATCAAGCTTCCGGCTCTCCCTGTCAATAGTCACAAATATCTCATGTTTACCCACAGTGAAACGGTCGAAACCTACATCAGCCTCTATCTTAGCCCTGACCACGCCTTCATCCACATCATGGTAGTACTTCTCCTCATGGACATGGTTAAGCGAAACCCTGTGGTTAAGAAGATCTCTCAACTCAGAATACGCAGTCTCAGGGCTCTCAACCTTCAAAGTCTGCCGGCGTCTCACAACATCCTCAACAATCTTCATCCCGATACACAAAAAACAATTAACCAGAGACCTAGGTAAAAAAGTATCGTAGAAAAAAGAAAGAAGGAAGAAAAAACCCGGTTTCTTACCTACACTCCGGACAGACCCACATCCCTTCAACCTTCTGCAGGTCTTCGGAGTAGTTCTCACAGGATTCACAGTAACCGGAACGTGTCTCAGGCCGTGGAGATGCTTCTGCCTCAAGCTCTTCCTCTTCCTCCATGATCTCTGCGAAGCCAGGCCACGCCCTCAGGATATCACTCTGTGTGACAATACCTACCAGCATATCCTCCCTGACTACAGGCACACGTGAGACATCGTTTCTGACCATCGCCATCGCTATATCGTTGAGGACTTCATCTTCCTCTGCAACAATCAGATCACTGCTCATAACCTCTTCAACAGAGGTGTCAGCAGGATCCTTACCTTCAGCCACAACCTGGTAGGCTATATCCCTGCAGACGATAACACCCACTGCCTCACCGCCGTCAACAACTATCAGGCCTCTTATCTCCTCATCTTCAAGAAGCTGGGAGGCTTCAACAATACTCTTATCCTTTTCAATCGCGATAACACCATCAGTCATAACCTCCTTAATCGGAACTTGTTCTGCCATAATAAATACTCATACACTCGAAAACCTAAAAACCTAGCCCTCTCACCTCCATCAAAAAATTCTCTATGTAAACTGCTTCAAACCGCTCTGACGCTGATCCTTACCAAACAGGCTCTGCAACGTCTTATTCAGAATAATAATCTGCTGCCGCATATACGGACTGATCTCATACTCATCAATAATATCCTTCGAAGGCTGCATGTACTTCTTGATAGTTCCCTCCGAAATCGTCAACAGAACCTTGCCACCGCACTCAGGGCACTGAGCAGTAGTCTTACCCGAAGGCGCAATCGTCTGGTTGGTCAAAGGAACACGCCTGAACTTCTCGTTGCAGTCAACGCAACGCATCTCCTGAGAAGAAAAAGAACGCAGATTACCTCGGATATCCGGCAAAAAATGCTTCTGAAGCAAAAGCTCGGCAGTAGCATCCTCATCAGCCGCAAGCGTCTTCTCACCAAGACCCAGCTGAGCAGAAGTCTTCTCACTCATCTCATCCAGTGTAACGTACTCGGACTGGACCGGGCCGTTCTCCACATCCGAGGAATCATGCGTGAAGCCGTGCCTAAAAGGCTCATCACTATGCACAATATCCTCACCGATCTCAATATCTACATTCAAATCCCACGGCTCCTTGTACTCCTGTGTCTCCTCGTAGAAACCTAGCGGATACTCATCAACAGTCTCAATCGCCCACGCCTCATCGTCGACCTCATCAGGATTCAAAACCGTAGAGAGGATTAACGGCGCATCCATGGTGTTGTGTGCGAATACAGGATGTGGACCACACAGGAAGTTCTGGTTCCCTGGAACCTCCAGATCATAAACATAGTCATCGCCGTAATCCCCCCTCTCCACTTCCTTAACTCTCTCAACAGATACATCCTCCTCGACTGGCTTTTCCAGCGAATCAAGGCCTTTACCGTAAAGTTCCTCTACTCTCTGTTTGGATGCAGTTTTCATCCTGTCGTTCTTCCTGTCATTGGAGAAAGACTGCTTTATCTCCTCATAATCAGCACCTTCTTCTCTGAGCACTTCTCTGCCTTCATCAAGAACGTCCCAGAGAGGCCAGTAAGGATCCTTGTCAGTCCATTCGGAATAAAGGACCTCCCACGTCTCGCCCGCCTGTCTGGTCGAAGACTTGAAGCCCAGTTTCCTGACAAGCAGTGAGAGCTGTGTGGCCATCTCGCCGCTCTTCGTGTAGAGCTTGGAGAAACCTTTCTCCCCGTAGATCGAGCCGTCTCCCGCACGATAGGCCTGTATGAACTCCTCCACTTTCTCTTCTTCGGCTCCGAACACAAACGAAGGTATGCTTTTTTCGTCGAACTTCTCCCTTTCAAGGCCTAACTCTTCCAGAGCCCGCATCAGAACCGCAGGAGTATCGACCCAGTAGCATTTCTTTTTTCCGTCTCTGTTGTCCACGTGCGTCCTTGGATCTACACCGGTAAGCTCACGTATGCAGTGCTCGACGTCTTCAATCACGTCTTCGCCAGTATTTGTAATCCTTCCCCTGTCCAGGTCGCCTTCGGAAAGCAGGTAGCCCAGCAGGCGGTAAAGCTCTGCCGAGTTCTCGATGAACCTGTACACAGGATCGGTATTGGCTCTCAGCCTGACCTTGCAGGAAGGTACTACACCGACATCCCTGTAGAACTCCAGGGGAGCATCCCTTCTACCTGTCCTGTACCTGTATATATTGTGCTCTCCATACTCATCCTTTACCTCTTCTCCTGCTTCGGCCTTGATCTCCGGACCCAGTTCCTCGAGTTCATCCTCAGGAACCTTCACATAGCATTCATCGTCCGGCAGCAGCTCAAATAAATCAATCTCATCTTCAAGACCTTCAGCCTCCAGCTCAGGGTTAGAAGGAACTACTATACAGTCTCCCTCCTCGAGCTCCCTGACAGGCCTGGCCTCAATCTCATCTCCCTCCGTGACGAAAACACTGTGATCACCAGTCACGGAAATCTTTCCACGCGAGGTATTGACCTCAAAGACCTCTTTATCGTTCTCATGCCTGATCAACGCAGAAACATCCCTGAACTCGACCTCACCGGAATCTCTGTCAAACGAGACGGCCTCGATGTCATCACTGAAATCTCTGTTGACCTCAAAGCCGTCTTCCCTGGTTTCAAACCCTTCATTATCAAGAATTTCGTCAATAAGTTCATCAGCTCTCGGCGCTCTGACCTCGCCATTTCTCCTGACCACTAGCCGCGTATCTTTGGTAATACTACGCGCTCCTGTCATGTCCGGCAAGAACTGTCTAGAGAAGTTCAGAAGGCCGTCCATCATCATCAATATGGCGTCTTCGTCTCCATCACATTGTCCTGTTCCAATACCGTTAACTATTACCGAATGAGTGTCTTTTACAGTCAGGCAGTACGTATTTTCTATTTCTTCATTTACAGGTTCTATAGAGTCTACTTCAGCTTTCCTAACCTCTTCTTCCACGACCGGTATTGCGTCACCTTCATTCAAGTTCTTAGCCCGAATCTTCTCTACCTTATCCTTATTGAACACCTGCATTTTGTGATCAGGAGTTACCTTTATCGAATGGCCTGTCTCAGTAGTTATCTTCAGTAATTCCGTGTTCTGATGTTTAGAAACTGCTTGCACTTCTTTCTCTACTTTTTCACCTTCTTTATTAACGGATTTTACCGTGACATTTTCTACATCTTCCTCTATCTTATTTCCGAAATCGTCTTCCCTTGGGTTAGAAATTCTTTCCTCAACAAACTCGTCAATCCTCTTTTTCTGCCAACCTTTCTCATCTCTAAATTCAATTTCTGTTTCTGGATGGAAACAGTTCCTTCTCTTCCCTGCGTGCCAGTAAGGGTGAGCGTAGATGCCTTTGGCGTCTGTGAACCCTATTATACGTCCAACGGTTCCTCCGGATGTGTGTGGGGCCAGTCCGATTACGAGTTCTCCCACAAGATCCTCCTTATCTTCCATCTCGTAGAACGGAGGAAGGTCGTAGAACTGCTCCAGCAGATCGTCAACAAAGTCGCATACCTTCATCATGTAGTTCGCTGCGGAAAGGGTCTTGTCGCTGTCAGGAATGATTATATCCTGGGGCTTCAGCTCAACGATCTGATCACGTCTTTGCAGAGGTTCTCCCCTGTAATCCTGATCGTACCCGATCTCACGCAGCTTCTCCACGGATACATTGATCTCCTTCGGCTTGAAATGGGTCATCGGAAGGTCAGAGGCGTCGTATCTTACGGTTGCATCCTTGTTGACGTATAGGCCGTATTTCTCCCTGAGAAGACCTTTCTCAATCGGTTCCACATGCTTGTGCTTCGATGTCATTCCTCTGAAGGATTTCAGGAGCTCAGGAGGCTGGTTCATGTCCAGGTTCTCCAGTGAGTTATCCATCAGTTCCTGGACGTCTATCTCTGTGTTTCTGTACCTGTTGAATCTTTCGTTACCGCAGCTGGAGCAGGACTCCTGTTCCTCCTCGAACTCCTTGCCGCAGTCGGTGCAGAACCATCTCTCCTCTGCAGGAACACCACAGTCACGGCAGAAAGAGTAGTATGTCATCTCGCCGCACTCAGGGCACTTATTATGGATTATGGATTCCTTGACGATGCCCTGCTCGCCGTGCATCGTCTGAGTGTATGAGGCGGAGATGTTGCGCATCCTGCCACCTTCCTCTTTTCCACAGGGGAACAGCAGCTGTGGATCACCGTTCAAGGTCCTTTTCTCCGCCTTTTCCGGTCGGCCCATCCTTCCTCCGATGTAGTGAGGTGCCTGGTCCCTGTGCTCGTAGCCCGAAATCTCCGAGACAAACTCCTGTACATCTTCACCATTCTCAAGGCCTTCCAGATCATCTGAGTAATCTTCATCAACTCTGAGAAGCTTCTTCAGAACTTTCAGGTCGTCCTCCCGAACCCTGATCTCGTCCTCATCTGTTCTGTGCTCTACAAGTATGTCTTCAAGGCAGTTCTTTGCTTTCTGAGTTTCGATATTTCCTTCATTTATCTCCTCAAACAGAGATCTGAACCTGTCTGGAGAGGTCTCGTTCCAGTGGTACTGCCAGCGCGGATGCAGCGGAATGCCTAGTACATCGCTTATCTTGAACGCTTCCTCGGGTGTCGGCGTTCTGCCGTCAAAGCTCTTGCCAAGCTTGACGTCCTGCTCCTCCAGAGCCTTCTCCAGCTCTTTCTCCCACCACTCCTCGACGTAGGGAGATGGCAGCAGCTTCTTGCCGTTCTCCACAAACTCACCGTACGGAACAAGCACATCGCCGAGGAAAAGAATTTTTTCTATCTTTTTCTCCAGTTCACGGGCCTTTTCACGTGTCTCAACCTTCACAACATCGCCGTTATCCAGCCTGACAACCGGTGGATGTACTGCGTCGCATGGCGTACCTACAGTCGCCTTTCCAGGGTACTCCATCTTCATCTGGGTTCCTATGGCCAGGAAACGCTCTGTTATCTCCATAGTCGCCGGATGAAAGCTTGTTGCGGCCAGACCGTTGGTCCTGGAATGACCGTAGCGAAGACGGAAACCTCCTTTCCTGCCAGGGTGAGCAAACACAGGTCTTCCTGCAGTGAGAGAGCCAAGGTACTTGTCGCTTGGAGTGTATTCTTCTTTCTTCGAGTCCTCATCAGCATCTTCATCTTCTTCATCCTCTGAGGAGTGGATCTCTTTCTGAAGCTCCAGATAATCCTTCACCCACTCCCAGTGCTCAAGCCCGAACTCCTCTCCCCATTTCTTGATACGTTTCTTTATCTTCGGAGCCTTCAACGGGAGACCGTCGAGGTATACGAGGCACATACCACCTCTGATCCTGTTAGTGTCTATACGGTCAAGATCCTTGTAGTTCGAGACGTCGAGATCCTCTGTCGGAGACCCTGTAACTTCAACCGGAACGTTAGACGCGATCTTCTCCGTCTCTTCACGCGTAGGGTTGTACTGCTTGGCTGTAACACGGTTGTAGTAGTCCTCGACCTCTGTAGCATATCTTTTCACGACAGTCTCTGAAGGCTTGAACCTGTCCAGACCCACGCCTATCCTGACGTAGTCCGCAAGCAAGACGCTCATGGCGGAAGCGGTTCCTCCGGCAGATCTGATAGGTCCGGAGTAGTACACAGCCAGGTACTCACTGCCGTCGTCGTTTTCCCGGATCTTTATGTCGCCTATACCTTCAAGAGGCGCTGTAGTGATTCCTCCCGTCATGTAGGAGACTCCTACCCTTATCCCTGCGTCGCAGGCCCTCTCCTTTGACTCAAACTCGTAGAACTCTCCCTCTGCAATCTCCCTGGCGATCTGGAACGACACTCTCTCATCGTTTTTACCGTACTCGTCTTCAAGATCCCTTATCCTCTCCGCAACACCTTGATCCTCAAGCTCCTCAAACATAGCGGCTATGACCAGGCTGGATGCCTTCTCAGGGAGATCTGTGGCAATAGGTATGTCGATACGCTGCTCAGGGTCCTTTGACTGGTCACGCGCCTTCTCAGCAAGATCGTACGCCTTATCAGTCTCTTCTCTCAAACGGTTGAAGTAGTCGTCTACATCCATGAAATATCACCAATTTGCGGAGTGCGTTCCTCTGAACGCTCTATTTCTCGTCGCGAAACTACGCCCATTAGAACTGTTTCACCTCTGTCTTACGTGTTTTCAAGTCGAGTACTGTGACTTTTCCTGGGTCGGGTTCGTGGCCGACTCGTTTCTGGAAGTCTGTCTGGGCCTGGAAGGTGGATGCGCAGATGACGTTGACTCCTTTATATGTACTGTTTGCGTGGCTGTGGAAGTGCCCTGAGACCATGACGTCAGGTTTTTCCTCTATCACGAGGTTGTCCTTTCCTTCTGGTGAAAGCATGTTGCTTCCGTACGTCGGAGCCAGGTGTCTTCTCTTCAACAGGTCGATCATGACGTGGTGAGGTTCGTCGTATGCTTTCTCCCTGAGTTCCTTTATCCTGTCAACGTGATCATCGAAGCTGTAACCATGATACATCAGGTTCTTAACACCTTTACTTCTTATACCGTGAACACGGACCATCTGAGGGTTTTGAACACGGTGAAAGTTGTCGTAATCTGCTATCTCAGGGAAAACATCGTCCGGGAAACCTGGCTGAGGCTCCGCTAACCGGGTGATATCGTGGTTTCCTGGACTTACGATAACCTGAATGTCTTCCGGGATCTTCTGGAACCATTCCTCAAACAGGCCGTACTGCCTGTAGATATCCGCTACCTCCAGCTCGTCCTCCTGTCCCGGGTATACACCTACACCTTCGACCAGGTCACCTAGTATGAAAACGTATCCTATACTGTGGCTGTCGGATGAAAGCCAGTGTGCAAAACGGTCAAGCCTCTTGTGAAGTGTGTCTTCCGAACCCATATGGAAATCAGAGATATAAGCGGCCTGAACCCTGTCTTTCGTGGAGTTAGTGCTGTTCTGAGGTATCGGGAGATCAGGCCTTATCACTGAATCAGCGTAGATTATATCGCCTCCCATACTACCTCTCACACCTATGACTTCATCAGGAACCAGTCTATCACCTTCTCTTTCATCCACAAGAGCCTTGAAAGTCCCTGTCTTGTCCTCAAGCTCGACTATGTATTTACCTGAGTTCGTGGAGTACTTGTCTCTTACAAAACCTACTGTAGCAGCCTCGTCGCCTTCGTCTCTTCTCTCAAGCCTGTTGAGAGTAGTAGCGGAACGAAGCTCCTGTCTTCTTGTAAGCAGCTTCTTCATCCTGTCGTAACGGTCGTTGTAGTACTTGAGGAACTCCGGTACATCTTTCTCCTCCTTGGTGATATCTGACTTGTCCATCACCTCTACCTTGGTTTCTATCTCATCTCTTGAACCGGTATCCCTTATCGTCACGGTCTTGTCCTTGGAGAAATTGGAGCCTGTTCTCTCGAACTCCTCTGCCAGCTCACTGTCCTCATCCTGAACTTCTTCCACATCGACTTTTTGCTTCTGAACTGTTTTAACCGAACCTCCGGAAGAAACATCACGCTCTCTCTTATCCCTCAGCCTGTCAACCATGCCTTTAGAGACAAACATCGGAGTAGCATCAAGACTCTTTATAGCCTCTACATCCTCCTCTGTAATTTCCTCAGCTGCATCTTTCTCAACCATGCAACCCTGCCGCGTCAACTGTTTAACTGCTTCTTCATTCAAAGACCGAAATCCCCTCCCAAGGCAACAAAATTCAAAAAGTTTTTACTCATCTTCCAGGTAGAACTTGTCCTCTACCATATCCTTAAGCTGTTCACGTATATTTTCAGACAGATCAACACTTATCTGACGCGTCCTCCCGTAACGGCCCTTGGATATAACCTTGGCATTTATCACACCAAGCATATCAAGCTCCGAGATAAGGCCGGAAACACGTCTCTGAGTCAGCTCTGAGACATCAACCTCGTCACACAGCTCCTTGTACTCGCTGTAGACATCACCGGTCGCGATCTTGTCCTCATCCTCCGTCATCTCCAGTATAGTATACAAGACAAGCTTCGAATGCTTAGGCTGGCTTCTAACAGTCTCAACCACTCTATCCCTCTCAATCTTGTCCTGCGCATTATCAACATGATCCTTAACCACCTGATCACTCTCACCTCTCTCCGCAAGCTCACCAGCAACCCTCAAAAGATCCAGGGCCCGACGAGCATCACCATGCTCCTGAGCAGCAAGAGCAGAACACTTCGAGATAACACCATCCTTCAACGCATCATCAACAAAAGCCTTCTCAGTACGATCCTGAAGTATCTCCCTCAACTCAATAGCATTATACGGAGGAAAAATAATCTCCTCCTCCGACAGAGAAGACTTAACACGAGAATCCATATACTCAGTGAAATTCAAGTCGTTAGAGATGCCCAGAATAGAAACCTTGGTCTCATCCAGATCATCATTAATCCTCGTAAGATTGTAAAGAAACTCATCCCCCACCTTCTTAACCAACGCATCGATCTCATCCAGCGCAATAATAACAACACCTTTCTGCTCCTTCAAAGCCTCAAAAAACCGGTTATAAATCTCATCAGTAGGCAGACCTGTCGAAGGAACATCCTCACCTAGCTGTCTCGCCAGCTTAGCCAGAAGACGGTACTCAGTATCCGCAACCTTCTTCATCTTACAGTTAATATACAGAACATTAAGATCAATCTCCTTATCCTGCGCAACAGTCTTCAACTCCTCAGCAACATGCTTAACAATCAAAGTATTGTGGGAAATAAGACCTCCTCTACCACAGACGTAAT
>JBDGSL010000053.1:0-4000 GCA_042217555.1 Candidatus Nanohalobium sp. | reverse complement strand
CTGAGTCGTGGTATGACAGTTTCGGGGATACGGAAGGTATTGTTGATTCATTGAACTCTTAGAGAAGGGGATAACTGGTGTACGCCTCTTTTTTCTGAAGGCCTTAATTCTGGTGTTCCTGGTGCTCTTCGTCTGTCACCCAACGTAGTAATTCTGATACTGGATGTTTACCATCCCAGGGAATAGATAGAGTTGGTGGGGCGCCACCCGGCGATACAATTCTTTTTGCATGCGTTCTAAGTATTTTTTCCCTAAGTTCTCTTCTTCTGCTTTTTTCTGTAGCAAGAATGAACTCCTGAAGATTTCTAACTGAGCCTACCGTTTCCAGAGCTTCTTCTAAATTCTCTACTTTGTGTGCTTTGACAAAACGGAAGCTGTGGAATTCTGAAATATCAGATCTTTCTAGTCCTCTTTTTTCTATAACTGTTGTATGGTTGTCCCAGTCAGAGACGAGGTTTCCCATATCTCTTGCCATTTTCTTTGTTCTGGCGATATTCATTTCTTCGTCTTCTGGTACTACTCCAGGACTATATTTCTCAGTATATTCTTCGAGTGTCTTAGAAAGGTCTTTAAGGAATTCTTCCGTATTCTCCGTTTCTTCTACAATCATAACAAGAGGTGAGAAACAGAGTAGTTGATCTCCCCATGAAAAGTCTTTAGCTATTCTCTCCAATAGTTCTTCTTCATAGTTTTCCTGAGTTTCTTTATCTACAAGGTATGCGCCAAACTCGAAATGGAAGGGAATAAATCTTGTAGTCGGGGAGACCTTACCTCTTATGGATGCGATCGTACTATCATCGCCCCAGGCCATTACATAGTCTGCTGAGAACAGATTTTTCTCCATCTCCTCAGATCCTCCTGGCCAGTAGCCTATTTTGCATGTCTCTGTTATTTCGTTTTCGTATTCCTGATATACTTTATGCAGTATTTCTAGAGTTACTTTATCATTAGAGGGCATTTTATGCAGAACCGAGTTCCCGGAAAGAACCCTCCATATCTCTGGGACCACGACTGCGCCAATGTTATGTCCTGCATTAATATTAACTCCTCTGCCAAGCGGTGCTGCTTTCTGGAGGTATCCTTCTGCCTCAACCCACTCCTCCATATATTTACCGAGATCAGTCCCACCATCTTTCAGCCAAGATGAAAGAAGTTCTTTATCAGACATCTTTTCTATTATTTTAATATCGAACTTAACCATATCTTCAGATTCTCCGCTGCTCTTCGCAAGTTTTTCGATATTTTCCGGTTTCTTCAATCTTTCCGCATACTGCTTTAGCATTTTAGACAGCTGATCAACTATCTCTTGCGAAGTTTTTTCTCTAAGCGGTTTATTATCCGGTAAGACGTTTTTCGGATTCTCCGGGAAGTTCTTCCTCTCTCCATCCTTTAGAACATATGCAGAGTCAGGCAACTTCTCTGGTACTTCATCATCCATAGATATTGACTCTACACCACACCCTCCTCTGTACTGCGCTTGGAGATCTGCCGAGTCAAAGTCTCTTTCATCATTCATTCTATCCACCTTCTAAAGGCTTGAACGCCCTACATACTCTATTCTTACTTGTTCTCCATAGTCCCCATTTGTCTTTCGAACTATGTCATCTGTTAGGAGGACGCCAGGATAATCAGTATTAGATGGATCCACAGCAATTAGAAGTCCCTCTTCTCCTTCTTCAACTCTTTCCAGTTTACCTTCTTTCAGGAATTTCTCTTCATCAGCAACCCAAATATATCCTTCCGGCGCTATTCTTTTCTTATCAGGATCTTCATCTCCATACCTATTCCCTGTAGCGAAAAATAACTCTGTACACCCATAGAAGTCCAGATGATTGGTTCGCTCTACCCCAAAAACTTTCTCAAGCAGATTCCTGAATTCCTCTTTATTGGAGCTACTCTCACCTTTCCAACCTCCAGCTGTTAGAACAATGCCTTCAGATCCTAAATCAAGCTCGATTCCTTTCTTATCCAATTTCTTGGCTATCTTATAGAGATTATCTGGTGTAGAGAATACTCCTCGATTGCCTTCTTTTTGTTTTATCTGTTTTACCATTCTGTCTACATTAGGTTCCATTCCTTCCTCAGTCTTCTCTAAGTAGAAATCCTTATTCAAATCCTCGAAAATCCAGATAGGATAAGTAAAAACAGATCTCTGTGCCTGCTCATCAGGCATATTCTCTGTTAGTTTTGGGCTCGGACTCATAACATGCATAAAATCAATTTCAGGCATTAAATAATCAGCAAACTGCTGGAAATTACCTTTATGCCTTCTATATCCTTTCTCAGATCTCAATGTGTAACTTTTCGAGTCTGAAGTAGTACCAGAACTGTAAAGAGCGTACTGATCTTCAACATCCTGATTAGCGACCAATTCTTCAGGATGATCCTTAAACTCTCTCATATCAACAGTAGGAAGCTTTCTCACGTCTTCAAAATCCTCTAATTGTTCTGGCGCATCAGATTCCTCCAGCCTCTGTTTATATAAATCATTCTCCCTCCATTCATCTAAGGCCTCGTTTAGAGCCTGAATAAAGAGTTCTTCGTTATGTTCATCAGAACCAAGTTCTCTTAGAGATTCAATTTTTGACATAATACATCTATAGAACAAACTCAAACTTAATCCTTTGGACCTATAACCAATCCAGATACCGTCTGATTCATATGAGTGCACAAAAGATTCTCGCCTTGCCCTACCTCGCCCATAGCATACCAGCCTGCAAAGTTTTCTCCAATTTCTTCCGTAATCTGTGAAACCTCGTTATCAAGTTCAGTTTCGTCAAGGAGTTCCTTTCTAGTCGCACAATCTGCAAACAATGCAAGCACAGGATCCGAGATATCTTTCACAGCTCTAGACCCAGCTGAAACAATTTCCTCCCTTTCTCCTTCTAATACCTTGATAACCTGATTTTCCTCTATAGATCTAGAGAGTAGGATGCCGCCCCTATCTGTCACAGAAATAGGTTGAGTTACAATTTCTTCTTTTGGCCCCAACTCCTCAGAAATAGCATACTCCAGCGAATAATTGAAAATTTGCCCAACTGTAATTGGATCTCTCCTCAAAATCTTGTTTTTCAGATAAGATAATCCGAAAGACAATTCCTTAGCTAATGGAAGATCATAAAGTTTTTCCAGCTCAGAAAGATCTTCATCAATGGCATCAGCATAAAACTCCGCAGCAGATCTATCCCCTATTTCAACAATTTCACGGCCCTCACTCTTCGTTACTACCCCCGTAGCCTTAGCATTATCCTTCCCATGAGCTTGAACGGATTCTACAGGGAGGCTAGTTGATATACTTACAGCTATTGCTCCACCCTCCATCAACTTGCCATTCGCAAACTGGAAAGTCTTTTTCAAATTCATATTATCCCCAGAGGAACCGCCCGAAATAGGGATCTCGGATGGAACCACAGAGCTAAGGCCTTTTAACACCTTATATCCTACAGGCCTCTTAACTCTAGTAACGCCCGAAGTCAATAAAAATAAAGCATTATTTTCTTCGTCATCTAAGTCCTCCATTACTTCTTCAGCAATTTTCTGGCCCTTCTCTCTAGGTTGATCATGTATCTCCTCTCTTAGAGAAATACTGAACTCTATATCCTCTCTATCTACAAACATTGCAGTTAATGTATTTTCTTTTGGACCTTCAGGCGTTATTTCTCCTGCAGTCGTACATCCAACATAATTACAGTCAAGCTTGGAATCGAGAGCGCTATTAAGTTCCCTTACATCAACCTCAGGAGAAGTAAATACGAACGCAAAATCAGGATTTAGGTCAGCAGATCGGCTTTCAAGTAACTCGTCAATTGTCTCTGAAACACCTTCACTATACTTTTTCCAGACAACATCAACCCCTGACTTCGCCATATTCAAAATTTATTAAGCTAGTTAAAAATACTTGCCCCTCTGTAGCCATTCTTTAAACATTGATTCTAAAAGGTACTATTATGGGAGAGTGTTCGAAATGCGGCAAGAAAGCAATGACCTTCACCTGCCGTTA
>JBDGSL010000052.1:0-23417 GCA_042217555.1 Candidatus Nanohalobium sp. | reverse complement strand
CGTGATATTGCGAGCTGTACCATTCTTGCGCTTATTGGTGCGAGTACTGCGAGTGCGAGGCCTGCTGCTCCTAGACCTACCAAGGTTACGGGTTCCATGCTCAGTGGTTAAGATCCGAGGTTTATATCTCCAGCATATACACCGGCCCGATGTATTTAAGGGTTTGAAGTCACTTGATGGTTTCATGAGTTTGAAGATCCTTGTCACCAGTGACTTTCACGCCGATGAAGAACTGAAGGAAGCAGCCGTGGAAGAAGCTAACTCAGGCGGTTACGACCTATACGTCAACCTTGGTGACTACATGGATGAAAGCTATGCGGAAGATCTCTTCAGCCGGATCGAGATCGCAGCAGTAGGAACAACAGGAAACAGAGACATGATGTTCAGTGAAGAGTTCCTGGACGGCGAAGTACCCGTGTACAACTTCCTGGAGGCAGATATAGACGAAGAGTACAAACTAATCCTTATCGGAGGGGACTTCCCGGAAGACATCAAGAAAGAAGTAAACGAACTGGTAGAAGACATGGACTCCAACAAAGTCATCATAGGATCACACTACCCACCGAAAAAAGTCGGAGACCGCATACACTCAGGCAAAAGAATAGGATTCGAACAGTTCAGAGAACTCATCATAAAACACAAACCCGCCCTCTGGATGAACGGACACGTCCACGAAGACTTCGGAAAAAGAAGCCTCATGGACACACCAGTACTCAACGCAGCCGCAGACGAAACAGGCAAAGCCTTCTCCGTCACAGTCGGAAACAAAGGAGTAGAGAAGGTAGAGGAAGTAAAACTTACGTGACATTTCCCGGGCCAAAGGAGAGGTGGGAAACAATAAGAAATTTCAAACAATAGTTTTCTTCTGTAACTAGATGACAGACTACAAAGAGTATGCTGTCAACGAGGAAGTGCTGGAAGAACTAGGCCTCGAACCGGATGACAACAGCCTGGTAAGGGAAGAATGCGGAGTCTGTAACTCAGAGGAACCCCACTACGTTGAAGTTTTTCTGGAAGACAAGGAAGACAAGTACGCCAATGAACCATGCCGGTATTCAGCCTGTCTCCAATGCGGCGAGGAAGAGAAAGAGCTAGTGAACTACCTTTAAACACAGCTTTAATAGTTAAAGTACCTGAATTTCAGCTATAGTAGCTTTGGACTTCTTGGCTGTAGTTCTCTTTGGTTTCCATGTTTTTCGACACGTATCTGTTTTCTTCTGCGATGTACCGTAGCTCCCAGTGTTCTGCGTCTGATATGCCAATTCTCTCTGTCTTCGCTGTTTCAAGTTCAAGACTGGTTTCGCGGACTGTTATCGGAGATTTATCTATACTTTGGCCGTTGTGTTGCTTTTTTGAAATGTTGAAGGCTTCTGTAAGTTTTCCAGGGCCGTCAGTCAGTTTTTTACCTGTCTTTCCACGACGTTTCTTCATCTTCTCCACCTCTTTCACCGGTTCGACCGCCCTGATCAACACGCCTCCCGGATGACCCCTGTGTTCAGTTATGAAGTTCAGGTTGTCGTGGCCGTGGATGACAAAGACGTAGACCGTTCCCGGGCCTTTGAAGAATACCTGGTTTCTCTCCGTATCACCGTTCGACAGGTGGCAGGCAGGATCATCCTCCCCCATGTAAGCCTCCGTCTCAACGATAACGCCCGCGACGCCGTCAACCTCGTTCACAAGCAGCTTCCCAACCAACGACTCCGCCACCACGTGACACCTCTCCCTGAAAAACTCCGGACCCAACTCACTCCCCACCTCAAAACTCCGGCCCGTAGAAAGCTCAAGTCCCATAGACACCTGAAAAGAACACATCCTTTAAAACTTGCCTCCCCTCCCTTTCAACACAAAAAGAAAAAAAGGGCTCTTAGTTCAGCCTGGCAGAACGTCTCCCTGGCACGGAGAAGGCCCTGGGTTCAAATCCCAGAGAGTCCATCACATGCCCCGTATCTGTTATTCTTTTATAATTAATGAATATCTCGGCAGACCAATAAGTAGAAGGAAGAGATAAGAGATGATTAAAGAATTGTTTCTCTATAGGTCAGCTACTGTCTGGTAAGCCTCACCGAGTTCTCCTGCCATATTTCCTGTGAATGTTAGGTTCGCTTCATAGTCTTCTTCAGTAGACCTAGCGGCGGTTTGGAGGTTATCTACCACGACTGCGATTCCTGAGCCGACTCCATTCCCTTCGTTCGCTATATCTTCGTTGAAGTCCACCATTAGATATACAGGAGTGTCTGTTCCTTGTTCGCCATGACCCTCTACGAGTTCTTGGACAACTGAACCGCTTCCATAGGCAGAGTTGTCAAATCCAAGTGCTTCCATAGCTTCTTCTCTTTCCAGTCTTTCGTCTGGAGTCATTTGTGCGGCGTATTCAAGTGCGGTATTGAGAACTTCCGCAGCTTCTTGAGGTTCAACTAATTGTCTATCTTCTAAACCTCTTGGTCCATTGTATTCAACTCCTACGCTTCCGTTCGTGAGATTTGCCATTACCTGTTCTGCTTCTGAAGGAGAAACTTTTCCTTCTGCATAAACATCTGAAGAGTTCATCGATGGTGTAGTATGTTCCGCCATATTATCACAAGTTGTTATTGTTTAGTAACACTTAAATGTGTTTGGGTCGAGACTGCTATACGCCCTATTCAAATAAAACTTTGTTTAACTGTGTTTAACATAGGGAGAGTTGTCCGTAATGCCTTTAACGTGATTCGGGGAGTGGAAAGGCAAGGAGTCCATCACATGCCCCGAGTCTGGAGATTTAGCTTCGAGTTTCGAATCCCAGAGAGTCCATATCCGGAGGATATGGCGAATCGGGCCATGAAAACGAAAATTCTGGTAGAATTTTCTTGGAGAAGATTCGTTTAGAATCTTCGAATCTCTGATCTTCAACTCCTGGAGAGTCCACTGTTGTCTGTGTTCATTTATCCCCAAGGTGTGTTCGTACCTGTTTTCTACCAGGCTCTAATATGAGTGTACAGGCGGCAGTTAGAGGGGGGGGCAGAGAACTTTTTCAAGACCCTGAAGCTTCCGGGAAGAAGATTTATCCGTTAACAGGTAGCCACGTCCGGGATTTGAACCCGGGGCCTCGTCCTGTTTGGAAAACTTCCGAAGTGCATTCAGTTATACTGAATGTGCTATGATGGTGGAGCTTTCAGAAGTTCCTACCAAGGACGTGCTCTACCAGCTGAGCTAACGCGGCAATGATTTTTTGTCTTTTGATTGGGTGTGTGTTGTTAAGTTCTTTAAATGGGTCTGTTATATTGCGATGAGTATTACTCCTGTTATGAGGGTGGCGGATCCTATAATCTTTCCGGCCATGTTTTCTTCGTTGAACAGGTAGCCTCCTGCGGCTATGCTTGCCAGTACCTGGAGCTGGAGTATCGGTATGACTTTGTAGGCCGGTGCAAGTGAGTAGGCTATGAAGATCGATAGGTAGGCTGATGCAGCCAGTATGCCTACGAAGGTGTAGGAGACGGGTTTCTTTAGGGCTGTTTCCTTTGCTTTCCTGAGTTTTTCCCTGTCCCTGGCTGCCAGGTATGTTGTCAGTGATATTGACATCGTCAGGAAGATTATGTAGCCGTATGTGTAAGGTGGTATAGCCTGGTTGCCGTACCGGTCTGCTATGGATGCTGCTGCGTATATCAGGGAGGTTGAAAAGGCCAGTAGCGGGGCTTTTTCATGTACAATTCTTTTGAACGGTTTCAGTACTGTTCCTTGTCTTCTGAGCAGTACAATGTAGCTTCCTGTCGTTACAGCGATGATCCCTAGTATGGCGGCCGGGTCCAGGCTTTCGCCCAGTATCACGTATCCTAGGATGGCTGTGAAGACAGGAGTGATCTTGGTGAGAGGTATTACCTCTGATATTTCTCCGTACTTGATGGAGGTGTTGTATGCTATTATCCCGAGTGCGTTGGCAATCCCTGAAGCAAGTACTGCAAGCCAGGGCAGCAATCCCTGTTCAAAACCTGTTCCTGTGTACAGGTAGAGGAACAGCGGGGTGTAGATTGCTGTTGCGGAGAGTGTAAATATCGTTGTGTATACTATGCCGGAGATATCCTCTGTCAGCTTCTTGGTCACTACATTGAGAACGGAAAAGAATCCTGCGGATGCCAGGGCAGGTAGAAGCCATTCCATCAGTAACTGATACCGAGAAAAGAACTATTAAAGAGAGGTAAGGGTACTTACCCTGCGAACTGTTCGTTCTTGTGTCTCAGGTTGCTGTATCCGCATTTTCTGCAGCTTGTTTCTTCAGGGTTGTCGGTCCTGTTCTTTGCGTTGCATTTTCTGCAGATGTAGATGTTTCCGAAAAGTCTTTCCTCGGCTTCTTCGAACTTCTGAGCCATTAGAAAATCACCTTGTGATTTTCGGCTTGTCCAGAAACTGTGTTTTTAGTTTCAACCATTTTGTTTAATTCACCTTATAACTGGAAATGGCAGCCATAGTTTTAAGTAGCTGAATCCTCTGTAAGAGGTTATGTCCTGGGATCAGGTCGGCTTCCGGGTTATCTACGGTTTGACAGGTAACTCTGTGATGGATACTGCCATGATGCTTGCAGCCGACTATCTTGTACTGCTGTTGCCTCTTAGCCTTGTATATCTGTGGTTTCAGGATCGGAGGGGTAAAGAGGACGCCGGCTATACCTTCTATGCTTCTGTCCTTGGCATACTTCTATCTTATGGCATGAGCATGGTTTACTTCCATAAAAATCCTTCCGCAGTCTACGATACTATCGCTGCTTACCACTCTGAGAACTCGTTTCCCAGTCAGCACACAGCAGCCCTGTTTGCCTCGGCCCTCCCACTGATATACAGAGAGAGGGAAAACCTTGGCGGGCTTCTCATGGCGGCAGGACTGTTGACAGGTTTCTCCCGGATCTACATAGGAGAGCACTGGCCGGTCGACATCGCCGGAGCATTTATCGCAGCAGCTGCAGGACTCTTTACAGCCTGTAAAACCTGGAACATGCTTGAACCAGTCTGGAGACCTGTCGTAGACATATCAGAGAAAGCTGAGGCAGAGATAAAAGAGAAAGTGAAAAGAAGAAAGTAAAACTTTTTTCTACGGCCGCCAGAGCCTTTCAAACCTTTGCCTTATCTCAGGGTTCTCCTTCTTCAGTCTTTCTACACGGTTCTCTCCGTTAACGTTGATTAAATGAACCTGTCCTCTTTTCCCGGAGTATACGTCCTGAAAGTCGTATACCGCGCCGACAACATCGACATCTTCCGGTACTTCATCAGAGTCTCTCAGGAACTCTACCTGTCTGTCAACGTTGTATTCAACCAGATGGTTGACTGCCTCAGAGTCTTCAAGTCCCTCAGGAAGCTCTTCCACGCCCTGTTCAAGCCTCTCCTTCAGGAGGTCGATGCAGTGCCTGATACCTTCAGGCTCCTCAACACCACCGGTTAAGTCTCTGTACGTGGCTGTGACTGCGCCACAACCTGTATGGCCGACTACGACAATCGTCTCCGTCCCTGTATGTGCTACAGGGTACAGAACATCACCAGAGACTGCCTCGCCCTCATCGGTGTCCTGAAAAACCCTGTTCCCGATATTGCTGCATGTGAAGACTTCTCCAGGATGTTCATTACCCCACATATGGTCCTGAAGCACCCTTGAATCAGAACAGCAAACCGTAACAAAATCCGGGCTCTGACCGTCCTGCACCTCGTCAAAACGTTCACTGAACTTTTCCGCGTGATCAAAATTGGATTCCAGAAGATCGATAAACTCTTCTCTCAAAAAAACCACCTGAAAACACTGATAACGCGAAAAAACTAAAAACCCCTTTCACCCGCTGATTAAAAGAAAACCGTAACGGAACCCGCTCAAAACACCTTCCCTCTTACCAGGTCCCTGCTCGGCCCTTTGACATAGTTATTTGAAGGTTCAGAGAACGTCATGATACATGAAAGCAGTGATTCTTGCAGCAGGTGAGTCGAGCAGGTTCAAACCTGTCAGTGATAACCGGCATAAAGCCTTGACGGAGGTGAAAGGCAGGCCGTTGATTGAGCATACTGTAGAGGAACTGAGGGATGCTGGTGTGGATGAAGTGGTAGTGGTTCAGGGTCCGGATAGGGAGATTGAGGACAGGATCAGTTCTGCTGACCACTTTGTTGTTCAGGAAAAGCCTAAGGGTATGGGCCATGCATTGAGACAGGCGGAGGGTCTTCTGGATGGAAAGTTTCTGGTTTTAACGCCGTACCGTTCACAGGCCTCCCGGTTTTTCAGGCCGATGATCGAGAAAGCGGAGGAAGAAGGGTCTGAGATTGTTTTTGTGTCTGCTCCAACTGACACCCCTGAGAAGTATGGGATCCTGGATCTGGATGATGAGGGAAAGGCGGTTGACATGGTTGAGAAGCCGGAGCCGGAGGAAGCACCGAGTGACAGGAAGGTTGTGGGCATGTATCTTCTAAGTGAACAGTTTTTTGACTACCTGGACGAGGTTGAGACCTGGGAGTACCAGTTTGAAGATGCTTTGTCACTTCAGATGGAGGATGAACCGGCCGGCGTCCTGCATGTTGAGGAGGAGACTAACTCTGTGAAGTATCCCTGGGATCTTTTCTCGGTTGTAGAGGAGCTTTTAAGCGGTGTGGAAGGCCAGGAAGTAAGTGAGGACGCGGTTGTAGCGGATTCAGCAGAGATTAAAGGCCCTGTAATCGTGGAAAAAGATGCACAGGTAATGGAGAACGCAGTTATCAAAGGGCCTGCATACATCGGAGAGGACGTGTTTGTCGGGAACAACTCATTGGTCAGGGACCACACAGACCTGGAGAAGAGCTCGGTCATTGGAGCTAACGCAGAGGTCAAGTCGACAGTTATGCAGCCAGGTAGCTCGATGCATTCCGGATTCATAGGAGACTCTGTGATCGGAAGAGACACGCATATAGGCGCAGGAACAGTAGTCGCTAACAGAAATTTCAGGAAGGAAAACGAAAGACCAGAGATAGAATCATCCCTTATAGCCAAAGACTACACAAAAAACACCAAACGAACTTACTTCGGATCAATAATTGGAGAAAACGTCGATATAGGTGTTAACTGTTCGATCATGCCAGGGATTCAGATCGGAAGCGACTCGAAGATCGGTCCAGGGACAGTAGTGCATGAGAACGTCGGGAAAGGCAAGACAGTCTACGTCGACCAGGAGCAGGTGAGAAAAAAATGAAAAACCATGAAAGCGATGCGCAGCATGGCTTGTTGCGTGTCTTGAAGACCAGAGGTCTTCTGCCCTAGAAGATCAGTTTCCTGATCTTCGGGAACTGAGCGTAACCAGTTGGTGAAAACCAGTGAAGATAGGTATAGACTTTGACCGGGTTCTTTTCGACACAGATAGTTTCAACAAGTACCTCAAGAAGCACACCGGCCTACACCACGTTGAATCAGATGTATACGACAGGAACGGAAACTACTCTCCGGAAAAACACGCAGAAGCATGTGGAATCGACGTTGAAGAAGTATACAGGACAGCGGAAAACGCCCAAAAGTTTATCTACAGCGATATAGAAGAACTGGAAAAACTGAAGCCGAAGCACAGACTGGTCCTGGTGACCCGTGGCGAACAGAAGCTTCAGGAAAAAAAGATGGAAAAAACACAGGTGAAACAGCTCTTCAACGAAGTACACATAATACAGGAAGGATCAAAAGACGTCGACGGGATAGAGTTCCTGGTAGACGACAGAAAAAAAGAGATAGAAGACGCAGAACTTCCAGGAATGAAGTTCAACAGGGAAAAACACACTGCAGAAGACATTGTAAAACAGGTAAGAAAAATAGAAGGATGATTGAACAGGCAGAAAAAAGATGAAACCGGAGAAAATCTTCAAACGCTACGACGTCCGCGGCAGATACCCTGAAGAACTGGACGAAGAGTTCGCTGAAAGAATAGGAAGAGCCGTAGGACAACTGCTTGTGGAGGACGACAGGTTTAACACCAGAGCAACTGTAGGAAAAGACAACAAACAAAGTTCTGAACCACTCAGGAAAAAACTGGTTGAAGGCCTGAAAAAATCCGGTATAAACGTTCTTTACGCAGGTACAGGGCCTACAGACTTCACAGCTTTCAACGGCATGGAAAACAACTGCGTCTCAATCCAGGTCACCTCCTCCCACATGCCCCTCAACTTCAACGGCTTCAAGTTCATGTACCCTGAAGGAAACGGGTTCGTAAACAAAGACCTGAACAGGATAGAGGAAAACTTCAGGAAACAGGATTTCACCCGGGGAAAAGGAACAACCAGGAAGCTGACGGAAAGCAGAGAAAACTACCTGCAGGAAATAAAAGATTACGTTGACAGGTTTCAAGAAGTCGAGGAAAGGAAGATAGTTGTCGACACTCTTGGAGGCGCATCCACAGACTTCCTCCCCAAAATACTGGAACAACTGGGATTCAAAACAGTGAACATAGCAGAGGAAAAAGAGGAAGACGGGCCGTACTACAACCCTCCCAACCCAAAACCAGAGATACTGGAAGACACAGCTCTCCGCGTAGAGAAGGAAAACGCCGAAATAGGGATAGCAACCGACATGGACGCAGACCGGGTAGCCGTATACTACAACGGCAAATGGCTTTCCGGCGACGAACTCTTCCTCATCTTCACACAGATGATCGACGGAGAAGTAGTCGCATCAATCGACAGCTCAAAAACCCTGGAAGAATACAGCGAAAAAGTACACTACACACGAGTAGGCGACCCATTCGTCATAGACAAGACACTTGAAGAAAAAGCATCCCTCTCTGGAGAACCAAACGGCCACTACTGCTTCCCAGACTTCGTCCCCTACAACTCAGGCACACTCGCCGCACTCCTGATAACAGTCACAGACATCGACCCACTACTGGACAACATCCCCGAAATCCACACTGAAAAAACCAGTCTAGAAGTCAAAAACAAAGAAGAAGTAATGAAGAAAACAAAAAAAGAAATCAAAAACCGCTACAAAACAGTATCAGACAAAGACGGAGTAAAATACAACACAGAAAACAGTTCAGTCCTGATCAGGCCCTCAGGATCATCACCAGTCATCAGAATAAAAGCAGAAGCAGAAAACAGAGACAAAGCAGACAAAACAGTTGAAAAAGCCAAAAAAATCATAAAAAAGCACACTAAACACTGAAAACCACCTCCTCCAAGCAGCAACACTTGAAAAAGTAGAGGAAAGAATCTTCAGTAGAGGCAAGTTAAAATGACAGATGTTAACTTGGAGAGTTTGAAAGGCACGTACGACCGGTACCCGAGTAAGTGGGCTACATGGAAAAAACTGATTGAAGTGGTTGATGAGACCGCGGAGGAGTTCGGTTTCAGGCAGTTGAATCCTCCGAGCATCGAGAGACAGGAGCTGTGGACGGAGAAAGAGGAAGACTCGGTGACGGACGAGATGTACGCCTTCACGGATAAAGGCGACAACGAGATCACTTTGATCCCAGAGCAGACGCCTACAAGAGCGAGACTGATCCAGAAGAGGAAGGACCTCAAGACACCGATTAAATGGTACGACACCTCCAAGAGATGGAGGTACGAGGACGTCACGAAAGGCCGTGACCGCGAGTTCATGCAGGGAGACTTCGACATATTCGGCATTGAAAGCGTCGAGGCGGACGCGGAAATCATCGCGGCCGCAGCAACCATCTTCAAGAAACTGGGTCTTGATGAAAGAGTGGAGTTCTTGATCAACGACCGTGAACTTCTCGAGTCGATCCTGGAGTCCCACGGCATCGAGAGGACCGAGGAATCGATGAAGGTCATCGACGACAAAGAAAAACTCTCCCAAGAAGAGTTCCTGGAAGACCTGGAGGAGAGAGGTCTTTCAAGAGAAGAAGCGGAACAGGTGGATGAGCTCACGGACATCTCCGGGCCTGTACTCGAACAGATAGACGACCTGAGGGAGAAGGCGCCGGAAGAAGTACAGGATTCTGTTGACAGGATGGAGAGTCTTGGCGAAGCGCTGGAGTCCTACGGCGTCGCTGACATGTGCAGGTTCGACCTCTCTATCGTCAGAGGCCTGGCGTACTACACAGGTCTCGTGTTCGAAGCATTCGACAGCGAGGGAGAGCTGAGAGCGCTGTTCGGTGGAGGCCGTTACGACGAACTCGTCGGCACCTTCGGGAAACGGGAGGTTCCGGCTGTCGGTTTTGCGTTCGGTTACTCGCCTACGATCGAACTGCTGAAGAAGGAAGACCGGTATCCTTTAAAGGATGTCGAGACCGATGTCTACGTCCTGACGGTCTCCGAATCCGTGAGAGACATCGCACTTGATTACGCGACCACTTTACGTGAGGAAGGCCTATCCGTGGAGACCGACCTGGCTGGAAGAGGGTTCGGTTCCCAGCTTGGGTACGCCGACGACATGAACGCGAAAAGAGTTCTCATCGTCGGAGAAAGAGACCTTGAGAACGGTGAGGTGACTGTCAAGGATATGGATTCCGGGGATGAGGAGAAAATTGACAGGGATGAGGTTGTGGGAGAGCTTGTAGAGTCTATTTGATTTTTTGCTTGTATTTGAAGCCTTTCCAGCAGGTTTTTTCTTTTTCCTGTCTGCCAGCTTGTATATAATCTTCTGTAATCTCCATTATATTACGTTAATGTGAATCAAGTTACATGAGTCCTGATAGAAAGTTCCCAGGTCGTAAACTGGCAGAGAAAATTAAAGGCAGTTTCCATTCTGACAGAATAGTTTTCAGTTCTGTAAGAGATTTTGTGGTAGCTAGAGAAGTTGCTTTAGAGCTTGAGGTACCTTTAACGTTTATAGCTTCTATGCCTCTATCAGTCGACGGCGTGGAGATAGGTGCGGTTTCTGAAGACGGAACCCTTTGGTTGGATGATACAGCTGTGGCCGATGAGCTCTTCTACAGTATTAACACGGCCCATGCAGGGGAGGAAACAGCTTACGCACTCAAGAAAGTCGAAAGCCAGTTGAATAGCGACGAAATTACAGCACCTGAAAGCCTTGAAGATGCCGTAGAATACCTTGAAGAGAAGAAAAGACTTGAAGAAGAACTAGTGGGAAAAAGGTGAACTGCAGTCAGGAGGAAGAATCAGAACTCGGCCAGGCTTTTCTGTTTCTCCCTGTGTTCCTCCTGGTAGAAGTTGTACTCTCTGACTATCCACCGTGTGAGAAGGTTGACAACTGCGTTTATCTCGGTTTCGGTCATGGTTCCTCCGGCAGGTATCTTGTGGAATCGTGAGAGCTCTTTTCTGGATGAAGCATTGCAGGCATGCATGGCTTTGTAAACCGGATTTCCGGCCCTAGGTGTCTGGTAGCCATCGTTCTCCGGCTGTTCCCTGAGCTTGTCTTTAACCATCTCCCGGGCGTGCTCCTTTACACCGTCTATACCTATCTCATCGATGACACGGACATCAGTATCAGTCAGCCTGGGACCTTCTTCCTCTCTTTCAGGGAGTTTAAGCTTTCTCATGGAAAGAACTGGTTCTATGAATGTTTTAAGACTGATTTACAGCTCTGAACTCAGTACGCGCTGTCCCTCGTATACCACACCGCAGCAGTAGAGGGAAGCGATATAAGCAGCAGAGAACCTACAGAGACATTAAACCATGTGCTTCCGTCCATGAATCCTGTCAGAGGCCCCAGGATAAACAGTATAGCACCTAGAACAGTTGATATATCTACAAAGTATCCAAGAGACTTTGCCTGCCCTCTCAATACTCCTCCCACTATAGTAGACATGCCGTAAACCAGGAACAGAGCCAGGGTAGATGTAGCTATCTTTACACCTGTGATCTGTGAAAAGCGTGGCAGCTTAAGCACTGCAGGTACGAAGGCAAGTAGAAAACCTGTGAAAACCACTGACACATTCATGCTGCCCGTAGGTGAAGACTGTGAAGACGCCATATAACTTGCTTAGGAACTGTTCTAATATAAAACCCTCTCCACAGCAGACACGACCCTTTCCCCCTCCCTTCTCCTTCTTTCACCCTCTCTCAGGCAGATAACCAGAGTATCCTAATAAATCTTCCACTGCCTGACGATTCCATGCCTTACAAAATCGGTCTTGTTGGTAAGCCTTCTGTAGGAAAATCTACTTTCTTTAACGCAGCGACTATGAACTCTGTGGATGAGGGGAATTATCCTTTCACAACTATTGATCCGAGCGTGGGCGAGGCCTACGTCAGGGTTAGAGATGCGGCCCAGGACTTCGGTGAGACTCCTGATCCACGGGTAGGGTTCTACAACGACGGCACTCGTTACGTACCTGTAAAACTGGTTGATGTCGCAGGGCTTATTCCTGGTGCTCACGAGGGTAAAGGCCTTGGAAACAAGTTTTTGACAGATCTGAATGAGGCAGATGTACTTGTTCATGTGGTGGATTTCTCTGGTGAGACTGATATTGAAGGTGAGCCGACTGAAGGACATGATCCGAGGGAGGATATCGATTTCCTTGAGGAAGAGCTTGATATGTGGTATCTTGAGATCCTGGAGAAAGGTATTGAACGTTTTGACAACAAGAAGAGGCAGAAAGATGTCAAGCTGGAGGAAGAGCTGGCGGAGCAGATGTCTGCTTTCAAGATCAACAAGAACGAGATTAAACAGATAATTCTAGGTTTAGGCCTTGATCTTGATCCTGAGACGTGGGAGGATGAGGACAGGGAAGAGCTGGCCCGTGAGATCAGGAAGGATACCAAGCCGATGATTATCGCGGCTAACAAGATGGATATGGAGAAGAGCCGGGAGAACTGGGAGGAAATAACCGAAGACCCTGAGTACGAACACCTGGATTTTGTACCTGTCAGCGCTCATGCGGAGAAGGCCTTGAAGAACGCCGCAGAGAAAGATGTCGTCGACTACTATCCTGGGGATGAGGACTTTGAGATCCTTAGCGACGATCTTCCTGAGGAGAAAGAGAAAGGCCTTGAGAAGATCAGAGAGTTCATGACTCAGTACGGAGGAACCGGTGTCCAGCAGGCCCTTGAGGACGCGCTTTTCGAAGAGTTAGGTGTCATGGCTGTATTCCCTGGTGGTGCTGATGGCCTCGGCGATGAGCATGGAAATATTTTACCTGACTGTTTCCTGGTTCCAGAAGGAGCGACGGCAGAGGATTTTGCCTATACGATTCACAGCGACCTGGGTGACGGTTTTCTGCACGCGATCGACTGCCGCGACAACAGGCAGATAGGAGCAGACCACGAACTGGACCACGGGGACGTTATCGAAATCGTCTCCGCAAACCAGTGAAAAAAAGGGAGAGAAGGGGTTTTTTAGAGGAGTGTTGAAATCCAGTTTATCAGATCTGAAAGCACTCCACGGGTTTCAGTACTTTTCTTCTCCGTACTGCTTCCTGTCTGGTAGTCAGGACGACTGAAGCTCTCAGAGATGTTTCCCTGTTTCACGTTGAGAGTAAAAGGTGTTTCAGCAGAGAAGTTCATGCTGTAAGATGCTTTCTCGATGACCGGTGCGCAAGCTGTGTCCTTTCCACCGGTTTTCACTGTTTCTAACCGCATCATGTAGGTGCCGTTTCTCTCTGTCACTGTGAAGTCCGGTTTCATACACGAGTTCGTCAGGCCTATACTGCCTTGAAACTTTACAGAGTTCTCTCCGTAGCTGGCGTTAGATATGTTTCCAGCAGTGCTTTCTGCAGGACCGATCTCTTTTACCGTCATCTCTGCCTGCCAGTCAGTACCGTTCCTAGTTATGGTCTTACCGTCTTCCTGATCTCCGTTTACACCTGTTATACATGGCTGTCCTGGAGGACAGTCAGCGCCTACAACGGCAGTGGAGAGACCTGTAAGCAGTACAAGCGTCGCGAGGTAGATGGTTCGTTTCATGAAAAGTTCTTTGGCCTCCAGCCGTTTATAAAGTGGTTGACTGCTGTTCGGTTCTCCTCAAACAGCCGGAACTTACTCAGTCAAGTTTTCTCTCCTCTACTGTTTCCAGTGCTTTCTCCACCAGTTCATCAGTATCCGTCTTCTTCCTGAGTTCTTCAAGCTGGCTACCTTTCAGCGCTGTCGACGGGCTTTCCGGAGCCATCGTCCGGCAGGCAGAGTTCACCTCAGCAAGTTCAAAAGTCCCTATCTCACGGGCCTTCCCTGTTATCTCCTCCTTGTTAAATGAAAGCAGAGGCCTCATAACAGGGAGATCAACAGCCCGAGAAGTCATCTTCAGGTTCTGTGAGGTCTGACTTGACTTCTGACCCAGTGACTCGCCGGTGACAATCCCTTTCAAACCCCTGCTTTCAGACAGTTCCTCCGCCACCCGGAACATTATCCTTCTGTGAAGCACCATCCTGCCCTTGTCAACCTTCATAAGCTCCTCGTTGACCTCTTTCATGTCCACAACCAGGTAGCTCCAGTCCTTACCAGGATGAAACTTCCTCAACTCTCTTACCGCTTCCTCAAAACGGATCAGGTGGTCCTCAGCCGATACAGGCCGGTTATAGAAGTACACAGGTACTATATCCGCTCCTCTCTTCATAACCTGGAAGGCAGCAACCGGCGAATCAATACCACCACTGATAAGCGCAGCGTAACAGTCCTGCGTACCAACAGGCAAACCACCTACACCCTCAAAACGTTCAGTGAAGACATAGGCATCCTCATCCCTCACCTCAACTTCAAGCCATGTATCAGGATCATCCAGGTCAACATCCAAACCCTTCAACTCCTCCACGTAAGCTCCAAGCTCCTCCTTGATACTTCGGGAAGACATATCCGTGAAAGCAGTGACCGCATCCACACCAAAAGTATCACCGTACTCAAAACCCTTAGCAGCACTCTTGATACTCTCCATACCGGCATCAACCCTTACAGCAGGTGAAACCGAAGCAACACCCGGAACACTGTCCAGAACCCGTGCAGCCCTCCCAGCATCACAGCCACGGACAACAACACGGCCAGGAACATCAGACACCTTACCATACTCAATACCTTCAAACTGCAACCTGTCAGCAACCCTCTGACGCAGAACCGCAGCCATCTGACCCCTTACATGACCCGACTTAGTCCCAATCTCACCATACCGCACCAGAACACAATCCATAAACAAAACACAGATAAAAAACCAAAACTTAACAAAACAGAAAAAACACTCCCTCCTCTCTGCACCAAAACCACCGGACATAAAACCAAAAAACTTAAATAGTTACGACCATATAATAACAACATGGGTGTTGGTGAGGGAAAGAGTTTCGGCACGAGAATTTCTAAGAGGATAAGGGACAGTATATCTCAGGCTATACCTTCAAGTCTTCAGAGTGAAAAGAAGTTTGTCCATTTTTCAGATCCTCTGGGACTTGCTGTAGATTTCGAGGATGTCGAAAGCCTAAGCCCTGAGCAGAAAAAAGAAGTAAAGAACTCCAAAGGTGAAATCAACGAATATACTCTTGCTGTATTTGCTGATGAAGAGATAAAGGCAGGTGATCCAGAGGACTGGGTTGAAAAAGTAGCTTATGGAGAGATCAAAGGTTTTGAAGACCGCTTCAGAACAACCCGGGATATTTCAGGAACCTTTAAACAGGGCTACATAGATGAAAATCAGAAGGTTTTTATCCAGGCTCCCAGGAGAGCAGGTACGTTCCAGGAGTCTCTTGAACATGTCAGAACCTGGAAGGAGAATAAGGAAACACTGGACGAAGCAGATAAGTATCTTGACCAGATACTCTCAAAGAAGGACAGAGAAAAAGCTTTCACAGATAACGCAGAGATCAAGGTAGACTACGGCTTCCTCAGAGAAAACGAAGAATCACTTAGAAAAATAGTAAACGGAGGGATCAAGACCCCGTCAGAAGAGTACGATACCGTCATAACCAGCAGAAAAGGAGCAAGAGAGCAAGAACCACTACCAGTACTTGTAGGGGAATACAACGACAACATGCTGGAAGAAGAAAACGAGAAAGAAAAACTTGAAAACTACGAAGAGATAAAACACAGGGAAAAAGTCCTAGGAATGTACATGGATGCACTGATAAAGGAAGACGTATTCGAAGGCGTAAAAGCCGACTACTGGATGAACTTAGGCTCAGAACGTGAAGGAACAAAAAACATGTTCTACGACCCTGAAGAAGACACCGTCGGAGTCACCGACCTCGGAGAACACCAGGGCAACCGCCCCGAAGAAATCCCAGACATAGACATAGACCCACAATACGACAGAAGAAAAATCCCCTTCATAGGATAAAAAACCAGAACACGCCACCAGCTTTCCATGTCAGTACACAGTACTACTGACACAACCCGATATTCAAAGATGGCTACAGGCCAAGAACTATACATAACCAACCACGACAACACAAAAAACTCCCTCCCTCTCCTAACTTAACGGAGTTACTAAAAAACTTCCCAGCCAAAGATTTGGTTAGGTGCTCTCGTGGCTCAGATAACTGTCAGCAACTACAGCAACAATCTTTTCTCAAACCACTTCCTAGAAGAAAGAATTCAGGACAGAGAAGAATGGAACGAGGTCGATTTCGAGGAAAAGTTCGACGAGCTGAGAGAGTTCTACCAAGAGAAGAAAGAGATTCTTTCCGAGAACCTGAACGAGGATCAGACCCAGGAAAACTTCATTGACCCGATACTAAGGAAGCTGGGCCACGCCTGGGTTACAGAAGCAAGCAAGAGAGTTGGATCCCGTAAAGATGGAAAGACACTGAACCCGGATTACGCCTTCATGAGTCCAGGCGAAACACCCAAAGTTCACAGAGGCGAAGAAGAAGCACTGGACGTAGAATACGCCGTAGGAGACGCCAAAAGCTGGGGTCTAAAGCTTGACAAATCCTCCCAAGACCACACCAACCCTGCATTCCAAATCTACAACTACGTCGACCGGCTTCGAGCCGACTGGGGAATCCTGACAAACGGGAAGAAGTGGAGGCTTTATAGCTATGAGGACTGTGCAGCAGACATCTACTTCGAAATAGATCTTGAAAACCTACTGGCCGGAGAAAAAACAGAAGAAAAATTAGAGGCTTTTAAGTACTTCTACCTGTTCTTCAGGGCGAAAAGCTTTGAAGGCGACTTCCTGGCAGAAGTGTACCAGGAATCAGTCAAATATGCAGAAGGACTTGAGGACGATCTTGAGGATAAAGTCTATGATGCACTTGAAGTAGCTGTGGAAGGATTCTTCGAAACGAATGATATTGAGAAAACAGAGGAAAACATTGACCTCGTTCACCATGCATCCCTAATTTTCCTCTACAGAGTGCTCTTCATACTGAACGCCGAAAGCCGAGATCTACTACCTGTAGAAAATGATATCTATCAGGATCAACTGAGCTTCGAATTTCTGAAAGAACAGCTCCTCTCAGATGAGGAAAGCAACACTTTCCCAGAAAACACATGGCTCTGGCAGGAAAGAATCTCCAACCTCTTCGAAGCCATCAACAACGGAAGAGACTACGGGGACTTCGAAATACCGGCATACAACGGAGGACTCTTCGACGACGAAGAAACAGAAGAAAACAAGTTCCTCGCAGAAAAACAGCTACAGGGAGACCACCTCAAAGAAATCCTGGATCTACTCGCCACGACAAAAGTCGAAGACGAAAAAGTACTCGTCGACTACAAGGATTTGAACATCAGACACCTCGGAAGCGTCTACGAAGGCCTCCTCGAACACGAATTCAAAGCAGCAGACCAGAGAAAAATTCTTGAAAACGGAGAATGGAAAGACTTCTCAAAAGAAGATGACTGGGAAGAAGTTGACGAAGACAAAAGAGTAGAAGAAGGAGAACTCTACCTTACAAACGAATCAGGGGAAAGAAAAGCCACAGGAAGCTACTACACGCCAGAATACATCGTAGAATACATAGTCAAAAACACGGTAGGACCAAAAGTAGAAGAAAAAATTTCCGAAGCAGAAGAAAACGACGAAAAAATCCTGCCAAAAGTACTGGAGCTGAACGTTGTTGACCCAGCAATGGGGTCAGGCCACTTCCTCACCGAAGCAACAGAGTTCATCGCAGAACACATAGTAGAACACGCAGACCTGAAAAACCAGGATATAGACCAAAACGAAGACGAACTAAACTGGGCGAAAAGACAGGTAGTACAGAACTGCATCTACGGAGTCGACATCAACCCACTAGCAGTAGAACTCGGAAAACTAAGTCTCTGGATCGAAACAATGGCCGAAGGAAAACCCTTGAACTTCCTCGACCACCACCTCAAACACGGAAACTCATTAATCGGCTCAGACTTCAACGAAATCTTTTCACATCCGACAGAGAAACAGAAAAGACTGGATAGCGAAGACTTCAACTTCAGCCCGGAAGAAGCCAGAGACAACTTCCAGAGACAGTACCTGGAAATCGAACAAATGCCGGAAAACACAGTCAAACAAATCCACGAAAAAGAACAGGCATACAAACAGTTCATCTCCAACAACGTACTCTACCAACAGTTCCAACAACTCGCCAACATCCACACACGCCAATACTTCGAAAAAGAAGCCAACAGCTCAGACTACGAAAGCTTCCTAATCAACATCGGAAACCCCGGCAACCCATTCGAAAACACAAAATGGTACAAAAACGCCCAACAAGACGCAGAAAACCGCAACTACTTCCACTGGCAACTAGAATTCCCCAAAGTATTCTTCGGCCAAACACAAGGCTTCGACGCAGTAATAGGAAACCCTCCATATGTGGCCTCAGCGGGAAGAAGTGATATCAGCGCAAATATCCACGACTCAGTCAGGCCTTATCTTAGAGACAATTTCGAAGTTGCAAAAGATCAGTTTGATCTCTACACAATATTCTCAGAGCGAGCCATAGAGCTGACGGATTTCG
Source organism: Candidatus Nanohalobium sp. (assembly GCA_042217555.1). Lineage (GTDB taxonomy): Archaea > Nanohalarchaeota > Nanosalinia > Nanosalinales > Nanosalinaceae > Nanohalobium. The sequence continues at coordinate 4,687 of JBDGSL010000052.1, read as the reverse complement.
AAGGAAAAATGTCGTACATTGTACCGGATTCTCTGCTATCCCGAGAGCAGATTTCAGTAATGAGAAAATACTTGCTTGAAAATACGAAGATTGACAAGCTATTGTGGGCTAAACAAGTATTTGAGGGGGTTGAGTCGGGCAACTCGATTTTTGTAGCATCCAAATCCCAAGATATAGATGAAAATCATCAAATTTCCTGCTTCCTTCGAAAAAACGATGAACTGGAAGGTGAGAGAAATGAGATTTCTCAGGAATACTTCTTGCAAAACGATAACTACAGGTTTGACCTGAAACTATCTGATGCAAAAATAGAGGTTATAAAGAAAGTAGAAGGCGTAGATGCCCAATTTGAAACTTTCGCTGATGTGAAAAGAGGGGAGGAAATTGGAAAGAGAAGCGACAAAATTACTGGTGAAGGAGAACCAATAATTTCAGGAACAGCGATTCAAAGATATTCTGTAGATCCTAATAATTATCTCTTCATTGATCCTGATGAAATAGAAAAGGAAGAGCGATACTATCAAGAAGAGAAACTTGTTTACCGGCAGACAGGCGGAGAAATCAGAGGTGCTTTTGATGAAGAAGGCGTTTATTCGATAAAATCTGTTTACAACTGTATTACTGATAGGCCATTCAATTTGATGGGTGTAACGAATTCTTCGCTGATAGAGTTCTATCACGACTTAACTGAAGGCGGTTATAGAGATGTCTTCCCACAACTGAATCAATCAACTCTCGAAGCCCTCCCAGTCCCAGAGAAATCAAGCGAAAAACTAAGAGAGAAAACGAAAGAAACCTATGAGAGTAAAGAGGCCTTCTTAGATGAGAAGAATAGTTTCTTGGAGTGGGTTGAGGCTGAGTGGGGTGTTGATGTTGATGATTTGTCTTTGAAGACTCATTTGCGTGAGTATTGGGAGTATGATTTTGATGAGTTTATGCGGGTTGCGAAGAAGAATAAGTCTCAGATTGATGGAAGTGTTAAGTCCCGTGAGTTCAGGGAGTTGATGAAAGAGGAATGGGAGAGCTCCATGGATACTTTGAGGCCTCTAATGCAGGAAATAGACGAACTGGAGAACGAGATTGATGCGATTGTCTTCGATCTGTATGACTTAACTGAGGAAGAGGTTGAGACTGTCTTGGATTCGCTGGATACTGGAGATAAAGAGAAGGAGAGGATTTTAGAGAAGTTTGAGGAGGTCAAAAATTAGTTTTAAATTATTTTTTGCACTAAATTAGATTTTATAAAGTTTAAAACAGATTCTTTACTAGCTAATCTCTTAGTTTTCTCAGTTTTTTGTTTTTCGTTGTGTTTTTGTCTATTAATATTTGCTTCTTCCTCTAAATTAGTTTTAAATGCTATTATTGGTGTTATAAATTGATGATTTCCTATTTTGCCGGTTAGTTTTATTGAGTAGAATACTTGGTTTTCTCCAGTTATATTCATTTCGAATTTTACTGTATGGGCCTGAAAACGCTGTTTTAGATGATTCTTGTATTTTTCGAATTTATGTTCTGGTTTTGCACCATCTAGGTCCCAGAGCAGGAAGTGATTTTTGTATTTTCTGTCAAAGCCCAGCAACTGGTTTTTGTAAATCTGTAGTTGGTAGTCTTTGCCCGATTCTCCTTTAATTAGTACGTTCTCAGGCCTATATTCGAAGCTTTCCATGTAGTCCTGTTGCTGATATAATTTATCTTCTTCCTTGCCTGTGTATCTGTCTGTTTTTAACTCTGAACTGTTCTCTATGACCTCCTGTAGAAAAAGTGTGTCGTATTTTCCTTCACAGATTATCAGGCACATTTATTTCCTACCTTTGTTTGTTTCCTCTTAGATCCATTTTTAGGTCTTCGAGTTCTTTTCTTGATTCCTCATAACTCATAGATTCTATAAAACCTCTTCTTTGTAGTCTAAAAAGCTTAAACTCGCTATGAAGTGCTTCATCTTCTTTAAATCGCGTTGAGTAGAATTCTTCGATGAAGTCTGCGTTATGCGTAGTTATGAAGAATTGTAGTTCAGATTCCTTTGTCTGTTCTACTATGAAGTCTACTAGCTCTGATACATAACCAGGATGTAGATGGTTTTCTGGTTCTTCAACAAGCACCGTATTATAGTCTGAAACAATTATTTTTCTGACTAGGCCTATAATTGCTCTGAAGCCGTCTCCCATATAGGCCAGTGGTAGAGAGCTTAGTTCCCCATCTTCCCTTTCTAGGACTATTTCTCCTTCTCTGAAGCCTGAGAAATTATCTATAAGATTATGCTCCTCTACAAACTTCTCTATCTTTTCCTGGATTACAGCATCATCCTGTTCAAGGTGATGTCCTCCTATTCTATACTCATCTAGGATACTATTCTCTCTGTGGTGCCACATACCTGGATAAACCAGCCTTTCTACGTTATCAATAGACTCTTCAGACTCCTCAGGATGCAGGTTCTCAATAATACCTGCAATAATATCTGTTCTAATATTGGCTCCAATATTGTCGAAAAATACTTGCTTGTCTTCTTCTTGTTCTATTACAGTAGCTTTTTGAGTAAGTTTTTCTGAAAGATCCTTAGACTGCTCAATGATAGCAGAGATATCTTCCTCAGTTACTTCTTCAGAATCCTGGTCTGAAAATTTTTCGCTTATTCTATCGTAATCTTTGAGGAACTTAGCGCCTACAGAACTGCTTATTTCTTTGAAATCTCTGGGAGGCCTGATTCTTACTGTCTTTTCCTTATTTAGAGTAATTTCAGACTGTTCAGCATCTAGATTTATCAAATCTCTGATACCATGATTTGAGAATGATTCTATATTGCTTGGATTATTAGCTATATCCACAGATTCTATAATAGAGCTTTTACCAGTGTTATTACAGCCAGTGATAATATTAAGTTTCTTTGGCTTTATCTCGATATCTGTAAATGCCTTAAAGTTCTTTATATCAAGATTTTCAATCTTTTTGCTCATAGGATGGACTTATCCTTGGATTTTTTAATTTGTTCACATAATTATTAGAAAGTTTTCTAAATCAAACTAACCTTATATTATAGAAGACCGGTGATATCAATGAAGAGAAGCTCCCTTGAAGATGAGAAAGCCGAATGGCATGAGCATAATAAGAAGCAGCTTGAGAAGTATGAAGAGCTTCTGAAGAAGCTAGAGTAAACTTGGTTGCTGTAAATAAACTCCCTGTACAAAAATATATTTTGAGCGCTGGTTATGGATATCTTGACGCCTGAAATATTCTGGAAGGGTATCTCGGTGTTCTGCTAGAAGAAATTGAGTTTTAACCCCTCCCTTCCTTTGAGGAGTTCAAGTTTGCACGGTGTTTTTCATCTTGTTTTTCTGTCTTGTAGGAAGTTGTTGTATGCTCTGAGGTTGGCTTCGTCTATGTGTAGGTGGCCTCCGTTGTTTGGTACTCTGAACTCTCTTTTTCCTGAGGTGGCTCCGCGGTGGTTTGAGCTATTTGTTTTTTGGCATTTCCAGATGTCTCCTCCTATCAGTGGTATGTTGCTCTCCCTGTAGAACTCTCCGTACATTACTGTTAGTTCTTCTTCAGTGTCCACAAGTATCTCAAAGTCTTCGTCGGTGTAGCCGGGTTCAAGGCCCATTTCTCTGGCTCTTTCCTCCAGTTCGGATTCAAGATAGTCTTCAACAAGGCCGACAGTGTCTCCCATTCCGTTGTCTGCCTCTTCAAGAGGCTTGAAATCGCCGCTGAGAGCTTCAGCGTATCCTGGAAGATCTACTAGACTCACGTGCCAGGGTTTTGAATGTTATTGTTAAGTTTTCTCGGGATTCAGATTTCATCCACCAGTTTATCCAGTGGTGCTGTGGCCTCTTTCACCAGGAACCTGTAGCTGGTTTCGAGCCAGATACCGGCCGTTATAGAGCCTGTGAATATTCCTCCCGTGAATGCAAGCAGTTGGGAAAATTCGAGTTTGTTAAGGAAGTATGTGGTAAGGAGTGTTGAGGTGAGGAAGACGACTGAGGCGATTTTTCGACACGAGTTCTTTGAGATCTGCATTTTTCTTCTATAGTTAAGTTCTCCTTCTTATTTGAATTTTTTGACAAAGTTTGTTTTGTTGCCAGGGAAGTTTGCTGTAAACCTTACTAGTTACTGTGGCGTGTTCATATCCTATGAGCTTTGATACTTCTTCAAGTTCTACTTCTTCCTGAAGTAACCGGGTTCAGCATGTGTGGCGTAATGTGTGAAGTATTACTCATTCTCCGGCCAGACACATGAATACTCCAGAGATGCTTTAAAACCGAGTAAAAACCCGTAGTGCAGAAGACACGCCATAGACGTTCTACTTGGTTTTAATTCATTTGTTAAGTTGTTAAACCCATCTAAGATTTCTATTAAGTCTTAAATATCTATATACTGTTGAAGGTTAGAAAATTAACCGGATGCTTGTCTATGCAAAAATCCCTAATAGTACATCTTGTGTGCCGTGTCAATATCAACGATATCTGTAACAACTACCTGTTCTTCCTCCTCGTTGACTATGTAGAAGGCAGTGTAGCTTCTGGAGATATGCATCCTGTAAACTTCTTCACCGTTAACCGTTACTTTTTCCCGGTCACCTGACTGTGCTTCGGGCAAAGGATAAGGCTCGTACTTCAGCTTACCAAGATTATCCTTGATGATAGACTGTGTCTTCTCATCCTGAGAGTTCAGGAAGTCAGCGGCATCTACATCTATC
>JBDGSL010000051.1:0-8021 GCA_042217555.1 Candidatus Nanohalobium sp. | reverse complement strand
TCTCAACCTTCAAAAGCAGAGAAAAAGCAATAATGCAAAACGCAGAACTGCTCATCCCACAGGCAATAATCCGGGGAGAGATCGACTTCAAAACACCGGTAAAGGTTAAATCAATAAAGACGGAAGACGGCTACCCAGAACTTGACCAGAATGACATTTACAGACAAGAAGAAGAGGACTACCTAACCTTGGCACCTAGAATCATCAACCTAGAAGAAGTAATGCATCAGCTTAAGGAGATAAGAAAGTTCATCAGAAGCAAAGTAATCTCAGACAGACTCATAAAAACAGACAAAGGAGCAAACTTCGACAAAGAACTCATCCAAGAAAGAATAAACGAAGAAGTACTTCAGATAGAGATAGAAAACAGCTAGAAAACCAGTCAAATATATCAGATAGAGATCTTCTCACCAATCAAATCCTCAATATCATTCTCTAGCTTTGTGACCTCTATAATCAAAGCGAACCTGAGAAACCGGTCAGCTACAGAAGCTACAGCGAAAAAGTCAGACGAGTAGCAAAGAAGACAGATCTCAACTGTAATCTGGATGGTGAAGTCAACCACATCTGGCGTAAAGGAAGAATCAGTTACCTCAAGAAAGCCGATATCATGAACGAGACAATGATCGACAAACGGGTTGGCCACGTACAGGGCTCGGATCAGACACGGGTCTACACCAGGATCAACGATGAACAGGCAGGGAACGCATACCTCCAAGGCTACGGGCTGGAAGACGAAGTAACCGATCATGTAGAAGAAGACGTTCTACCTCTCGAATGCAGCTGTGGTGTTACCAACTCAGGACATCGAAAGAGTTGTAGGAAATGTGGACAGGTACTCGACCAAGACAACTACCTAGAAGGCGTAGAGGTTGAATCCAAGGTCGAGAAAGACGTGGAGGAGAAAGCCAAACAGATCCAGGAAAACATCATCGAAAACGAAACCAAAGTAACAGACGACAGGATAAACGCAGAGGCCAGGAAGCTTGTGGCAGAGGAACAAGGTCTGGAACCAGAGGACTTGAAAATAGAGTCCTCTGTCTAATCTAAGTTTATTTTCTCAGAAATTATTTTCTTAATATTACTTTCTAGTTTCGAGGCCTCAACAATCCTGATAGGGCCATTCTGTTGATCCAGATCCTGGGTATCTCTATCGTCTTCGAAGTCTTGAACAACTAACAGGCCTGACTTTTCCCCGCCGAATATTTCAGGCTTATTCAGGAACTCATCTTTATCCCTCAGGAACGCCAGGTACTCTAGGGCCTCCTTGATCCCTCTCTTGATGGTTTTCTCGTTGGTGGAGTTTTTGACCTCTGTGATGAAGTATTCTCTGTCCTCTGAATCTTTATCGATAATTTCGACCAGTATAACATCTGGCCTTCCTGTGACTTCCCTTGTATCTTTGTTGAAGTAGTCGCTGATAATTTCACGGGACTTGAGCTCGACCTCTTCAGGCCTTGAGTAAGGTTTGTTGCTGTCTTCTTCAGGATCGAATTTGAACTCTATATTGAGATCTCTGGCAGAACTGTCGTGGTATACGGCAATCTCTTTTTCCTCGCTTTCCATTGTTGCGATTCTCTGTGATCCGCTCTCGATGGTTGCCAAGCTGAAGGCTTTGGATTCAATGTTATCTATAGTTGATATGAATCTGAATAGGACGAAGAGTTCTAGAAGGGTTTCCTCATCATCTGGTGTTATTGCAGTATCGTTGAGTAGTTCTGCAATTTCATCTCTGTTGCCGTCAAATATCCTGTTTCTCTTGTTCAGCAAGCTGGCCGCTTCCCTGTAGATCTGTTGCCGCGAATTTTCCGCAGTGTTAAGCATTCTGTCAGTCGGTTCGTACTGTTCGGGCTTACTTATTCTTTTTATATGGACGTCTCTTTCGAAAATTCTTTCCATTTCCTCCACAAGATCCCCCTCTTCATTCCACCGATCGTTCACCCAGGCATAATCCTTCTCGAAGTATTCACTGGCCTCCTGCAAAGTTTCGTAAATTACCGAGAGCAACCTCTTGAGAACAATATTTTCATCTATGTCGTAATGCTCTGTCCTGTTATCTGTAACGAAAAGAGAGTTATCGCTGGGATTTCCGGAGTACCTCTCCTTGATGGTTGAAGACCAGTTAATCCTGCCCTCCACTATCCCTCTCCTGGTCCTGGAGACGTTTTCCGTCTGTGTCTTAATGCTGCGAATCCTTTCAGGAAGTCTCTGGACAAACTCAACAACCTCAGGCTTCAGGATGAAATGTAGATCCATAAGCAGCTCATAGTCCTCGAACCTCTCATCCAGGCCTTCATGTTTCAGATCTGCAGCTAACTGATCCTCCGGAAACTCTCCATGCATCACATAGGATACAATATCATCCGTCAGGCCGTCAATCAGTTCAGTTTTCCTCATCGAACTTTACCTGCAGCATGTCCCTCGCAACAGCTCTCAACCTGCTCTCATCAATGTTATCAGCTTTCGAAATCTTCTTGACAATCTCGCCGTTCTTCCTGACACCTTCGAGCTGTGGGAAAACATAGTTGATAACAGCATCAGTCGCACGATCATCCAGATCCCTGCCATTTTCGGCAATAAATCCGAGCATGTCCTCTGCGATCGCTGGACCGATCTTTCTGCCCTCAACAGCATTGTTGGTTCTCTCCCAGATATCAGCAACAACTTCGATCTCATCCTGATCGACATCCTTTTCCCATAGATCGTTGTACTTCTCAAGCTCTTCATCGAGGTTCTCATCAGGAGCATCTACACGGATAAAGGCAAATCTTCTCATGAAGGCATAGCTCATCTCGTAGAGGGAAGTTTTGTCGTACGAGTTCATCGTGGCCAGAATCTTCCATGACTCCGGAACCACATACTGGTTTTCATCAGGCCTCTCTGAAGCATCATCATGCTCACCCGGAATAATCTCGATCTCCTCACCGTTGTCAGCAGTGTAAGGTAGCTGTACCTTTTGTCCAGAAAGAACCGTGAAAAGCTGTCCAAAGGCCTTGTCGATATCTGAACGGTTGATCTCATCAACCACAAGCAACTCATTTTTCAGAGGCCTTTCATTGTCCTTGAATCTCTTCAGAATCTGGCCTGAGTTAAACTCGAGATCGCCGTCGCCTTCCTTCTCAGGCATAAATCCTCCAACAGTATCAAACGTCGACCAGTCAGCCGTAGCAGTAGTCAGCTGATGTCCGGTGAAGAACTCTGTATCCTCCAGTTCCTCTGCAACAGCCTCGGCAATCTCGGTCTTCCCCGTACCCGGCGGCCCTGTAAAGATAATATGCTTACCCGAGTTAAGTGCGGCCTCGACCTGCGAAACAATACTCTCTCCCTGCCCATCAGGATAGTAAAGGCCTCTATCCTCGAGAATATCTTCCGGAAGCTCGACATCCAGAGGCGCACTCACATCGATCTCAGTCCCATAATCAGGAGAATTATCGCTCAAAGAGAGCTCGCCAGTATTATTCTCGTATTCCACGTAATTCTTGTAGGTTTTAACCAAGCTTACTAAATCATCCTCAATTTGATCAGCTGAAGGTAGATCGCCTAGCTCATACTTTTTCTGATAAATTGTACTAGGGCCATACATTTCTCCTATACCTCCTGAGAATTCGGGCTGTTCGGTCGAGAATCCATCGAGTCTAACCTGGTCTCTTATCTCCTCAGCTCGTTCCTCTAAAATTTCTCTAGCCTTTCTTCTTCCATGCTCATTTTCCAGCTCAGTCACGCCCTGGTTCAGAGTTGCGTAGACAACCTCATTTTCTGGGTCAAACAGGTAGACTACGTAAACGCCTTCCTGCGTAGTATCAGTTTCATCAGGATGAAGAACAGCAACCCATGGAGTATTCGCCCAGTTACCTTGTCCAGCAGAACCTTCGAACTCAAATTCCGCCTCGCCGAAATCAGTATTTTTGTTTACAATATGCTTAGCAAAGTTCGGAGCCTTCTTATCCAGCAACTTGTAGATCCTAGCATCGCCACTAAATCGATCAGGCCGGTCAGAATACTCCTCCAATATTTCCTCTAAAGTCTCTTTTAGAACCTCTCCAGCATCTTCTTTCCTATTATACAGCGGAACATCTAACTCCTTCAGAACATTTTCAGCTTCTGGAGTAGAAAATGCTTGACGAGAATCAGCAACCTCAGAAACCTGTTCAACATTCAAAAACACGTGCTTAACCGGCTTTCTCACACCATCAAACTCTACAAAATGCCAAGGAGAATACCTCATCTCAAACCTCTCATCATCCAAACTCACCTCAGTACGATCAAAGGCCTCCCTAACATCCGATTTAGAAATAACCAACTCCTCTCCATTAACGATAACAGAAGTCTCTGGCATAACAGTTCTTCCTCAAGAAGGATTAAGTTGGTTTTGTTTCTGAATCTTAGATACAATTAACACTTTCAAAACTGAGTATTATGGTACGGAAAACCGAATTAAATTTTGATGGATATGGGATATTATGGAGAATCAAATTAGGATTGATTCTGAGACCAAAGAAAGGTTAGTATTCATAAAATCACTTTACAGAGATGCTCTAGAAGAATCAAGAAGACATCAGCCTTACGCTTCCAAATCTATATTAAGATTTCACGATTCCGTAGAGCTTTATCTCAAACTTATTGCAGATAAAATAGGAGCTAATAGTGCAAACAGTTTCAAGGATTATTGGGCTAAAATTGAAGGAGTTAGAGGATCTGAAATCAGCCTTTCTCATAAGTCATCCATGTCGAGTTTAGATGAAGCAAGAGGAGACCTCAAACATTTTGGCATCAAATTTGAGAGATCCAACATCCACAGATTTAGGGAGGATGTGAAGGAATTCTTTGAAGAGAATACAGAGCCAATTTTTGGAATTAAATTCGAAGAAATAGATGAAAGGATGATAACTGAGAATGAAGAAATCTCAGATCTTATTGAAAAAGCTGATGAAGAAATTAAGGCCGGTAACCAAGCTCAAGCTCTAGGCTATCTATCTGTAGCCTTTAATGAGATTATTGATGCATTTGAATCAACAAAGAAAGGCATGTTTGGTAGAAATGCCTTAAGATTCGGAGAGAACCTAAGAAGAGCTGATGTTGGAAACTGGGAAGACGCAACTTGCCCTAATAATGATGCAATCGAGAAAATTAAGCATTCTGTTGATGAGATACAAAGCATGTTCAAGATAATGTCACTAGGTATAAAACCGAGAAAATATGTACGATTCAAATCTTTAGAGCCTCCAGTTACACGAACTCGAGACGGTGAAGATTACAATGTCAAACAAAGTAACTGGGAAATTGAACCTTCTGAGGGAGATGTTTCATTTGCAAGAGATTTTGTCATGGAAACACTAATGGCTTTAGAGGAACACGATTATGAAGTAAAATATAGAGGACAGAAAGGAATTCAAGATTACACTTAGTTAGTACTAAGACTCAGATGACCTAAACTTATGATTTAACAGATTCAATTCTCCCTTTCATGTATTCTTGGAGTTGATTATCTACGCAGTGGATGTAACAGCCTTTCATTCCACGGCTCATGAGGGTTCGGTAGGTGTTTTTGATTACTTCTTCGGCTATTTCTGAGGCCTCTTCTGGGTTTTCTCGGAACATTTTTTTGATGCCGAAGAGCGATCTATCGGTTTGTGCGCGTTCTTCGTGGTCTATGACTATTTTTCCGTGCCGGTATTTGAGGTCTGGTCCGATGATTACGCCTACGTAGTCGAATTCGAGGCCTTGGCATGTGTGGATGCAGCCTACTTCGTCGATTGATCCTTTTTCGATTGCCCAGGGTTGTCCTCCTTCCCGATTCCAGCTTTTCTTGTAGTCTCCAATTTCAATGTCGTGGTAGTCTGAGTCTCCTCTACCATCTTTGTCCCATTCCCAGCAGTATCCCGCTACTACTCGTGAAAGCCTTGTTTCCTCATTTTTCTCTTCGATTGCGTCATGCAGTTCTTGGGGACTGTCGAATACTTTGAGGTCGTAGTCTTTCCCTATCTCGTTTTTGTTAGCTGTCTCTCTGATCTCTAATACGTCGTCAAGCCAGGCAATATAGCCTTCTGTCCCGTTGCACCGGAACTGTGATTCGAGCTTCATCTCGATGATCTCTGCGTCTGTATCAGAGGCGTGTTTTCTGATCTCTTCCTTTGATCCGATATCGTCGATATGGATCCTTTGGCTTTCGTCGATGAAGAAGACGCTGCACTTCGATGCGTTGATAATCTCCATTATCTGGTTCTCTCCCTTTCCGAGGAAGCCGGTCTCTGCGTTCAAACGGTGCGCTTCATCGGCTATCAACGCAGGAATTGAATCTTCGTCAACATTGTAGAAGCCGCCGGAGCCTGTGAACAGGTTTTCAATTTCCTTGACCAGCTTGTCTCCTTTCAACTTTTGCTTGTATACTTCTCTCGGTGCTCTATTTTTCGATACGTACTGGGCCATCATGTCTTCTCCTATCAGCTCGGCCAGGATGTTTATTGCTACAACTGTTTTTCCGGTTCCTGGACCTCCTTCTACTAGAATTACTCTTTTCTGGTCGTCCTCCTGAGATTTTTTGGCGAACTGGACGGCCTTTTCGAATACTACTTTCTGCCTGTCGATCAATGTGAACTCGTCTTTTGATTCTAGCATTCCGAGAAGAGAGTCCTGAAGAGATTTGCTTGGCTTGATCTCGCCGTCGTTTATCTTGTAGATATTCTTTCTGTCATCGCCTTCACTAATCTGGCTTTCCAGGTAATCCCTCAACTTTTTCGCATCTCCTTTGAGGTAAAGCGGTGCTTTCTCGGTATACTCTTCGTATAGATCGTTTTCGATTACGTCTCGGTATTTTTTATCGAAGTTGTGTAGATATGCTAGCGGATTTATTTCTATATTTTCTTTCTGAACTGTCAGGTTGAAATTTCTCATAAACTGTGAGTAAGACCAGGCTTGGTAACTTGGATGTGTTGTCTCACGTACTCCGCCGCCTACATAGGTTTTGACGACTCCATCCTGCCCTTCAACTTTCTCGGTGCTTTCTCCTCCCCATTGCTTTAACTCTACGACTATTACCTCTCCATCCCCGTTTTCATCATAGCCTGAGATCATGAAATCTACTCGCTTAGAAGTTAGAGGAACTTTGAATTCAATCGCAACTCCTGCATCGTCCGGGAGATCACTGCCGTTCAGAACTTTGTGCATAAACTGGAAAGAGTTTTGCCAAGACCTTACTTCGTTCTCGCTACCGACACCAAGGCCATTATCTTCGTGGCCTTTCTTTATCTCTTCAACGATCCTATCGTTCAAAACATCTTCCTGGAATCCTTCCTTGGTGTCTTCGTAGATCAGCATATTATCTAATCCACTCGTCCAGCTCTTTAGTTATTTCCTCTGCTGTTCCCTCATCAAATCTTTCCCTGTTTTCCTCAAGCTTCTCCAGAACTGCTTTTTCAATATCTATATCCAGTCGCTGGGCCATGCTCAGGGAGTACAGGATTACATCTGCCAGCTCCTCTCTGACTCCAGCCATTAATTCCTCGTCCTGTTTGATTTTCTTGACAGGTACATTGTCTTTCCACTGGAAGTGTTCCATCAGTTCGGAGGCCTCTATGGAAATCGACATGGCGATGTTCTTCGGTTCATGGAATTTCTCCCAGTCACGTTTCTCCTTGAACTCTGCGTACTCCTCCTGAAGTCTGTCAATCCCCATATCTCGTTCTTGGTTTCAACTCTTTACTGTTTTACGGAAATCTGGCCAAGGCCTGAAAACTCTGCGAATTTACTGAAGTTACATGGAGTCGCTCACACCGGAACAGTTCCTGGAGAAGTATTTTGATGAAAGGCCTGAAGAAGTTGGTATCTCTGAAAGTTTGCAGGAGTTGAAGGGTTCTGCTTCCGAAATTTCTGAAGAGGAGAAAGAGAGGCGAAGAAAAGAGGTTGAGGAAATGTCAAGTAAAGAACTAGGTGAGGCCTTTGGCCTTGAATGATGCTTCTCTTTTCACCGGTTCAGCCAGTTTTTGAACAGCTTAGTAAATGCTCCTCCGCCTACGATGAATACG
>JBDGSL010000050.1:0-3341 GCA_042217555.1 Candidatus Nanohalobium sp. | reverse complement strand
AATCCAGCAACCACGCCGTAGTCTACCACACACCGGAATAACCCAAAAAATCACCAGTTGAAACACCGCCATGAAGTTCCCCGAACTTGAAAGACTGAAAGAAGAGAAACAAAGAAGTTACGAAAGGTTCGAGAGACACGGCGACGACTTCATAGACGTGATGGACGACGGAGTACCAGAGATAGACAGCAAATGGGCCTCATCAGACGACATATACGAGGCCTCCGACGTAAAAAGAAAGGCCTTCCTCGAGGCATCAGGAAACAGAGTCTTCGCCAGCATCTACAACCTTCTATGCGAAGCAGAAATCCTCGACGCCTTCAACAACTCCCCACAGTACGACATCAACACCAACAACTACGACACAGACACACTCATCGAGGCCTGGGAAGAAGTCTCAGGTGAAACCTACGAAGAAGACGACCAAGAAGTAGACGTCCTCAAAACCGACAACCTATACCAAGCACTCAAAGAAGACTGAACAAGGCCTTCACTTACTGTACTGGAAGTCCAGGTCAGCTATGATCTCATCCTTCACAAGCTCGTAGATCTTCCTGTGGCCTTCTGTGTCCGGATGTAGGCCGTCAAACAGGTTTTCGTTCCACTCATCGTCCTGTATCAGTTTTTCGAACACAGGGACGAACTTCACATCTTTCTCTTCACAGACTTCGCAGATGATATCCTCGTATCTCTTGACCTCTGAGTTCGTGTAATGGTCCGCGCTCTCCTCTCCATTCAACCTTTCCTCGTCAACAGGAGTAAGGCCTACCGCGATAACCCTATCGGCACATTTTCTGGCCTGATCGACGATCTCAATCAGATTCTCCCTGTAATCCTCTCTGGAGACCTTGTTCTCCCCCTCAGTTTTTCCACAGTCGTTGATACCTACGGAGAAAACCACGTTAACTTCACTGCTGCTGTGATCCGTCGCATCCTTCAACTCTTTGCCTATCCTCTGCCTCAGGTCCTCAGAAGTATCACCTGAAACACCTCTCAAATAAACCATGTTGTAATCAAGATGAGGAACAGCCTTCTCCAGATGCCCGGAGAAAATCTCCTGCTTGATACGATCCGGCCAACCACCCTGCTCATCCCACAGACCCTGGACAATCGAATCACCGAAAAACAGCAAATTCATACATAAAAAGTACTCAAGAATACTTTTGTAGATTTTTTAGAAGACCTCATCAACCGCTCTCTAGATTAATATCCCAGAGCAGACACGATAAGGATAGAATAGAGAATCTCCTAGAAAAGGCTTCCTCCCAACGGATCTTGCCCTCGAGATTGACTTGAGGATTTACCGTAGTTCTCTTTTTTCTTCCAGACAAATTCTACCTGTCCTCCATCAAAACCTTGATGGCCTTGGTACTTGTTTTTCAGTTCTCTCCATCCATCCTTATCTTTCACTCCACATGCGAGCACAATTACATGGTTGTAATTATCTAGGTAGTCCTCTATCTGCCCTCTAAGCTTCTTTTTCTGACTGTTAGTCAAATCTCTCTTCATCTCAATTCCAACCGAACCATCTACAGCAATATCGGCCTTACTACTGCCATGCTCCTTGCTGACAGGAATATCTCGCTGTTGGCCCATCAAGCCTCCGCCTTGGTTCAGATTTTCATCAAGGTAGTCTTGAAGCTCATCCTGAAACTTCCTCTCGTGGCCATAGGCCTTCGAAGGAATCCACTGGTTCAGTTCTTGGATAACATCCTCGAAAAGCTGCTGCCCTTGGAACATGATTTACTATACTTAAATTCACTGAAATAAGTTTTCAAAAAAGAGGAGGAAAAACCTCCCCGCTGTTTACCATCCCCGCTCTCTCATACGTCGGTTAACACTTTTTCCATCGGCGTAAACTTCGGCAATTACTCTTCTCCCAATATCCTGTGGCTTGATGGTTACGGTTTTCCCGCCAATCATTCCTTTGAGCTGATTTTTGGCCTTTTGGTAACCAAATTGACCTTCTTCTGGCGTGTCAATTCCTGCAAGCCTGACGAATCTTTTCCCTTTTAGTGACTGATAAAGCTTAAATGTATCGCCATCGACGATCTTTTGCGGTTTTCGTCTAGTAGACAATATTCTCACCCCCCTTCCGGAGACCCAAGTTTTAATATAATCTATGGACAACTTTCGGGTAGGAGACAAGCGTCCAACTCTTGGGCGTACTGATTTTTCTTTCATTCTTCTATGACCCGAGCAACCGTGCGATGTTGCTTCCGTTGTATATCATCCAGGAACCGAGTCCTAGACCAAGCAACAACTTCCAGAGGGCCATACCCCAAAAGTTGATGCCAACTCCGGACTGAGACAAGACGACTCCGAAGATGATTAACAACATTGTCGTGGATTTTGCTTTCATCATGTTGTACATTGAGCTCATCAATCCTAACAGTTCAGGACTTTGTTTCCTGAGTGTTGGTTGTGAACCCTAACACTTTACATGTCT
Organism: Candidatus Nanohalobium sp.; assembly: GCA_042217555.1. GTDB lineage: Archaea > Nanohalarchaeota > Nanosalinia > Nanosalinales > Nanosalinaceae > Nanohalobium. The sequence goes on along the minus strand of JBDGSL010000050.1, from coordinate 892 downwards.
AGCCTAGAAGTTATAAACCTTCTCCTCGAAAAATTGTTCAGGGCAAGTTTGACATGGGAAAAGTTTTAGCCGCTACACTGTGGAGGCTTCAACCAGTCTTGAAAACATTCCACCAGAACGATATAGATAGAATTCATATCTTCGTGGAGGAAGAAATTGAAACTGAAGAGGCAAACGAATACAAGAAATCTAACTTAGAGGCACTAGAAAAAAGGTTAACCGTCCAAGAAGTAACTGAAGAAGGAGAAAAGCAGAAGGTAGACTTAGCTGAACTTGAGATTCACAAAACTTCATTGAATGATGCATATGAATTCGCCTCCAAAGCTTATTCTGAACTTAAAGATGAAAATGAAGTTATCTATGAGGTTTCAGGAGGGAAGAAATCGCAAGCATTTGGGCTTTTAATGGCTGCCGAAAGAGCACGAAATGCAGATAAGATAATCCATTGGATAAAAGAGAAGAGTAGTTTCCACGAATATAATATACCAATGTTTGATTTTTCGCTAGATCCAAGAAAAACTGAGGTTCTTGAACTCTTAGACAATGGCGTTAGCGTATCTGATATCAGTGAGAACATGGAAGTCTCTAGATCGATGGTTTACAACCACATAGAAGATTTACAGGAGAGAGGTTTCTTAGATCAGGAAAAGAACTTGACAAGAAAAGGAATTTTTTGTCTGAAATAAAAAGAAAAGCTGAAAGCCACCGTAGGGTGGCTTATTGCGTGTGAACCGAGCGTAACCAGTTCAGCACTTGGAGTAGCCGCAGTCTGGGCATTTGTTGCAGCCTTCCTGGAGGATCAGCATGCCTCCGCATTCTGGACATTCCGGATTCTCGCCGTCCTGCACGATGCTGGCTGCGTCGGCCTGTTCTTCGGTCTCGGTTTTTGGCT
>JBDGSL010000005.1:0-22572 GCA_042217555.1 Candidatus Nanohalobium sp. | reverse complement strand
ATAAAAAATTTCTCTCGCAACGGTGAAGCATGAAGAGCCTCGACGAACTGAAGGAAGAGATAAAGCAGGAAGCCAGCGACAACCCTGAGAAATTCTTTGCCACAGACGTGCTCAGGGAGAAAGGGTTCAGTCGAGGTACATGCAGCAACTGCGGTATGAAGTTCTGGAGCATCGACGAAGACCGCGAGATCTGTGGAGAACCGGAGTGCGGCGACGGATACACTTTCATAAACGACTCTCCTACAGATGAGACCTTCACACATATAGAGTCATGGGAGAAGTTCGAGGAGTTCATGCAGGACCGTGGATACGCCTCCATCGACCGTTATCCCACCGTTGCAAGGTGGAGAGATGACGTTGAGTTCACAGGCGCCTCAATCTACTGCTTCCAGCCATACGTGGTTTCCGGCGAGGCAGAGCCACCGGCAGACGAACTGATCATACCGCAGCCTTCACTGCGTTTTAACGACGTGGACAACGTCGGTATCACGGGCAGACACTACACCAACTTCACTATGATCGGTCAGACATGCTTCCAGCCCCCTGAAAAATACGATCAGGACCGATACTTCCGAGACATGTTCGAGTTCGCAGTCGAAGGACTTGGAATACCTGAGGAAAAACTTGTACTACACGAGGACAGCTGGGGAGGCGGCGGAAACCTTGGAGCGTGCATGGAGTTCTTCGTTGACGGACTAGAGCTCTGGAACCAGGTCTACATGTTCTACAAACAGACACCGGAAGGCTATGAAGAACTCGACCTCAAAGTCCTGGACATGGGTATGGGCCACGAGCGGATCACCTGGATCTCGAACGGTACAGAGACAAGCTACGAGTCCGTCATGCCGCGGACACTGGAGAAGATGAAAGAGGAGACCGGGCTCGAAGTAGACCAGGAGACCTGGGAAAAGTTCCTGCCGCATTCCAGCGAGCTGAACGTCGACGAAGTAGACGATATAGACGCTAAGTGGCAGGAGATCGCAGAGAAGATAGATGAAGATGTCGAAGATGTCGAAGACCTCAAAGATGCTATAAAACCTTCTGCAGCCCTGTACAGCGTTGCTGAGCACACCAGGGCGCTGATCTTCGCCCTGGCGGACGGCAAGATCCCGAGCAACACGGGAGGCGGCCACAACCTCAGGATGATATACAGAAGGGCGAAGGACTTCATCGAAAAATACGGATGGGATCTCGAAATGAAAGAAGTAGCCATGTGGAACGCCAAGGAACTCGAACCGATGTTCCCGGAGCTGCTGGAGTCGATGGACGAGATAGAGGAGATCCTGGAGGTTGAAGCAGAGAAATACAAGCGCGCAAGGGAAAAAGCGGAGAAGAAGCTCTCTGAGCTAGATGAACAGCCCTCTGTAGAGGAGATGATAGAGCTCTATGAGTCACACGGCGTCTCCCCCGAGATGATGGAAGAGGCAGGTTTCGAGGTGCCCGAGGACTTCTACATGAAGCTGGGAAGCGAGGAAGAGGCCCTTCACGCGGCCGAAGAGGAATTCGATCTGGAAGACGTTGCCGAGACGGAGAAACTTTACTACAGTCGGCGTGAACCGTACAGGAACGGAGAAAGTTCTGACTTTGAGTTCGAGGCAGAGGTACTGGAAGTCGTGGATGATGAATGGGTGGTTCTTGACCAGACGATGTTCTACCCTCAGGGCGGAGGCCAGATGTCCGACACGGGAGAGATCGAAGGCTTCAAGGTCGACGACGTGCAGAAACAGGGAGACGTGGTACTCCATCACGCGCCAGGACACGAACTCAAGGAAGGAGACTCCGTGGAGGGTGTGGTCAACGGTGAGAGAAGGAAGCAGCTGACCCAGCACCACACCACGACCCACATGGTCAACGCTGCAGCACGTGAAGAACTCGGCGAACATATCTACCAGGCCGGGGCAAACAAGACCACGGAAAAGGCGAGGCTCGACATCACCCACTACGAGAAGCCGTCGAGAGAGAAGCTGGACGAAATCGAGGCCCGGGTAAAAGAGGTGATAGAGGAAAACCACAGAATCGATGTCCTGGAGATGAAGAAATCTGAGGCCGAGCAGGAGTACGGCTTCAGGATCTACCAGGGAGGCGCACCTCCCGGAAACACGATAAGGCTGATCGAGATCGAAGACGTGGACATAGAAGCCTGTGGAGGAACACACCTCACCGAGACCTCAAACGCCGGAGAGTTCTACATAACCGGATGCAAGAGGATACAGGACGGCGTCACAAGACTGGAGTACAGAGCAGGCAACGCCGCAGAAGAATACATCCGGAACATCGAGGAAAGGATGCAGAAGGCGTCGGAGATGCTCGGGGCTCCTCTGGAGACACGTCCAAGGCTGGCGCAGCGGCAGCTGTGTGACACCTTCTCCGTGGAACCGGAGCAGCTGCTCGACACCCTGGAAAGGTTCCAGGAAGAGGTAGAGGAGTACGGAGAGAAGATCGAGAAGCTTTCAAACTTTCTGGGAGAGTACGAGGATACCGGAGAAGTTGAAGGCGAGAAACTTGTCGGAAAAAGCAGCGAGCTGTTCCAGGAATGGAAGTACAGGGAGAAAAAGGTTGAAGACCTGGAGTCAAGAATTGAGGACTTTATAGAGAACCAGATACTTGACACAGAGGTCAAAGATATAGAGGCAGATGTACCGACAGAGAACGTAGGCCTGCTGATCCAGGTCGCACAGAAGCTTTCACAGAAGCACGAGGTTTGCGTAACCCTGCTAGGTGAGAAAGGTGCAGTCTCTGCCTCTCAGACTGGTAAAAGTGCCAGAGAGAAGCTTGAGAAGTACTCTGATAACGTTCAGGGAGATGAAGAGTTTGCAAAGGCCTTTGATATATAGAAGAATAGACTAGAAGGCCTGTGTACGTGTTTAGCCTGTTATCCTGTGTAGCATGTGGCTGCCAGGTCTCCCAGGTCTCTCATTGCTGAGCAGATGCCTTCTCTTATGTCTTCACTGTCTGTGCCTGCTGACTTCAGGGTGTATGGTAGTGTTCCTCTCTGGGTCTGTGACTGTTTTCCTCCTATGATCAGTGTAGAAGGTAGTTCCAGTCTGTAGTCCGAGGCCATGTATGTCTCTGAGTTGTTCACAAGGTTGACGTATACCCTGTCGTTGAACTCCGAGGGTAGCTCCGTCAGGTTCTGGAACCTGTCTGTCGTGTTTTCGTAGAGGGCGTTGACGAATACTATGTCGTTGTTGACGGCGAGATAGGCCTGTTCCTGTACTGAAAGGCCGAAGCTTTCGTTGCTGTAGTTCGATTCCGGGAGTGTGGCGTTTATCTCCTGTGTCCCTTGGTTGTCGCTGTCTCCTGTGTCTACAATGCTACTGTAGGTGAACATTCCGGAGAAACCTACTGCTACCATTATACCTATGAGTATGAGTCCGTACCTTTCCAGCCTGCTCTTCGACATAAAGTTTCTGTCTCCCTCTTGAATGTGTTAGTGGAGGAGAAAGTTAAAGAAGGTTGGAGTTTTCAGGTTTGTAATATGATAGTAGGATTCAATATTGATTCTATCGAGGCCGACAAAGGCCAGGGAGCAAACGAAAACATCCAGGTAAACTACCAGCCAAAAATCGAGGAAGTCTCAAGGGAGTCGGTTAACGCACTTGAGGAAGAGGTAGCTAAGATTGACTTCGAGTTCGCAGTTAACTACACTGCAGGAGGCAGAGAAGTAGCACATATCACCATGAGCGGAAACATCCTCTGGAAAGGCCAGTTAGAGGATATACTTGAGTCCTGGGATGAAAACGGAGCTCTACCGGAAGAAGTGAACAAACCCCTGCTGAACGAAATGTACCAGAAACTGCTTTCAGAGGCCGTAGGAGTCGCAAACACGTTGAACCTGCTTCCACCAATACCTACTCCACGGGTACAGGACCAGTAACCTTTCCTGAACCCGATAACAGGTCCTTATCAGGTATTCTCTTTCTCTTTTCGACATCAGGTTTTTTAGCCGTGCAGCTCTAAAGCATATGTTATGGAACAGTACCGGGAAGTTCTCGACGACCTTGAAGAACAGGTGGAGAAGACCGAACAGGAGTTCGACCAGGTTAAGGACATGGGAAGCTCGGAGAAACAGCAGGAGGCAGAGGAACTGATAAATGAGATAAAGAGCCAGATAAGCTTTCTTGAGAAACAGATGGATAGAAAAGAGTAAGATTTTTATTGATGTATACAAAAACTTTTCTTGTTATGAGACGACTCGACAGGCAGGACGGCGATGTATTCGATCAGATGCAAAAGATGATGGAAGAGTTCCAGAACAAAGGTATGAACCTGGCCTCAGATCTGACGCAGAACACACCGGTAGACATAAGGGAGGAAGACGGCAAGTTCACGATCTCGGCAGACATGCCAGGAGTGGAGAAACAGGACATCAACGTGAAGGCGGATGAGAAAAAAGTAGAGATATCGGCAGAGAGCAGTGCCGAAGTAAAAGAGGAAAACGAGAAATACCTGAAAAAGGAGAGAAGAAGCAGACGGTTCAGACGCACAGTTCCATGGCCCAGAAAGATCGACGCAGACACAGTAACAGCAGAATACGAGGACGGAGTACTGGAAGTAACAGCCGAGATCAACGAAGAAGAAGGCAAAAACATCGAGATAGAGTGAACCAACTATCTTTACTTCTTCATTCTTATTCTGCCAGAGTCCAGTGAGATATCCAGTCCGAAAGAACGTATGACTTCCAGGTTAGTCTCCATGTGATCCGTTACCTTTGGTATAGATACTTCTCCTCCAGCTACGGCGAGAAAAACCATTAACTGGTCGGCCATGTTTCTATCTACCGCTGCTTCAGTTGAATGAAACTTTTTAAAGTCCTGAACTGCTTCCTGTGCTACCTGTTCGGATCTTTTTCCACGTTCACCTAGGGCGTCAAAACCTGCTACAGAGTTCTCGTAGACCGTCTTCACTGTCAGAGATGATCCTGGCGAGGCAGTCCTCTCGTATTCCACGGACTTCTCTACCGGTAAAGACATATGTGAGTTTTTCAGCAGTTTTTCTGCTTCATCAGCCTGTCTATCCGCGACTTTCTGACTTTCCAGTTCCCTGGAGGCTTTGGAGTATATCTCGAACTTCTGCAGTTCACCTCTCTCAGTTAACTTTACAGGATTCAGGGAGTACTGTTCAGTCCGGAGCTCGGCCTCTCCACCTCCCTTCGGGTAGTATCCGGTCTTCCCCAGTTCCGTATCTGCTTCCATCCCAAATCTTTGGAGAAGCGGAAGTTTAACCTCTCTGAAGTAGGCATAGGTCGGCGACCATTTCACATCAGTCCCTCCTTTCGCCGTCAACCTGAACGGATCACTGAACTGTGTCGTAACCGGAAGAACCGCGTCATATAACAAGGTTATACTGCCTGCTGTTCCTATATTCGCTGAGAAAGGCTCAGAGCTCAATTCTCCAGGTCTGAAGACAAGTTCATCAGACTTCATCTCCATGCCTTCAACTTCACCTTTGCAGAGTCTTTTAACAGTTTTAACCGCTTCCAGATGCTGCCTTTTCAGCCCGGGGTTAGACCTGTTTCCCCGTATATTCTTCATCCTGAACTTCTTCCCTGTCACTGCAGAAAGTGATAACGCAGTTCTGAGCATCTGGCCTCCTCCCGAAGACCCGTTTATCTCTATCATAGAAACCATGTTAGTATCAAAAATGTTTCAAATCCATGCAGCAGTCCAAATTTTTTATCCTGTTCTCTCCTGCGTCTTTCGGATAACTTTTTAATCTTACTGTACAGCTTTCTTGATAGGATGCTGGAAAGACGTTCACCTCTATCCCAACAGTCTTCAACCGACGAGATGACACGCTGCCGGAGGTGGCGCATCTGAACCCTGAGCCAGGTCCCGACTATCTGCCTGGCAAGTTCGACTTACCTGACAACTACAATGTTCTGCATATCTCCGAGATACACGCCTTCGAGGAACAACCCGACGTAAGAGAAGATTACGTCCGTGGCGTCGGGAAACAGATCAATGACTACGTCGAAACATATGATGTGGACGAGATACACGTCATGGGAGACACAGGGACCTTTGACGATGTCTACCACCTTCTTGATAAGCTGGAAGAAGGCCCTGAAGTCAAGCTGGTCGCGGGGGACGAGGACAAGAAAGATGCAGATCCTGATAATCCGGATAAGGAGGCAGACGAGTTCACAGGGTTCATGACACAGATAAACTCTCCGCAGCCGTTCGAAGTCGATGTAGAGTACGAAATATTTGATGAAGGCTTCGAGACAGAGATCAGAGGAAACACTGTACAGGCCGCCCACCACCCTCACAGGGAGAAAAGAGACAAAAGCCTCACGTACCTGGATACACGGGACGAAAGCATCCTGGAAGACCTGTTCTCCGTGAAACGGTACACCAATGAGCAGTCAACCAGAAGAACGCCGCCAAGCCTTTCAGGAACCGATATTGCGATTTACGACCATGTGCACATGCCCTACCCGAGAACTATCGGCGACAAGATCCTGCTAGGTCTTGGAGCCCGACGTTTCAACTACCAGTCAAGGGCAGACAACATGCCGGAGAGAAGCCTGCATCTAACCAGTTTCGAGGATGACAAGGTTCATTCACTGCATTTCGATGCAGAGTACGATGAGATCTTCGAGCATGAGATCTTCGACCAGTCAGAAGATGAAGTAGAGATGTACTACGTCATGACGCCAAGAGGAAACACCCGTAACTCAGGTTATCTGCCTATACAGAGCCGTTTCCGGCGTGATCAGATAGTAGATGAAGCCTGGGAGTCAGAAGAAGATATGCCGGATATGTGGAGCCAGAAAGAGTTTCCAAGTTAATCCACAACTCCGAAAAGTTGTGTAAGTTTTTTGAGAGTGCTTTTGTTGTTTAGGCAGTAATTCTCAACCAAACTGCCGCAATATCCATATTTTAGAGCGTAGAGGTAAACTACTCGCTACCAATCAGAGAAAGGAAAGGGGGGCTTCTCGGCAACAAAGTAAAAAAGCTGATTCATCCCTAACCTTATCCTTCGGATGAGAATAGGATCTTCTCAGCAAAAAAGATAAATCTTGATGAAGGCAGCGAATATATAGGATGAAGAGTCTTACGCAAAATCTGGAAGGGATGAGGGAGTTCTCAGATCTTTTCGAGGAAGACCTGGAAAACATAAGGAGGGTTATAGGTTTCTGTGAGGAAGCCGGCCTTGATCCCGAGTTCTTTGTTCACGGTAAGGCGGAAAGTGCTGAAAAGTCCTCGGAAAACCTGGATATTGATCTGTGTCAGGTTGTTAAAACCCTTGTGTTCAGGACGGGAGAAGGATACGCAGCGGTTCTCTGTCCGGGCGATAAACGTGTAAGTGAGGAGAAACTTGGAGGGATTACCGGTGGAGAAGTTGGGATGGCCAGCCCGGAGGAAGTCCGAAAGGTTACAGGATACGTTATCGGGGGAGTTTCACCGTTTGACCTGGACATACCGGTTTACATGGAGGAAGACCTGCTTCAACAGGATTACGTGAAACCGGCTGCGGGAAGCCGTGTAGTCGGGGTCAGAGTAGAGCCTGGAGAGCTTGCGGATGCTGTTAAGGCCAGGACAGAGGACTTAACCTGTTAACAACCGGGACGGTTTTTAAATCTCACTTTGTTTCTCCAAGGTATGAAAGATGAAATAAGGGAGATCTTCCGGAAACTGGAGGGAACGGCTGGACGGCTGGAAAAAGAGATAGAGCGGATGGAAAGCTTCGTGGAAGTCTATGACGAAGATGATAGCCGTAAGAGGGATGTTATGCGCAGCCTGTTCGACGATCTGGAAAGCTCTTACAGGCAAGTTCTTGACGAGGTTCAAAACACTATCTCATACAATGAGTTTTACCTGCAAAAACAAGGTATCGAAGAGTTCAGAGAGTCCTCTGAAGAAGTTATAGAGTCTTCTTATACAGCGGAACAGCTTAGAAAAGCAGAAGAAATAATTGAAAAAGCCGATGAAGCAAACAACGTGGTCTCAACTAAATACAGTTACGGAGAAGACGACGCCGAGATAATAAGTCTTGCACCGCACAGAGAGCTATGAAAACGGATGGATACGAGACGGTTGAAGGCGCACTTGAAGAGGCGTTACGGCTTTCACACCATGCCGACGTCCTGGAAGATATCAGTGAACGAATGGGTGCCGGCGGCCTCTACAGTTTTGAAGAGGAGAAAAGAGATTTTGAGAAACGCCTGGAAAAGGCTCAAAGCGATTATAAATGGGCGGAAGATATTCTCACGATGGCGGCTACTCCCGAGTTCTCCGAGCCACACAGAACCGAGTGGATGAAAAGGGTCAAAAACGAAAACGCTTTAGAGGGTGGAGAAAGCTTTGAAGAGTTCCGGTTCAGCAACCGTGATGCATTCAACTATCTTTCAAACGTGAAAGAACGTTTCGAGAGCATCGTGGAAGAGGTGGAGGAGGAATACTCTCTGAATTTCAGCGATTATTATTCAAGCAGCAACGGCGCCGTTATCATAGAGGAAAATGTTGAGGAAACAGTTGAGAACCTCTGGAAGTCATGAAAAACAATTTAATCATTTAGAGATAACAGGTTTTCCATGGATAAAGAAGAGCGTAAAGAACTGGTGTTACGTAATACTACTGAAGTTGTAACTGAAGAAGAACTTGACGAAGTACTGGAAAAAGATAAGCCGACAACTTATGTAGGTTACGAAACTTCAGGGCCGCTTCACATGGGTCACTGGCTTTCGATCAGGAAGATGCTTGACCTTCAGAAAGCAGGTTTTGAGGTAAAGATTCTTTTTGCAGATCTTCACACATACCTGAACAAGAAAGGGGAAGAAGAATGGATTCAAGCCATGACAGAGTACTGGCAGGCAACTTTCGAAGCTGTCGGCCTGGACGCAGAATACATACGTGGAAGAGAGTTTCAGGAGGAGACAGACTACTTCCATGATACACTTGAAATATCGAAGGAAACCACTATCAACCGTGGAACACGTTCTATGCAGGAAGTTGCACGAGGTGACAGAGACTCTCAGTCTATCTCACAGATCGTCTACCCGTTGATGCAAGCTCTCGACATCGAATACCTTGATGTAGATCTTGCTGTGGGAGGTATCGAACAGAGAAAAATCCACATGCTTGCACGTGAAGCACTTCCGAAGATCGGTTACAGGAAGCCTACCTGTCTACACCATCCTCTGGTAGTCTCTCTTACAGGTGGAGACAAGATGTCTTCCAGCAAGCCTGAAACAATGTTCCCTCTACACGCTTCAGAGGAAACCATTAAAGAAAGAATAACAGACTCTTACTGTCCACAGGGAGAGGTAGAAGACAATCCTGTTATCCAGATCGCCCGCTTCCACATCTTCGGCGACGATGAAAAACTTGAGATCGAAAGACCGGAAGAGTACGGCGGCGACATCACCTACGAAACACTGGAAGAACTGAAGGAAGACTTTGAAACAGGAGAACTACACCCACAGGACCTGAAAAACTCTGTCGCAGAACATATCGCCGCAAAGCTTGAACCGGTCAGAGAAAAATTCAGGGACAATCCGGAACTGCTGGACTGCCTGGAAGAGATAGGACACGAGAAACCGGATTACGTGGAATAGCTTTTTCCCTCTTTTTTCTTACTCTTCTTCCTGTTCTTCCGGTTCGTCTTCTTCTACCCAGATTCTTACTTTGCCGATTGGTGCGTCGAAAGGTCTTTTTCCGAATCTGATAAGTTCGTCGAGATCCATCGCTTCTTTTATCTCCTCGAATTCGTCTTCTGTAACTACTTTTTCCTTCAGCTCTTTGGGATGGTTCTCGTCGAATTCATATCCTGCTACTTCTTTCATGTTTGTAGTATTGGGTGCGTGTCTTTATAGAAGGAGACTGTTTTTTCCGGGGAAGTTAAATCGCTTTATGCCGCAGTGGTTTTCCATGATTGATATTAAGCTGTTCCGGGAAGAACCTGAGAGCATCAGGGAATCTGAGAGACGTAGAGGTGGAAACCCTGGAAAGGTTGACAAGGTAGTTGAACTGGACGAAGAGTGGCGTGAAAAACTTCAGAAGCTTCAGTCCCTGCAGGAAGAACGTAACACTGTCGGAGACGAAATCGCTGAGGCGAAGAAAAACGGTGAAGACGCTGAAAAAAAGATTGAAAGGATGCAGGAGGTTAAGGAGAAGATTTCAGGCCTTGAAGATGAGGTAGAAACCCTTAAGGAGAGAAGAGACGATGCTCGTTACCAGATCGGAAATCTTCTGCATGAGTCTGTTCCGGAAGGAGAAGACGAGGATGACAATCCCGAGGTCCGGGCCTGGAACCCTGAGGAAGGTAGAAAAGAAGATTCAGAACTGGCTGCAGACATACTTGAGAGAAACAATATGCTTTCCGCCGAGAAGGCAGCGGAGGTTGGAGGCGAAAGAGCTTACTATCTCAGCCCTGACCTGTTCCGGTTGAGCCAGGCACTCATAAACTTCACGGTCGACTTCCTGGAGGAGAAAGATTTCGCTGTCTACCAGGTGCCATACATGCTGGAGGAGAAGTCTATATCCGCGGCTGTAGACATGGAAACGTTTGAAGACCAGCTCTACCAGGTCAATGAGAACGGACGTTACCTGATAGGCACAGCAGAGCACGCATTAGCTGCAAAGTACCAGGGAGAAGTGATAGAGGAGGACCTGCCATTGAAGCTTGGAGGTTTCTCCACCAACTTCAGGAGAGAGGCCGGTAAACACGGCAAGCAGACCAGAGGATTGTGGAGAGTGCACCAGTTTGAGAAAGTGGAGCAGTTCGTGTTCTGCGAGCCTGAAGACCACCTGGAGATTCTTGAGGAAACCCTTGAGAACGCAGAAGAGATCATGCAGGAACTAGGACTCCCTTACCGCGTGGTTGACATCTGCGACGGCGATATCTCCAACAAGACTTTCAAGCAGTATGACATCGAGGTCTGGAGGCCGCCACTCGGCGAGTACGGAGAAGTTGGCAGCTATGGAAGCTGTACTGATTACCAGGCTCGGGAGTTCGAGACACAGTACTGGAAGGACGGGGAAAGACAGACGCCGTACACAGTCTATGCGACAGGCCTCGTACCTCAGAGAGTTATAACTGCGATAATAGAGAACAATCAGACAGATGAAGGAATCAGGATTCCTGAAGTGCTTCAGAGCTACATGGGAGGCAAGGAAGTTATAGATGTGAAGTGAAGAGCATCAAAAGAAAGAGAAGGGTTTTCCTTCTTTTTTATTCTACTTCGTGCCTCCATTCGCTGTATCTGTCTGTCTTTCCTCTTACAGCATCCATGAACTCTGACTGTATTTCTTCTGTAACCGGTCCTCTACCGTCCGAGATCTCTTTGCCATCTACTTCTCTTATCGGCGTTATTTCTGCTGCTGTACCGGTGAAGAATGCTTCGTCTGCTCTGATAAGCTGGTCACGTGTCATCCGTTCTTCCTTTACTGTGTAGCCTCTGTCTTCTGCTATTGTCTTGACTGAGTCCATGGTTATTCCTTCTAGAACATCTGCTTTTGGCGGAGTGTAAAGTTCTTCATCTCTGACGACAAAAAGGTTTTCTCCAGAGCCTTCTGCGATATATCCTTCGGGTGTAAGCATGATGGCTTCTTCTTTTCCGTTTCTGACGGCTTCCTGTTTGGCCATGACAGAGTTCACGTAGTTTCCGGATGCTTTGGCCTTTGTCGGCATGACGTTGGGGTGGTGACGGTTCCAGGAAGAGGTCTGTGCTTTCACACCGTTTTTAAGTGCTTCTTCTCCCAGGTATGCTCCCCATGGCCAGACAGCTATCATGGTCTTTACGGGGTTTCCTTCAGGGTTCAGGCCCATGGAGCCGTATCCTCTGAACGCCAGAGGTCTTATGTAGCATGACTGTACGTCGTTCTTCTCTATCAGTTCTTCAGTGGCCTCCATTAGCTCTTCTACAGAGTGCTCAAGTTCCATTCCTGTTATCCTGGCCGAGTCGACAAATCTTTCCATGTGTTCCTTGAAGCGGAAAACCGCCGGGTTTTCACCTTCGTAGGCTCGTATGCCTTCAAATACTGCTGTGCCGTAATGTAGTGCGTGGGTTAAAACGTGTACCTGGGCGTCACCCCATTCTACCGTGTTGCCATCCATCCAGATGTAGTCAACCGTGTCCATACCGTGAAATAGTTGGAGAAACAGGTTAATTAATGTTTTTTTCAGTTCTCTGAACAGCATCTAATTTTAAGGTTTGTCTACCGCAACTTAATCAGCATGCAGACGACAGTGATGATCGGTGAGAAGCCGAAGGTAGCCAGTAAACTGGCTCAGGCCCTTGGAAACTACTCAGTGGAGGAAAACAGAGGGGTGAAGAACTATGTTCTTGAGAGAGAAGATGAGAAGATCATAATCGCACCTGCCGTAGGCCACATCTTCAATCTTCAGCAGACGAGCGAAGGCTGGGACTACCCGGTGTTTGACGTTGAGTGGGCGCCAATCTTCGAGACGCAGGACGGAGGAGACTACGTGAAGAAATACTACAACAACCTGCGAGACCAGCTGAAAAAAGCTGACAAGTACGTCAACGCATGTGACTTCGACTTAGAAGGATCAGTCATAGGTTATACTGTACTTAACCAGCTTGCAGAGGCTTCGGAAGAGAGGATTCAGAGGATGAAGTTCTCTACCTTGACACCGAGCGACCTGGAGGACGCATTCGATGACCTGGAAGAGTTCGACAGAGGGATGACTGAAGCCGGTCTTACACGGCATATACTGGATTTTTACTACGGTATAAATGTTTCCAGGGCGTTGATGCAGGCAGTCAGGGAGAACGACCGTTACAAGACTCTGAGTACCGGCCGAGTGCAGGGCCCAGCTCTTAACTTCCTTGCAGAGAGGGAAAGAGAGATCCAGGAGTTCGAACCTGATCCTTACTGGGAGATCTTTCTGCATAACCCGGAGTTCCGTGCCAAGTTCCACGATGACGGCGATGAACGTATCTGGGAGGAAAAAGTTGCCAAAGGAATATTTGACGAGGTTGAAGGAGAGGACGAAACTGTTGTATCCAATATAGGCGTCAATAACTACAGTCACAAGCCGCCTGTCCCTTTTAACCTGACAGGGCTGCAGAAGGAGGCTTCCAGCCAGTTTAACATCAATCCAAAGACAACTCAGAGCATTGCACAGGACCTGTATGAGGATTCACTGATTTCTTACCCGAGAACCGAGTCTCAGAAGCTTCCTCCGAAGATAGGCTACAAAAACATCCTGAACAAGCTGAAGAACCAGGAAAACTACGAGGACAAGGCGAAGAAGGTATTGAAGAAGGATGAAAACGATAATCTGAACACTACTCAGGGCAGCGGCGATGACGACGCACACCCTTGCTTCACTCCAGAAACAGAAGTTAGTTTTAATCCAGAAAGTAAGACTTTCTCGGAATTAGCCTCTAAAGTAGAGAACTGGGAATGGGATGAAGAAAAGGAAAGTTATTATGGAGAAATAGAAGAGCAAAACGTAATATCACATGATTCACAGATCCAACTTTCAAAGGCAACAGCCATCTGGAAAACCCCCTATGACGGAGAACTATTGAAAATCAGTACTTCAGAAAATGAAACAAAAGTAACTCCTAAGCACAGGTTTCTCACTTTTACCGAAAAAGGCCTAGATTACATCAAGGCGGAAAATCTTGCGGAGAAAAACATAGTATTTGAACAGAAACAGAACGAGACAGGAAACATAGATATATCTAATGATATTGATCTAGAAGCTGCTTTCTCTAAGAAGCACTGGCAAGAAATACAAGAAGGCGGATCCAGAACACAGGAAACATACCAGAAACTTAAGAAGTTTATCCAAGGGCTCGAACAGAACAAGGCCGAAAAACTAGCGGCCATAGCAGGTTTCTGCTTCGGAGACGGCCACATACGGTTTAAAGAACCCTCTGAAAACAGGGAAAAATATCCTCATGTAACCTTTACAGGAAGAAAAGAAGATATGCAGGAGCTAAAATCCGATATAGAAGACATGGGTTTCTCCGCATATATAACTCAGGACGAACCGAAGAAGACAATGCTAGTATCCAAGGACTCTATGTTCGGAAGATTGCTGATAGCACTTGGATGTCCAACAGGAGACAAGATGACCACAGAATTCGAAGTTCCAGACTGGATAGGTAAGAACAAAGATATCAAAAAGGAGTTCCTAGCAGGGATATTCGGCGCAGAACTCACAAAGGTGCGTATTCACTCAAAAAACGGCAGAGACATAAGAAACTTCAGATTCGAGCAAAACAAAATAGAAAAGAAGAAGGATTCATTCAAAAAATTCCTGGAACAGCTAACACAGATTTGTGAAGATCTCAACATAGAAACAAGTAATTTATCAACATATGTAAAGACTGAAGAACGTAAAAAAGATGGAGAAAAGACCGTTAGAGGAAGTTTTTCGATTAATAACAATAGAGAAAATTTAGAAAGATTTGTCAATTCTGTGCCAATGCGGTACAGCAATTACAAAGATGAACTCAGAAGAAAAGCCTCTGCATACCTCGCTAAAAGAAAATCTATTATTCAAAG
The DNA here is from genome assembly GCA_042217555.1 of Candidatus Nanohalobium sp. Lineage (GTDB taxonomy): Archaea > Nanohalarchaeota > Nanosalinia > Nanosalinales > Nanosalinaceae > Nanohalobium. The sequence goes on along the minus strand of JBDGSL010000005.1, from coordinate 8,080 downwards.
AAGAAAGCAAAAAAGAAAGAGAGCAAAAGAACTGTATGACAAAGGCAAAGGATACAAAGAGATCGGCAGAGAACTAGATATCTCCCAGTACACTATAAAAAGCTGGGTATACTATGGCAATGGCGGAAAAGAAGAGCATGTACCTACAGAGGAACTCCCTAAATTTGAGGAGTTTGATTTAAAGACGCCAAAACAGACAGAGCCACAAATAATCAGCAATATTGAAACTGAGAACTACGAAGGCCACGTCTACGACATAGAAGTAGAAGAAAACCATAATTACTTCGCCAACAACCTACTTGTACACAACTGTATCTACCCAACTGGGCAGAACCCTGGCAACCTTTCGAAGAATGAGAGAAAAATCTACGATCTTATAGTGAAGCGGTTCTTTGCAGTCTTTGGGAAAGCGGCAAAGCGCCAGACACTGACGATGACACTTGAGACTAACGGGTACACGTTTGATGCCAAGTCCAAAGTGACTAAGGAGAGGAACTGGTTTGATCTCTACGATCCGTATGTGAAGGTGGAGGAGGCCGAACTTCCGGATCTTGAGGAGGGTGAGACGCTGCCTGTGGAGGAGTTTGAACTGGCGGAAAAGGAGACGAAGCCTCCACGGCGTTACTCCCAGACCACGATTGTCTCCGAACTGGAGAAGAGAAACCTTGGTACAAAGGCGACCAGGGCACAGGTCGTAGACAGGCTGTACGACAGAGAGTTCATAAAGAACGATCCTATCGAGGTAACAGATCTTGGACTGACGATAGCGGAGACTCTGGAGGAGTACAGCCCAGAGATCGTCTCCGAAGAGCTTACCAGAGAGTTCGAGGAGAAGATGGAAGCAATCAAGCAGGAAGAGGACAGCAAGGAAGAAGTACTTGAAAAAGCCCGTGACGAACTGGGAGAAACGCTCAGAGAGTTCAAGGAACAGGAAAAGGAGATTGGCGCAGAACTCGTACGTGCTATCGACAAGTACCGTGACCAGAAACGGAAGCTCGGGCCATGTGACGCAGACGACTGCGACGGCACCCTGCAGATCATAAGAACAGATAACGGCCGGTTCGTTGGCTGCACCGAATACCCTGACTGTGAAAACACGTATCCATTGCCGAACAACGGCGAAGTCACCTCACAGAACGAGATATGTGACGAATGCGGAACACCAATTATCCACGTTTCCCGGAAAAACGGCAAGGATTACAGCATGTGTATATTCCCCGATTGCCCGACGAAAGACGACTGGTAGAATCAGCAGGCAAAGATTTAAGTTACTAGGATTTTTAGTTTTAGTAATTGTTATGTCGGAAGTTTCTGTGACTCGCGGCAGCCAGATTACCTTGACGAAGGAAGTCAGGGAGAAGATAGGTGTCGAAGAGGGAGATATAGTTACGGTCAATGTTTCGGGCGATCAGGCAATCATAACTAAGAAAGACCCTGAAGCTTTCGATGAGGAAGGTTTTCTCCCCGATGACTTTGAAAATATGATGGAAGAGACCAGAAAGGACTCCACCGATAGACTTGAGGATTTGATGTGATGAAACTTTTCTTTGATTCCAGCGTGATAGTGGAGATAGACAGAGGGAACAAGGAAGTCAGGAAACTTATGAAGAGGCTGGTCAGAGAGGAACACGAGATTCTGATAAGTTCAGTGACAGTTGCGGAGATAATGACCGGTGCCTATAGAAAAGGAAAAGTTAAGGAGACGAGAAAAGTCCTTGGACAGTTCCAGTGGATAGAGATGAACGGTAAAGTTGCAGACAGAGCCGGAGAGATGATGGCGCAGCTATACGAAGATGGAAAACCTATCGAGTTCCAGGACGTGGCGATAGCAGCTTCAGCAGAAGAGGAAAACTCCAAGGCTTTAATCACAAGCAATACTGAGCACTTCAAACACATAGAGACAGATGTGGAGGTTCAAATGCCAGAAAAACTACAGAAAGAAGTGTAGAATGATTTTATTCGGTCTTGCCTCTTCTCTTGTCGAGTTCTTCTCTTTCGAGGTCTATGGCGAGGTCTATAAGTACTCTTCCGAGCTGTCGGCCTCTCATCCGTGGCATGTCCAGTTCTTCGAACCTGTCGGCGAACTGTTTCATGACTTTTTCTTCCCTGTCTTCGTCTCGTACTTCAAGGTTGTTCTCTTCCTTGTATTCGATGATTCTCATGACTTCGCTCATACGCTGGTCGACGTTCTGGACTATCTCTTCGTTGATCTTATCGATGTTTTGCCGGGCCTCTTCGATAGAGCTCATGGGGAAGGAAGACGGCTTAAAGGTTTTAAATCAATGTTTTCTGACTTCGTTCGAGAGGAACTCTATTACGCTGTCAGATCTTTGCTGTGCAGTTTCAAGGTCGAATTCCTCTCCAAGTCTGTCGAAGAGTTCTGCAAATTCTTCTTCGTCTTTCACTGTTTCCTTAAGTTCGTCTGCGGACTCAAGGAATCTTTCTCTGACTTTCTCGTTCTCCGGGTTTTCGATCTGTATGCTGCCGTAAAGCCCGGGTTTCTGGTTCAGCATCCTTGCGGTTAGATCTGTTATAAGCTGGTATACAGGAGTCCTGAAGTCCTCTGTCTCGCCTGTTGAGAGATCTGACTTCCTGATGACGTCTGCTATGACCAGTTCAGAGAAGTGCATGAGGCCCTGCACCAGGCTCATCGCCTTGTCATGTGTTTCCGGGTCTGTGAAGTTGAGATCTGCTCCGTTGCGTTCCCAGAACTCTTCCATCTCTGTCCATCTCTTGCCTTTTTCCGGACACATCGCTACTTTCTGTCCTTTTATGGAGTTGCTGGGTGCGTACATGGGATGCATGCCAAGTACTTCTTCCGAGTACTCTTTCATGGCCTCTACAGGTTTCTGCTTGACGCTGGTAACGTCACATAGAAGTGCGTCTTCCGGTACATGTGGGCCGACTTCGTGTATTACGTCTACTGTGACAGCGATCGGTACCGAGATAATCACTATGTCGGCATCAGTTACTATCTCCCTGCTGGTACCGTGCTTCCAGCCGTGTTCGTCCGCTACTTTTCTTGCTGTTTCCTCTGTGCGTCCGGAGATGTACACCTCGTTGTCATCTTCAAGGTGTTCTCCCATGTGCTGTCCGAACTTGCCTGTTCCACCTACTATAGCGATCTTCTGATCTATCATATTACCACCTCTTCCTGGCAGGTCGTCATTTTTCTGCCTCCTTCAGAGCTTTGAAACCTTTCCTTATCTCGTCTTCTGTCGTGGAGCCGAAGCATATCCTGACGTTTTCATCGCTCTCCGGACCCATCGGCTCGCCGGGAACCATGGCAACTCCTTCCTCGATCATGTCCATACAGAAACTCCAGGAGTCCTTGCCTACCTCAGGAAAAGCGTATATGCCTCCTTCCGGCTCCCTGTAGCTCCAGCCGAGTTCATCCATCTTATCCATCAACAGTTTCTTCCTCTCCCTGTACTGCTTCCTCATCTCTTCCACGTGTGAATCGTTTTCCAGTGCCTCGATAGCAGCGTACTGAGATACACGTGGAGGGCACGCCGTGGTAGATCTTGAGACCTTGGCGTATTCCTCTATGTTCTCCGGGCTGTCAACAAGCCATCCTATCCTCCATCCCGTCATGGCATGGTTCTTTGAACTGGAACCGATCACCGCAGCATTATCAGTGTAAGCAGCCGGTGAAAAATGTTGTCTGTCGTAGGTAAGCCTGTGGTAAACCTCATCAGATACAAGGAAAGTGTCACTGTCCTCTGCTACCTCGGCTATCTCACGGGCCTGTCCCTCGCTGAGTACAGCACCCGTCGGATTTGAGGGAGTGTTGACCACCGCTAGATCAGCTTCAGCTATCTTCCTGCGGGCTTCTTCCCTCAGATTTCTGTCCTCATCCCAGTACCGTACCTGCGTCCATTTGTTCTCCGAGACCTCGCTTATCATCTTGTACGGCCCCCAGCATGGATCATTGAACACAGCTTTATCTTCTTCTCCTAGACGTGCTGCAAAGATAGCGTAGAGAGCTCCCATGCCTCCTGTGGTAACCATCACCTCTTCTGATGAAACGTTTAAACCTTTTTTCATGCTTTCTTCTCTGGCTACAGCTTCTCTAAGACTTTCCAGGCCAAGCATTGGAGAATAGCCTTGCTTCTCCATCAATCTTTCTTTTACAGTATCTTTGACGTGTTCAGGAGTATCGAAGCTGGGCTGTCCGATGTCAAACCGGATTACATCATCTGTCTTTGCTGCTTTCTCTGATATCCTCCGTATAGACAGTTCTATATCCTCAATTCTTTTCCTCATCTTTATCATCCTCCATCACAGAGTAACTTCCCAGGAACTGGACTTTACCGTACGTTTCAAGGCACTGAACTGCCTTGTCCATGCTCTCTCCTTCTCCGTCCTCTGCCTCCACGTAGAAGTAGTAATCTCCCAGTTCCTTCTTTGTGGGCCGGGACTGGATGTGTGAAAGGTTTATCACGTGACCTGAGAAGCATGAAAGCATCGCATGGAGAAGGCCCGGTCTGTCCTCGCCCGGTTCAAGTATCATCACGGACTTGTCACTGCCCCTTCGCTCTCCATTAAGAACGAAGAAACGCGTGACGTTAGTATCAGTATCCTGAACACCTTTCTGTAGAACGTTCCTATCGTTTATCTCAGCTGCTATCTCCGACGCAAGAGCTGCCTCACCGCTCTCAAGACCTTCAACCGCTTGAGCCGTCGAATTAGCCTCTTTCTCATCCCATCCATTACTGTTTATTATTTTTCTGCACTGTGAGAGAGCCTGAGGATGTGAAACAACGGTGTCGATGTCTTCAACAGAATCCTCGTTGGAGATCAATGCATGTCTGATTGGTAGCCGTACCTCACCTGTCACCTCTACATCCCTCTCCTTCAACAGGTCTATAGTGTCGGAGACGCCGCCTCCCAGCGAGTTCTCTATCGGGACGAACTTCACCTCTACATCCGATTCAAAGACTTCACGGATCGTGGAGCAGAAAACAGGCTCAAACTCCCTGAAGTACTTTTCAGCGGCCTGGTGTGTGTAGGTACCTTTCGGACCCAGAAGAGCGACTCTCATCTTCAGACCTCTTCCTCCTCTTCTACCGCCATGCCTATCAGCATCTCGGCAAGCTCCCTCCCTTTTTCACCAGGGAGATCATTCTCCCTGAAAACATCCGCGAACTGCTCCTTAACAGTTTCTTCACGGCCTTCATCCTTTATATCCATGCCGTGTTCCTTCTTGTACTCCCCGACCTTCTGAACGACGTCCATCCTCTCTCCTATAAGTTCAGCGATTTCCCTGTTTATCCTGTCGATCTCCTCCCGGTACTCGTCAAGACTCATACAATCAAAGAAAACAGGGAACTGTTTAAAAAATGACCAATACCTTTTAAAACCGCTGCCTTTCAGCCAGCAGCAACCACCTGAAAACATGCTGAAACAACCGAACAGTTCAAAAACTATTTAAACAGGTTCAGAGAAACTACAGAAAGTTTAACTACGTGAAAACAAAGAAAAAACAGAAAAGTAGTTATTTAGAAGTTATAGGTCAAGTTCGTTGTAGTTTTCTTCCTTTCTACGTGTAACTTGAATCGGACGTCTTCCATCATATGATGGGAAGCCGCCATCAGCGACGACCTCATCTTCTTTTTCAAGATAGGAGAATACGTCAGGGTTAACCTCTCCGAACTCGTTCCTGTGGTCTCTTTCCCCCATCCTTGACTGTTCAACATCTTCAAGTAAACTCTGAATGTCCTCCTCAGGGCCGTAGATCTCTGCCTCGCCTTCCCTGTACTCGACATTTACCTCATAACCACTACTTTCCTTCTCTATTGTCTGTCTGCGGATGTGATCCATCGGTATAGTCTTACTGCTGAAACCTCTATCCTGTTTTTCATCAATCATCTTCTCTCACCTCCTTCAAAAGCTGTTTCTCCGATTTTAAAGTGTTTTGTGTTGTGTCGTGCGTGTGTTGTCATTGTCGATGTTCACCTCGAAACATAGTTGTGTAGGAAAACGAGAAGTGAACGCTGAGCCTTTCACGGGAGCAGCGTCAGCAGAAACAGTAGCAGCAGAGTACTGCCGGTTAAACTGTTAGAGAAATACTCTATCCATGAGAAATCAGACCTGAAACCGTATAGCTGAAGCCTGTCTCTGTGTAGTGCAGATGTGGACTTTCTAGACGGTATTTCCATACTGTGACCGCTGCAGAACGCATCCACCACAGGTTGAAGGCTTCATACACCTTTCCTTGGTGTAAAACATTTTTAAATGGTTGTGTGAGAGGGGCTGGGTTTGGTGTTAGCTGTCAGATGCCGGGTTTCAGAACAGTCCTGTTTCTTCAGGTTCTTCCAGTCCGTTGTCAGTTATTTTGAACTGCATCTTTTTGCCTTCTGGAAGTGATCTGTGTTTACTTATCTCAATCTGTCTCCTGTTCTTTCCTTTTGTGGAGAGTTTCAGCAGGCATTTGCTCCAGTACTTGGGTACATCCCTTCCTACGAGTTCAAGTCCTTCTTCATCGAAGCTGGTGTAGACCTGGTTGGTGATAAGGACAGGTATATTGTTTTCACGGGCTATCCTGGTAAGTTCAGAGAGCTGGCCTGACAACCGGTTGTTTACCTCCGATGCGTTGTCGCCGTTCACTTTCAAACGGTAAAGCGATACTGCGGAATCCACGACGACAAGACGCACATCTTCCTCCTCCACAGTCCCCTCCAGGTTTTCAACAGCGTCCTCCTGCTGCTCGAAGGTAGTCGGGCTTCTTATCAGGATGTTGTCAAGGGCCTCCTCATCCGACATCTGAAGGAATCTTTCAGGAGAGAACCCTGCCTCAGTATCGATATACGCAACATTTCCACCATCCTCAGCTATCTCAGCCGCGACCTGTATACAGAAGTTAGTCTTACCTGAACCGGACTCGCCGTAGACATTACTGACAATACCTTTCTCAAGGCCACCGTTCAGGAAACGGTCGATGGACTCACTCCCGGTAGATACCCTTTCAACCCTCACACAGAACACTGCAGTGGAAATCTTTTATCCCTCGCCAGAAAAAACCTTTTGATGACTATGACTCCTGCTTCCACCTCGTTTTCTAGAAGCGGATTGCCGAAATCACGGTCTCTGGCCACGAGAACGCAGTTGTTCTTGTTAGCGTAGTCGGCGGCTTCAGTATCGGGGCTTTTTCCCCAAGTCTACTTCCCCCGACATGAGTTACACCATATTATTTCTCTCTCGAAAAGGTTTTACTGTAGAATTAGGCAGGTCTGCGTCTATCAGGAGTTTCATGTTTTCATGTCTGTAGCGGCCTGTATTCCTCTTCAGATGCTCTTTCGGCAGTATACTTGACCGTCTCGGAAACCTGTCTTTCATCCAGTCCGAACTCTTCACATACTTCTTCTACTCTACTCCTTCTGCTAGCGTGTTAAAATCCTGAACAGGTTTTTGTTGACGTCAGTAAAAATTATTTAAGTATTCACGGTCAGTTGTTTTGTATGGTTGAAGCGTCCCTGTTGACCTATTCGACTGAGAGGGAGAACTTTGACTCGGTGTATGAGAGGAACAAGTTTTACCGGGGTCTTTTCGGTTACAGGCAGACAGTGAAGAAGAACGGGAAGACGTACGAGTACGATAAGGACGGTTTAATGGATCGAGTGGCTCATATACGTATAGATGATTCGGTTTTCATAGTGTCGAATAGTGACAGGGACGAGGTTGTTGACTACTTTGTGGAGTGGGAGCCGAAAGTATCTTACCACGTGTTCACTGTTATAATCGAGGACGAGGATATGTTAGACAGGATCAAAGGCCGGGACGATTCAACGGATGGAGAACTTGAAAAATAATACTTAAGGAGGTTTAAGCAAAAATATGTCGGAAGAAAACGTCAAGCTGCGTGTCGGAGAAGTTCCTCCAAACGCTCAGCAGGATGTCGGTAAAGGTATAGTCAGGATAGACAGCAAAATCATGGAAGAACTTCAGGTAAGAGAAGGAGACGCAGTAATGGTCGAGGGAAACAGGGAGACCGTAGGCAGAGTAGCAAGAAGCTATCCTGCAGATAAAGGCCTCGGAATCGCCCGTATGGATGGTTATATGAGGAAGAACGCCGGTACCT
>JBDGSL010000049.1:0-10461 GCA_042217555.1 Candidatus Nanohalobium sp. | reverse complement strand
TACGACTGGGTGATGGTGCCGAACATCTACGGCATGAGCCAGTACGCCTACACAAACATGATGACCAAACCCTACATCTCATCCTCAAACTACATCAACAAAATGAGCCACTACCAAAGCGGAGAATGGGAAGATTACTGGGACGGCCTCTACTGGAACTTCATCAGGAAACACAGGGAGAAGATTTCTGACATCCAGAGGATGAGCTTCATGACCTCAACCTTGAACAGGATGAACGACGAGACAGTAGAAGAGCATCTGGGAAATGCTAAAGAGTTTAAGAAATCTCTCAGTTCATATTGAGATAGTAAAAGGTAATCTATGGAGATTGAGGTCACTGAGACTGCGGAAGAGGATCTGGAACGTTTTTCGGGAAAGGTTAGAGATACCTTTTACAGTAAAGTTGAGTCTGTTGAGAAGAATCTTGGTATCGGTGCTTCTCCGGAGCAGGCTCTTGACAAGTATCTTTCCGGGAATATGAATCCTGTTCTGCAGATGAATCTTGGCCGTGACTTCAGAGCGTGGTTTCTAGAAGGAAAATATCTCGATGAGAAGGCTGATAACAAGATTTACTGTTTGATGGTGCTGACCAAGAAAGAGGCCAAAAAGTTGACTAGGAAGATTAGTGATCCTGTTTCTTTCCTTCAATCCGGTCTTTGACCTCTCCTATTTTAGAGGTCTTGCCTTCCACAGCTTCCTTAGCTGACCTCTTAAATCTTTCCAGAAGTTCTTCTGTATCCCTGTCTTCTGGTTTTTCTACAGTCTTTGGCATATTGAAACGGTATCTGTCAATCGTTAAAAACGTACCCAATACTACAGGACATCAAAAATTTCTTCCCTATTCCTTCTCCAATCTCTGTCTTCTTCCTTTGGATATCTGATCGGGAAGATTAGGATAGGCCTTTCACTCTCTTTAAATCTAATTTCTCAGCTAATTTCTCCTGGTTGAAGCCTCTTACTGGGCTGGAGCCGATTCCATGTGTTTTGCATGTGAGAAAGAAGAATCTGGCCAGCGAATGGCTTTGGAGTTATAGTTCGTAGATTTCTATTCCTTTTTTGTCTTCTACTGTCGCTGCTATTTTTGATTCTCCGTTGACTGCGTCTCTTATTGTGTTTATGTTCAGTGTCTGGCTTTTCCATTGTGGGTTTGGTTTGAGGCCTTTTTGTTTGAGGTAGTTTCCTCTTGTGTGGCCTATTACCTGTTTTCCTTCTGGTTTTAGGTGTTGGAAGCGGTTCCATACTACTCCGCCTTTGGTTGTCTCTCCTTTGCTGTTTCTTTTTACGTTGAAGAGTGATGGATGTTTGCTTTCCAGTTCTTTACCGTGCTCTGTGTCTACTGCTTTGACGATCTCTTTCTGTGCTTTTTCATATCTGCTGTAGTCTCCTTCTAATGCTTCTCTATGGGCTTCCAGCAGTTTTTTCCCTGTTTTCTGTAGTTTTTTGTTCATCTGTGAAAGTTCGGGGTAGGATTTTCTGATTCCTGAGTGGCTGTAGGTGTAGTTGTACTGTTTGAATCCTGCTGTGATTTTTCCATTGGCTACGGCCTCTATTAGGGAGTGTCTAACTTCTTCGTCCATGTTTCTCCAGTAGAGTCCGTTTTCGCCGTGGGCCTCAAAGTATGATTCGCTCATGAAGTCTTCTGTGACATACGGGAATAGCGCAAAGAACTCGTGGTTCCCTATATTGTAGACGTCTGCGTTTTCCAGAGCCCATTCCAGGCTTTCCCTATTCTGGCTTCCTCTGTCGAACATGTCTCCGTTTAGGACAAGTTTGTGCTCGGATCTCCATTCTCTGTCGCCGAGTAACCGGAGTTCTGTCCTATCTTCAAGCTCTTGAAGGGCGTTCAGGGCCTCGTCAAGATAGCCGTGTACATCGGTTATGCATACTACTTTCACGCTAACGGTTTTCCCTCCTGATTGTTAAGTCTCTGCTGCTCAGGCCAGGATTATTTAACTATTAGACAGTTACTACATCAGTGGGCAGATGTCTTTAGATAACAATCAGAACCGTTTAAGAAGTCTTCCGGAAGGTAATGTCTTCGGAGACAGGGAAGACGACGAGTTTACTGTAAATCTTGATGGAGAGGAAACAGGGGTTTTCAAACGGTTCGAGTACTATTCTATGCCGTTCTCAATGACAGGCCAGGAACAACTGTTTGATGAGGTGATGCAGGCTGCAGAGGAAAATGGTACAAGCTTTGCAGACGAACTGGCGAACAATGAGGCTGCGGAGAAACTGGTAGATGATTTCTACGATAGGATGGAAGATAATCCAGGCCTCAGTAAGGAAATGATGGATGTTCTTCTGGCAGATGTCTATGTAGACGATAATGTAATCGCAGAGATGGACGAACGGGAAGCGATCGAGGAGAAGCTTGGGAAGTTTACGGCTGGTTGGAAGCATCTCTCGGATTTCTACGGTATTGAAGGTTTAGTAGGTGGCGATGCAGAGGAAGTTAATCCATTCCTGAACGGTGAAGATGCTTCGATGGTTGCAGGAGGACTGGACAGCCTGGAGACAGTGCTGCCGGCACTTAGAGAAAATATGGGAGATGAGGAGTGGACGCGCACTGCTCTCAAGCTCTCCTCAGTAGTTGAAAGAGACTTTGAGCAGGTAGATCATGCTGTCGATGTCCTCGACCATATCCATGGACAGGGAGACTACGATGAAGGTTTTCTGGAGGATTCCGCAGAAGTGATAGATGATCTGGCGAACGCAAGGTTTGATACTAACGCTGAGTTCGGAAAGTTCTACAACACCTTTATCCGGTTCCACAACTGGATGCCTCTCAACATCAAGGAGGGAGGTCCGGAGGGCGACCAGTATGACAGTATCTGTGCTCCAGCCAAGGATGCAATGAGAAGGACAGAGGGATCGGATTTGCATGAGGATCTGGATGAGATAGGTGATGCGACATCTCCGAAAGGCTTGGCGCTTTCCCTGATGCTGGATGAGGAGGTAGAGGTCAACGCGGATCTCGGAGACAGCAGAGAGTTCCAGGACTCTGTCAGGAAATGGGAGCAGAAGATAGATGAGGAGCTTGAGGAGGGCCGTAGAGAGTATGCAGAGTTCACTCTTGATGATCCTGCGATGTACACCGGTCTTGTAGGTGGGAAGTGGAAAGGCCTCAAGCTTCTGGATGATGCCAGAGAAGCCCTGGATCTCGATTATGAGGTAGCAGATGGAAGGGTTATCTCCTCGGTTGGAGTTGAACAGATGCTTGAGGAAGCTGGTGTACAGGACTTGGTTGAAGAAGATGTCTTCGAAATGGAGGAGGATAGAAGGCAGGAGATAGTCGATAGGATAGATGGTATAGATGTCAGTGAACTTGTAGATGATCTTGATGAAGATGTTATTGTTCGTTCCAGTATGTACGGCGAGGATGGAGCCTCCAACTTTGCCGGTACATACGAATCATTCCACGCCGACGGAAACCCTGAGCAAGCGGTTAGAGAGGTTGTCAAAAGCTACTTCTCCGAGAAAGCAGTCAATGCCCGTGAAGACAAAGGCATGACACATAGCGGAGGAATAAGCGTGATACTTCAGGATGCAATAGAGCACGAGAGAGGAGGCGTCGTACACCTCACTGATGAAAGTTACTCCATTACGGAGGCCGAAGACGCTGAAAATGCAGTAGAAGGAGAAGGAGAGATATACGAAGAAGATACAATCCAGGCACTTGTAGAAGGAACTTCGATAGAAGGAATGGCAGAAGACCTGGAGCAACTGCATGAAACTTTCGGAGATATCGACCTCGAGTACGCAGTAGATGACGGAGAAGTTTACATTACTCAGATGAGGCCGAAACACCAGGTTGTGGATGGAGAAACACCCAACTTTGATTCGATGGAGACAGTTAAACTAGGTTCATTTGAGGAGATGTATGAAGCAGAACTCGACGGAGAAGCACCCTACGTCGTCAGAATGGGTTTCCTGGGCCGCGACAATATCATGGACAGAGAAAGAGAGATCGAACAGTTCCTCAGAGAAAACCAGGACAAAATCGGGGGAGTAGAAGGCTACATGCCAGCACCGGCCCACATACCAAACAATATCGAAGGTCACTTCAGAATACCGTATAAGGAAGTATAAAAAGCTAAACTCAATTACCTAACCTCAAAAATCTCTTTTCCCTCTCTCCTCCAGTTTATGCTCCAGCACCTGGTCGGCGTTCACATCTATTTCCTCGTCTCCAACCAGGACTACAATCTTGTCGGCGTACCGTATCCAGCCGTTGAACGGTATAACCGAACTTATGGCTTTCTCCATCGCCTCCTCCGTCCTCCGAATCCAAGACGATGAACCTGTAAGGCTGAAGGTTGAAAGCGGTCGGGGCCTTCGTCGTTAACTCGAAGATCTTCTCCAGTTTCTTCTCTTCTACTTCTTCATCTGTGAAACTTTTTTACTGATGACCGGTTCTCCACCGCGTCTGCCAGATACTATTTCATCTCCTCCGGAGGATATTCTTCAGGCGTTAAATCACCGTTTTCCACCAGTTCGTACCTAGAGCAGTACTTCTTCAGCTTCGTCTCTTCGCAAGTCGGGTTTCTGGCTGTGCAGTTGTTTTTCCCGTGTTCGATTACAAGCATGTGGAAGCTGTTCTTGATGTCGTGCGGTACGGCCTCATTCAGCAGTTCGTGGGCTTTTCTGTTTGACGCTGAGAAAGGTATGAGCCTGAACCGTTTGGCGATCCTCTCTACATGCGTGTCGACCGGCATCACATCCGCGTTGAAGTGAAAGTTGAGTAGTACGGATGCGGTTTTCGGTCCGATGCCTTTGATCTCTTCAAGCCATGCCTGCGCATCTGAATCCTCCATCTCGCCGAGGAAGTCGACAGAATAATCATTTTCTTCTCCATCCTCCGAAAATTCTTCATCAGAATTTTCTGGTGCTCCAGAAACTCCTTCGGAGTTTCGGTATTCTCTCAGTGCTTTCAGTGTTCTCTGGATTCTCTGGGCCTTGGTCTGTGGCAGTCCTGCGGGATTTATGGAATCTGCGAGTTCGTCCACTGATGCGTTTTCTATTTTTCTGTAGTTTTTGAAGTCGTTGAACAGGTTTTCTGCTGCTCTTGCTGTGTTTTCGTCTGCGACATTCTGTGAGAGTATCGTTATCAGAAGGTGTCTGACGCCGTCGTCGTTGTCGTGCCAGTTCTGTTCTCCGTATACATCCAGTAGGTCCTGGTGTATGTTTCTGATTCTTTGTTCCGAGTTGTCTATTTCCATGTTTCTGGTGTGTATGGCGTAATGGTATATATTCGTTGGAACGGAACCAAAACCAGAGAGGTAAAGTTTATAAGACTTTAAGTAAAGTATTCTTTACATGAAATCGCTGTCCGAATACGGTTTTATGCCTTTCAAGGCCTCTTTAGTCTATTTTATGATAATCCAGGGGTTTGGTTTTTTACTTGGTTTTGAATACTCTGCAGTTCAACTCTTTGGTATCTCAACTCTGGGAGTGATTGGTTTCAATTTTCTGACTTACTTCGGTTACTTTGGAACATGTGGTATAGTAGATGAAAGAGAGATGCAGGAAATCACTGATTCGGCAGTTTACGGAGTTTTTGCAGCGATTTTCATCGCCTCGATGAATCTAGGCCTTGATACAGGATTTACAACCTACCAGCTCGCAAGATACAGTTTTGCAGTTTTCATGGGGGCTTTGGTCCTGAAGCAGACCTATCATAAGTATGGGGGCGAGTTTTTGTGAAGCTTCCTGAATGGTTTTCTTGGCGTCAGAACCTGCTCTACTCCTTTGGAGCTTTTGGAGGTGCACTGGGCGCTCACAAATTCTTGCTACAGCAGACAGAGCCTACTATAGGTATAGTCATAGGTGCTGTTTTAGGAGCTAACATCGGAGCAGTTATACAGACCAGGAAAGGAAAGAACCCTAGATTTGACGAACTGAACAGGAAGATTCTTGACAACTCGATGGTACATGGTTTCATAGCTTTTACAGCATTGACGGGTTATCAGGCCTTTACTAAGCCTGTTCTTTCACCCGGTGAGGAGATTGTTGCAGTCACTGCAATAGTTATGGCTTCACTGATTTTACAGGCCTTGCAGTTCCTAGAAAAACCGAGTGATATTTTCCCATGAGGGAAAAACTAGTTTCCGCCCGGATGAACGCTTTATGGTTCACCTACATAGCTTTGTTCCTGTTTTCGTTGATGCCGAACTGGGAGATTTATCTGAACTTTGTAGAGATCATCGGTATCTCAACTGGGCTCACGGTGCTACTGAATTTATGGAGTTTTTACAGGGATGAAAACTTGTTTGATGAGCGGAAGAAGAAAGTTGTGACTAATGGTATGGCTTGGGCTTTTGTGGTTGTATCTTTGTTGATGATTCCGATGGGTACTACAGGGGTCGAGATAGATGCCAATCTGGTTCGTGAAACGGCAATTATGGGGCTGTGGACTTGGCTGATCTATTTCTCAGTCTCAAATCTGTATCATAAGTATGGGGATGATTTCTGGTGAGTGATGTTCCTGACTCGGTCAAATGGGGTTACATAGTTTTAGCGCCTCTAATTTTCATATTATTGGCTTTTGTACAGTTTTCGCAGGGTTATCCTCGTGGAGCAGCTATCATGGTGATTGTAGCTGTATTAACACTTCCAAATGTCCACAGATTCTGGAAAGAAATCCAGATGGGACAGGAAATCAACGATGAAAGGTCTACACAGGTAGGGAGAAAATCAGGGTTTATCGCATTCTTCGCAACACTGTTAACCGCTATCCTAGTCGGAGGGGCGGCGAAGATAAGCCGGATCGTAAGCGAACCTGGGTTCCTCACATTCTATGACGATTTGATTATCGCCCCGGTCGGCGCAACAATATTTGCCGTAGCACAGATATGGTACAACCATTTTGGAACCCAGAGAAACATCAAAGAAATAATCCTAGGCGATGAAGAATGAGTGATGCAAAAGAATTTGCCAACATCATGAGGTTGGGAGTTGCATCCCTGATACTTCCATTAATACTTCTGGCCCCCATAGTCATGTTTTACGCTGGTCGTTGGAAATTAGGTGTTGCAGCACTGATTCTCTCAGGCCTGTTCGGTTTCCTTGCCTGGATGAATGTGAAACGGGTTCTGCGGGATGATCCTGTGAACGATGAGAGGATGAAGAAGGTTAATACTCATGCCGCAGCATCCAGCTTCTGGACTGTATTCAACCTTGGAATGCTTTCATTCATCGCACACATGATGTTCGGAATCGACCTAAGTACATTGCCCGGCAGTAGAGAACAGATAATTACGGCAGCTCCAGGCCTCTTCATAGGGTATATCTTCGTGCTTTACATGGGTTTCAGGGCATACTACATAAAGTTCGGAATCGACTCAAAGTTCTGGAGGCTGGATTGATGAAGAATGAGTTGAAAGTATTCAGAGCCAAGAAAGACATAACCCAGAAAGAACTAGCCAAAGAAATGGATGTCTCAAGACAGACAATCAACGCCATAGAAACAGGAAAATACGACCCAAGCCTGGAACTTGCCCTGAAACTGGCAGAATACTTCGAAACAAGTGTTGAAGAAATCTTCAGTTTGGAAGATTAATAATGACAGAGGTGTACAGTTTCAAATATTTTGTAAGAGATCTGGGGATGCGGGTTGGTGCTGGAGAGGTAGTGGTACTAATTTTCTTCGGCCTTGGACGGATAAAAAAGTACAGGTTTTATTCCCCAGAGAAATGTGCTCCGAAGAACCCTGAGAAGAAGCTTGCGAATCCTACTGCTGTCAGTGCCCACTGCAGGTCCTGTGTGGGGACTGCGAGAGATACTGCGTAGGTTGCTGCAAGTGCGATTACGGTGCTTACTGCTCCACTGGTAAGTTCGTCTTTCCAGTCGTCTATCTCCATAACGGTTTTTACTGGTTTCCAGGTTAAATATTTTTCTTTCTCCAGTAGTAGATGGCGATGGATGCTGCTGATAGAAGAACTGCTTCTCTGAAACCGATTGGTAAAGGTATCAGCACCATCTTTATCAGTTCCTGTGAAGGTAGTAGAGGGCTATGAATACTGCTGTGAAGATAATATTGAGGATGGCTTTGTAGCCCCATTTAATGGTTTGGCCTGTGATTTCTACAGTTGACGGTTCTGGTATGAAGCCGGTTGAGAGGAAGATAAGGTGTGTGAGGACGCCGACAACGACTGCTGCGGCGAATATCATGGCTGAAAGCAGAGCTGCAAACTTTTTACCGTAGTAGTCTTTGTAGGCTTTCATTATTGGAAGAACAATCAGGTCTGCGTAGATATATGAGAGTATAGAGCCGAAAGGAAAGCCTTTGCTCCAGAGAACTGCACCGAACGGGACGTTTCCTACTGAGCAAACGAACGTGGCTACTCCGATAACTGTGCCGACGATAGCAGACCACAGGAGTAAAACAGGTAGCGAGAGGTACTGGCCACCAAGCAGAGAAGTCCAGATCTGCTGCGGTACGAACGCTCCGATTATACCGGCGAGTATGAACCCTGCTGCTATGTCTTCGTACAGCATACTCCATTCTTTCCACTGTTTGTCAGCAAGCTTCTTCCAGCCCTTCAAACCGGTTATGTTCTCCCTGACGCCTACTTCGACATCCTCCGGGTCGAAGCTTTCACTACATGACTTTGAGCAGAAGTAGAACGTCTCACCTTTCACGTCTTCAACGTGATCTGATTCGTCGGGATCTACATCCATGCCACAGACAGGATCAACGACCAGCTCCTTACCTGAGGACGCATGTTCTCTAGCCTTCTCTATGACTTTGTCAGGGACAAGGAATCGGAAACCAAGACCCATCAGAAGTATGAGGAGCAGTCCTCCGACAAAGTTCGCTACCAGGAACTGCCACCCCAGCAAGATGTAGATAACAAGACCTATCTCTATCACCAGGTTGGTCGAAGCAAACATGAAAGCTCCAAGCGAGGCAGCTGCCGAACCACCTTTCTTAAACAGGTTCTTGGCCGTAGCGATAGCGCTGTAAGAACAGGAACTGGAAACAAAACCCAGGAAAGCAGCAGTACCTAGAGAAGTAAATCCCTCGCCTTCAAGCCTTTTCGATACCTTTCGTTCAGGCACCCAGGCCTCTACAGCTCCAGCGATAGAAAAACCGAGAACCAAAGCCCACCAGGTGATCCACACCATGTAAACCGCAGTATAACCTGCTTCAAAACTGTTTGAAACCAGGAAAGACAGTAAAGGCTGAGAAGTACTAAGCAAGCCTGTTAAGACCGCAATCACCGCTATAAAACCTACCGTAAGATACTCGTATCTTTCCATCCTCTATATTTTTGAACAAGCAGGAGTAGAGGTAAAAAACCTTGACACGTCTAATCCTGTATAATCCCATACTCTGCTCTGGCCGGTAAAGTCCTTGTAAACATTGTTTCCGCCGCAGTCTTCCTCCTGATCTCAGGAGCATTCATACATTACGCCGCGGCCTCAGTAAGGAAGGCTGCATCCTACCGGTTCAAGGAGGTGACTATCCGGGATCTGGCCGAAAACACGGCCAGAGGAATCATGTGGTTCTCCGCGACCCTGATAACCCTGAGCATACTTGGATTCAGCGAAATCGCTGCAGCACTGGGAACAGCCGCAGGTTTCGTGGCGCTCGGAGTATCTCTAGCGTTGAAAGATGTCCTATCCGACACAGTAGCAGGGCTATACCTAGCAAAAGACCCGGACTTCAACACAGGCGACACAGTAGAAGTAGACGGATCAAAAGGAGAGGTAAAAGAAGTAGGACTGAAAAAATCCAGATTAAAGCTTGAAAACGGAGACACACGAGTCCTCAGCAACTCCGACGTCGAAAAGAAATGGACAAGGATTAAAGATTCTCAGTAAACTTAGAAAACCTCAGAACCTGCTCCACGATAACAGGATAAATACCTCGTGGAAAACAGGTTACTCCGTTCGTTTTATAGAAATTTTTCTCCAAGGATTTTTTCATGGAACTTGAGGAGATAGCCCGGAAATACGGTTTGAAGAACGCTGTGGAACATGGAGGAAGCTGCAATCCTGGAGCAGTTATCGGAAAAATATTCGCAGAAGAGGAGTTTGAAGACAAGGGAGAAGTCACACAGCTGGCTCGGCTACAAGCCGGACGAGGTACGTTACAGCTCGAAAAACTTCGATACCTACATCGAATACGCAGAGAAACTTATCGAGAAAGAGAAGGCCTACATCTGCCAGTGTTCACAGGAGGCCGGGCAAAAGTACAGGAAGGAAGGCGAACCCTGCCCGCACAGAGACCAGAGCGTGGAGGAGAACATGAAGCTCTGGGAAGGCATGAAAGATGGAGGCGTTGAAGACGAAGATTCTGCTGGAGAATCTTCTGGACAGAGCTTTTCGGAAAAAATCCCTGAGGGAGAAGCCACCTTGAAGATCAAGACTGACATGAGCCACAAGAACCCGGCGGTGAGGGACTTTGTCGCCTTCAGGATAATCGACGACCCTGATCACCCGATAACAGGCGAT
>JBDGSL010000048.1:0-1967 GCA_042217555.1 Candidatus Nanohalobium sp. | reverse complement strand
CCTCAGGGAGAGTTTAAGCCCTGGAAGGATGCGTATCCAACTTCTGATCCAGAACTGAAAGAAGTATTTGATACCGATAAGTTGAATGCTCAGCATACGATGTTTTACTCTCTTTTCAAGCCTGATAGATTGCTGGAGATGGTTCAGAGCTTTACAGTCTACGAAACTAAGAGACAGACTACAGTCAAGATGGTTGCTAGATACCAGCAGTACAGAGCCACACAGAAGGCATTAGAAAGGATTGAAGACAGGGATAGAAACAGGAATGGGGGAGTTGTCTGGCATACACAGGGTTCGGGTAAATCCTTGACTATGCTGTTTCTAGGTCTTAAGTTGAGGAAGAGGAAGGATAATCCTACTCTGTTGATGGTTACGGATAGACAGGCCTTAGAAGCGAACATAAAAAACACCTTCAAGAGGTGTGGAGTAGGAAATCCGAAGAGTGCGGAATCAATCGAAGATCTTAGGAAAAAGCTTTCAGAGAATGCTGGAGAGACTATTACTACTTTGATCCAGAAGTTCCAGAGGGATGACGATGAAGAAAAGTTCCCTCTTCTCTCGAATGATGAGGATATCTATGTGATGGTTGATGAGGCCCACAGAACGCAGTATGACGAACTAGCGAACAATATGAGGACAGCTCTTCCTAATGCTTTCTATGTTGGTTTTACAGGTACACCTATAGAGAAGGATAAGAGAAATACTAAGAGAACGTTTGGAAACTACATCGACAAGTATACTATTGATCAGTCGATTGAGGACGGTACAACAGTTCCTATACTTTACCAGGGGCGTTTAGCTGATATACATTTGGAAGGCCGTAATCTTGACGATATATTTGACAGAGTATTTGATGATAAGACAAAGGAAGAGAAGGCAGAGATTAAGAAAAGGTATGCTGGTAAGAGAGATTTAGCTGAGGCTCCTAGAAGGATTAAGATGATATGCCATGACATCCTGGATCATTATGATGAGAAAGTAGCTGACAAGTTCAAAGGAATGATAGTCACCACCAGCAGAGACGCAGCTGTAAAGTACAAAAAACAATTAGACAGATTAAACGGTCCTGAATCTGCTGTTATAATCTCGGGAGATCACAATGATAGAGAGGAGCTCAAAGAGTACACTCCTACAGATGAAGAAATAGAGACTTACAAGGAGCGATTTGAAGATCCAAATGATGAACTTCAGTTCTTAATAGTCTGTGATATGCTTTTGACAGGTTATGATGCAGAGATCGCCCAGGTGATGTACCTTGACAAGCCTTTGAGAGAGCACAGTCTCCTACAGGCTATTGCTAGAGTTAATAGAACTTACGAGAACAAGACGCACGGCCTAGTTATAGATTATTACGGTGTTTCTGATGACCTGTATAAGGCCTTAGATAAGTTCACTAGAGAGGATATTGAGAAGGCTATGGAGCCTGTTGAAGAGAAAATGCCTGATCTAGAGGCTGCACATGGCAAGGTAATGTCGTTCTTTAGTGATGTCGATATAGACAACATGGAAGACTGCATGGAAGTCTTAGATGATGAAAAGACTAGGATAGAGTTCAATAAGGCCTACAAGGAGTTTGCCAGTTACATGGATATGGTTATGCCAGATCCAAAAGCTAATCCTTACAAGTCTGACTTGAAGAAGCTTGGAGATATCTATACTAGAGCGAAGAACCTTTACAGAGATGACTCTATGAACCTCTCGGGTGCAGGAGAGAAGGTGAAGGAGATTATTCAGGAAAACATTTCTTCTCAAGGAATTGAGGTGATCAATGAAGAACCTGTATCCGTACTCAATGATGAAGAGTTTAAGAAAAAGTTGAATGCTCAGAGATCGGATAAGGCAAAGGCCCAGGAAATTGAACAAGGTGTTAAACAGGCCTTATCAGTCAAGATGGACGAGGACCCTCAGTATTATGGCTCTCTACAAGAAAAAGTAGAAGAAATTATCGAGGAGTACAAGCAGCAGAG
>JBDGSL010000047.1:0-9868 GCA_042217555.1 Candidatus Nanohalobium sp. | reverse complement strand
ACTTCGCCAAGGTAACAGTTACTCTTGACAATTCTTCCGGCATCTTTGACGAGTTCCTGGAGGACGAGGAAGAAGCTGAGGAAATCACTGTTGGGCGTAAGATCACACGTGCCGGCAGCTCAATGTACAAGTTTCAGGGAACCAACTGCAAGAGAAGCAAGATCGATGAACTGGCTAGAAAGACGAATATAGATCCTGATGGATACCACTTCGTGCGACAGGGTAAGGTTACCGAGATAGTAGAGCAGAGCGACGTGGAGAGAAGAAAAGTGGTCGATGAGCTGTCAGGAGTGGCTGAGTTTGACGAGAAAAAAGAGGAGGCGGAGGAAGAGCTTGAAGAAGTAGAGGAAAAGCTACAAGAGCAGGAAATAATACTTAAAGAAAAGAAGGGCCGCCTTGAGAAGCTGAAGGAAGAAAAGGAACTTGCCATAAAGTACAGGGAGCTTGAAGAACGGAAGGAGAAGCTTGAAGCATCTATACTCGAAGTCAGGAAGAGAGCTCTCTCCAACAGGCTAGCCAATATCAACACGGATGTCTCGGAGCAGCGGGAGAGGATAAAGGAGCTGGAGGAGAAGCTGGACGAAATCGATGAAAAGATAGATGAGAAGCAGGACAGGATCGACGAGATCGATGAGCAGATGGGGGGCGACTCAGATATCCAGCACCTTGAGAACCGTATCGAGAAGAAGAAGGGAAAGATAGACAACAAGAGAGACAAGATAAGCGACCTGGAAGACACTATCGAAGAGTTAAAGAAGATGAAGAACCGTGGCGGAAGCGGCAGCAGGAAGAGAGCTGTCAAGTCAGTCCTCCAGCTAGACAACGATAAGATCCATGGAGCTTTCGAGGATCTGATCTCGGCCGACGACAGGTATGCAGTAGCCATCGATACAGCAGCAGGAGGCCATATGAACGATGTTGTGGTGGAAGATGCGCAGACCGCGACTGATGCCATCAACTACCTGAAGAGAGAGAATATTGGAAGGGCCCGTATGCTGCCGATGGACAAGCTGAAGGACAGGAACAGAAGCGCCAAGTCTAAGATGGCGAAAAAGAAGAAGGGAGTTATCGGCTACGCCGCTGACCTGGTAAACTATAACCAGAAGTACGAGATAGCGGTAAACTACGTTTTCTCCGACACATTGATCGCCGAGGATCTGGACTCTGTCAAGGATATCGATGGAGTCCGTGTAGTAACTCTTGACGGCGACGTCATGAGCCGTGGAGGCGCCATGAGCGGAGGAAAAAAGAAGAAAAAGAAGTCCGGAAAGAACAAGAAACTTTCCAAAAGCCTAGACCCGGAAGAAAAGAAGAAGGAGAAAGAAGAAGTCGAAAAAGAAATCGAGTCTCTACAGAAGGATATAGCAGAGTTAAAGGAGATGAAGAAGAGGAAGGAAGAGGAGGAAGAAACCGATGAAGAACTTCAGCAGGAGAAGAACCAGCTGAGAGATGAATTAGACGAGTTAAGAGATAAGAGGCAGGATTCGTACAGCGAACAACAGAAGCTGAAGACCAAGGTAGATGAGGTTGGAAGCAAGAAAGCCAACCTGAAGGCCGAACTCGACAACGTGAAAGAGGATCAGGCAGAGTACGATGTCGATGAAGACGAGATGATAGGTCTTGACTCGACGCCGGAAGAGCTTAAATCGAAGAAGCGGAAGGTCGTCAAGAAGCAGAACTCGATGGGGCCTGTCAACATGCGGGCCATAGAGGAGTACAAGCAGAAGAAGGAGGAGTTCGATGAGTTCAAGGAGAAGGTCTCCGAGATCCGCCAGGAGAAGCTGGAGATAGAGGACATGATAGAAGAGATAGAACAGGAGAAACGTGACCGCTTCATGGATACTCTGGAGCAACTTCAGGACGACTTCTCAAGACTGTTCTCAGACCTCTTCGGAGGAGGGAACGGAGAACTGGTGCTGGAAGACGATGACATCGAGAAAGGTCTAAAGATTCGTGCAGCACCACCAGGAAAAGACCCTCACATAATCGATGCACTTTCAGGCGGAGAGAAGACCATGACAGCTATCGCGTTCGTGTTCGCCATACTGGAGTACGAGGAAAGTCCTTTCTACCTGATGGACGAGATCGATGCAGCATTAGACAAGACAAACTCAAAGAAGCTTTCAGAAATTCTGAAGGACTACGCAGACCAGAACCAGTTCATCGTAATCAGCCACAACGACATCACAGTGAGGCACGCTGACAGAGCCTACGGAGTCTCTATGCGAGAAGGAGTTTCGAAGATGAGAAGCATCGACCTTGATGAAATGTGAGCAAATTAAAAAGCTAGCAACGCAATAAATGATCATGCCTCTAACTGTAGATTACGAAGAAAAGGGAGAGAAAGTTGAAGTCGACAAAAATGACTTTGAGAGGCTTCTAGCTACAGTGGAGACTTTGGAGGATAATAAAGCCCTTAACCAACTATCTTAAAGCCAGAAAGACAGACAGAAAGAAAGGACGTCTAAATAAATGGTCTGAAGTAAAGGAAAGAATCGGGGTCTAGTAGAATTCTCTTGCTTCATCCTTGTGTTTAATCGCTTCTACAATAACCTGTTTTTCCTCTTCCTCCACCGTATACCAGATTCTGTATTTATCAGCGAACCTCAACTGCCAGTACCCATGTAATTGGCCCTTCAAAGGCTTTCCATACCTCTTCGGAAAATCTTCCAACTTATTAATCTGGGTCGAAAACTCTTCCTACTTACTATTATCTAAATCCTCAAGTTCCTCAGTTGCAGTCTGAGTCAAACTAACTTCATAATTACCCAACTCCAAAACCTCACATACACAACCGGAATACGATAGTCTTTAAACGTTCTGAACCGTCAAATAATGTACAGGGGACTTTGAGGGGAGAATTACAAGGATGATCAGATGGAAGAATACAGAGTTGAAGAAGTTGCAGAGCAGCCCTGGGAGGAAACCCTTGACTTTCTAACGGCCGATATGCCGCCGCAGGAGATAGATATAACCGTTCTGGCCGACAGATACAGAGAATATCTTTCAGAACTTCAGGAATATGATCTTTCTGTTCCTGCAAGAGCCATACGTATATGCGCCGCGCTTCTGAAGATGAAGGCCCAGGCACTCGAGTTCGAACAGGCAGAACAGGAAGATGAAGTTGAAGAAAACCCTATGGACTTTGAGGAAGACCATCTGATGGAAGAAGAGATGATGCAGGAAGAGGAGACTGAGAGAATCGAGATAAAGGACGGCCCGGATCTGGAAGTGCCTGTAAAGGCCAAGCCGAGGCGAAGGATGCAGCTCGACGAGCTGAAGGATGCACTGGAAGACGCTGTAGAGGTCAAGCAGAGAAGGGATGAAAGACGTGAAAGAAGAGCCGAGATGGATCAAGAATTCGAGATGAACGAGGAAGATATAACACAGAAGCTGAACCGTCTTCTCGGATCGATAAAGAGTCGGATATCCACAGAGTCAAAAGAAAAGGTAGACTTTGATGACCTCTTAGAGCAAAACGACAGAGAGGAAAGGATCAAAAAATTCAAACACATGCTGCACCTGGAAAACGATGAGAAAGTCAGACTGATACAGGAAGAGTTCCTAGGAGACCTACATGTGAAGCCGGAGAACGTGGAGGAAAACCCTGAAAAAGAGACAGATTACGTAGCCAACTAGAGTGTCTATGAGTGAATG
This sequence comes from Candidatus Nanohalobium sp., assembly GCA_042217555.1. Classification (GTDB taxonomy): domain Archaea; phylum Nanohalarchaeota; class Nanosalinia; order Nanosalinales; family Nanosalinaceae; genus Nanohalobium. The sequence goes on along the minus strand of JBDGSL010000047.1, from coordinate 6,211 downwards.
ACGAGGATATAAAGAAATACTGCGATTGGATTGAGAAGGAATACCTGAACATGTTCGGAGATTTACTTCAGAGAACTCGGATGCGTGTTTACACTCACCCCTCCCAAATAAGGGACTTGTTAGACAACCCCGAATTCCAGTACAAAGAGAACGCGAGAGACATTCTTGAAGAAGTTGAGAATAATCCCGATAGAGGAAGAGGTTTTAACTTTCCAACAGAAGGTTTTTCAGTTCTATATTTTCCAGAAGCAAAAAACATTGAACAGATGGCAGAGGAGATTTTTCATGCCATGAGCGGACTTGAAGCCTATACTGAAGAGACCTTCGTGCCTTTACCAACTTACCTGATTTGCTTGAGAGCGAAAGAAAAAGGAGTGTTAAACGCCAGTTTGAAAGAGATAGTTGAGGACTGCATTGGAACAGGGGAGTTCACGGAAAACAGGTACAAATTTCCAAAAGATCAAGTTCCAGAAAATTACAGGGGCAGAGAAACAACCGCAGCATTACTGGAGCATCTTACAACCAGTGGCCCACAAATTGACACCCAAAAACAAATCGAATTAGCTAGAAATATTTACGAGATGATACTGAGGGGAGAAAATGCAGAAGAAGCCATCAAAAAAGAATTACAGATGCTAAAAAATCCCAAGAAATCCAGAAATAAATCCCTAATAGATAAAATTAAGAACGTCTTCTAGAAAAATCTAGTAGAGGGATTCAAACAATGGAAGAGAAAAAAGCGCGTCTGGAAGCAGCACTTTACCTCAGCGAAGAACCTCTGGAAAGAAAGGAGATAGCGGATGCATTGAACCTTGGAAGCATCGGCTACGTCGACATGCTGATACAGGAATTTGAGGAGATGCTTGAGAGAGAACACCGCGGCCTCGAACTGATTCACACGGATGAAGGATACGAGTTAAAGGTGAAGAAGAGTCATATAGACGAGGTTTCACACCTGGCACCACATCAGGACTTGAACTCGGGCGAACTCAGAACACTGTCGCTTATCGCCTACAACGCGCCGGTGGAGCAGACAAACATCATAGAGATCAGGGGAAACAGAGCCTACCAGCACGTGAAAGAACTTGTGTCACGCGGGTTCGTAGACAAGGAGAAAGACGGACGTACAGCCATCCTAGATGTAACGGATTTCTTCCTAGACTACTTCGATATAGACTCGGTCGACGAGCTCAAGGACAACTTTGAGGAAAAAATCGAGATAGAGAAGTAAAATGAGAAAGAAAAAATGATGCGAAAAGGGCTTACTCCTGCTGTTGCAACTATTCTACTAATTGTAATCACAATAGGAGCTGCTGGCACACTTTATACACTTATGCAGGAGCAACAAGCCAATGCAAGGCAGATGGGTAACACCAAAATTATAAAAAACCCTGATAGCGTATACGTAGAACACTCTTGGTTCAAGAATAGCAGTTTCTTCGTTTCTTTAAGAAATGACAGAGATGTAGCTGCTAATTTGAGCATTATACAGCTTGACCAACAATTAACTCATACAGTAGTACGTCCAAAGAGCACCGGTAAAGTAAATCTGGGCTGTGTTCCCCAGTCTCCATCTCCAAAAATCCAGACACGCAGCCGTTATAAGGAAATAATTGTGGAGCCTATGTACTGCATCAATATAACTGACACCTACATAAAGGGAGGGATACCCACCGAAAAGGTGTGGAAAGGTAAAGTTTTCCTTAATGACTTTAACAAGACACCTTACAGTAACAAAAATCTAAGTGTGACCATCGATGGCTCAAGCAATTATGAAGATATAAACCAGGTCTTAAACACCGATAAGGATGGAAACTTCAAGCTCAGTATACCCTGGGAGACAGTACAAGTACATCCTGAAAGCGGCTGGAGCAAGTCGATAACATATTATCAGGATGCAAACACAGTTGATTTTCATAGTGATAGAGGAAAGTTCCAGCCCCCTAATAGAGTAAGGCTCGATTTCGAAGACGGCACCTCACAGTCCTATCAAACCCAAGAAGTATTTAAGGAGCCCGAAAGCAACAAGATCTCAAGCGTATTTGATATTGTTCCAGTCAATCTTACAGACAACTCTATCACTTTCAATGTATCAGTAAATCTTAAAGCGAAAATAGGACTTAAACAGGATTGGAAAAGCCATCCTGAGACCTCTTTGTTATACCAGATACCTCTAGCAGAATCAGGCAGCTACGCAGATATAATTGATTTAAGCTGTAGTACCGGAGAAAACATAAGCTGCAGTACCGGAGAAGTAACTCAGCACCTAGAGAGCTCTACTAATGGAAGAGTATACCATAATAATAGCCTGCCAACAAAGGATAATAGAGACAAGTATATCCCTGTTGAAATGAATGCTTCAGCTACTGGCATGCCTTTCCTAGGAAGTCTTACATCGTTCAGCTACTTTAAATATGACGGCAGCTGGGTAAGGGTCAGAGTAGATGAAAGAGAAATATATGTGCTAAAAGGTAATGAACTGAATTTTACTCAACCCGTCGAGCCTAGTAGAGTAGAATCAGTAATTGAAGATAGATATCAGGTTTCAGATATTTCCGCAGAAGGAAATTACCGGCAGTATTATGGACTTGTCGGCTCTATAGACCGATGGTGGAACCCTCCTAATATGGCCGAAGCCGATGCTCGTTATGCACTGGATGAAAGTCTTGATTCCACAGGAAGCCCCGCCTCCAAAAAAATGAAGACTGTGCTCTATAACTGGAGCAGTATAAAGCCTGGAGAAAGCTACAGACTAAACTTCACGGTGAAACTTGATCGGTCATCCTCAGCTACCACTTTCATGCTTCCTCTCAGCCTTGGTACTTTCGGCCTGTTTCCTGAAGAGGGAGGCAAAGCCATACAGATATACAACAAGGGAGGAGTTAGATATCCCTATTATGGACAGTCCGGTTCGTACGATTTTGCGATGAAAATCCCTTCAAAGGATACTGAACAGGCGCTTGTATATAAGATTACTAAACCTGTTGGAACTAATAAGTGGAGATCTAAAACTTATGTACTTAACACTGCAGACAGAAAAATCGAGAATATATACTTGTTAAACTCTCAGGGAATTTTCACGGAGTTGGAAGACTTAAGCAGCGGAGATATATCTGGAGGAGAAGAAATTTCCAAAACAATCAATCTAGATTCAAACAAAGATAAGAAAGTGCAGTTAAATATGCAGTACCAGACTATAGACGGCAGCATAACAAATAATAATTATCCTGACTGGCCCTACACTGCCTTTCTGAATGTATCAGGGAAAGAAGACTACAACTTTGATATATCTGGTAAGGTAAGATGCGGCGAAAAATACTGCATTAATTACCGAACAGGCAACCGGGATGAAGCAAGACGGATAGACAATCTCAGAGGAAAATCTACATCAAAATCAGTTTTCAGTAAGAGAATCGACAGTGTCAGATTCTATATGAAAAATGGAGATCCAAATGACGGAAATCAAAATCTCAAGAACCTAGGTATCTGGATCTGGTACATGCAACCCTACACAGACAACCTAAAAGATGAACTACTTGAAAGACCTGATAGAATGAAGATAGAAACCCTAAGTAACAGTAAGAGAATCCATAAAGGCGTGTTTAAGAGAGTGTTCTAATAATGAAGAAGATAGCAGCAGTCTTTCTAGTGCTGATGGCACCCAACTCTATGGCAATAGAAAACGATTCAATGGGGCCTAGTGAGATGGGCGGTAAAGAACCTGCAAAATGCGGCGACAACATATGCGAAACAATAGAACAAGGTACCTGTCCATCAGACTGCCAAAAAAAGACAGAAAGCACTAAAAGCCTGAAAGCCAGCAAAAGTTCCTTTAATCTAACTCTTACTGAAATAGGCCTAATCATCTTTTCAATTGCATTAATCACTATCCTCTCACTTCTAGGAGCCAGACTAAAGAATAAAAAAGACAAAAACTCCATACCTGAAGACTGGCTTGAAGAAAAACACGAGCAAGGTTATACAGTCACACAACTAGAGAAGTATCTCAAAGAAAAAGGTTATTCAACAGAGCAGATAGAATCTGCTAAGAAAAGACTAGACGAGTACTAACCTTCTATTTTAGAAATTACGGTAAAAAACACAAACATGGAACTGACAAGCCTTGACCTCTCGATCCTGATGGAAGACTTCAGGGAACTGGAGGAGGGACATGTTCAGAAAGTGTATCAGAGAGGAGAGGAACTAACCCTGGAAGTCTACATACCGGGTGAAGGGAAGGAAAGGTTGATTATAGGCACTTCGCATGCTTTCCTATCCAAGTACAAGCGTGACAACCCTATGAAGCCGCCAGGGTTCTGCATGGAACTCAGGAAGCATCTTGGAAAGATTGATGAATTAAATCAGAGAGGTTTTGACCGTTTACTTGAAATCAAGAGCGGAGACGTTAAACTGATATGTGAAATATTTGGTAAAGGGAACTTCATACTGGTGAAAGAAGGAAAGATTATAGGTGCACTGAGGCAGGAAGAGTGGGCCGACAGAACCATTGAAGTTGGAGAAGAGTATGTCTATCCCGAACCAACTACCGATCCACGTGAAATAGAGGATATTTTTGAAGCTTTAAGCGAGGGCGAAATTGTAAGGAGATTGGCTTCTGATTTAAGTCTGGGAGGAAAGTATGCAGAGGAGATATGCTACAGAACCGAGATAGAAAAGACTAAAGAGGTCAGCGAGCTTTCAGAGGAAGAAAAGGACAGGATCCGGGTCGAGGCAGAGAACTTGATCGAAAATGAGCGCAGCCCTATCCTCTACAGCGAGGATGAGATACCTCAACGCGCCGCACCTTTCCCACTGGAGACGTATGAAGACATGGAGAAGGAATGGTTTGACCGGTTTTCTGAGGCGTTAGATGAATATTTCTATCGTCGGGAGAAGAAAGAGGAAGAGAGAAAGAAGCGAGAAGCCTACGAAGAGAAGAAAGAAGGCCTGGAACGGCAGCTACAGCAGCAGGAACGTAAGATAGAGGGCTTGCAGAGAAGCGCAGAGGAGAACCGGGAAAAGGCCGAACTGATTTACGAGAACTACGGAACCCTTCACGAAATCCAGAGAGCCGTTGAAAAAGGTATCGAAGAACATGAATGGAGCGAGGTCCGAGAAAGATTCGAGGAATCCGGGGACGAGTTGACAGAGAAAGTCAAAGGGTTCAACGAGCAGGAGAGATTCGTTACAGTCGAGATAGAAGATAAAAACATTAAGCTGGAAATAGGAGAGGATTTAGAAGCTATAGCATCTAATTATTACGATAAAGCAAAGGAGTCCGAGTCCAAGATTGAGAATGCCAGAAAAGCCAGGGAGAAAACTGAAGAGCAGTTAGAGGAGTTGAACGCTGAGAGTATCGAGCTGGAAGAGGTTATGGAGGATAAAACTGAGAAAAGAGAGAAGAAGTGGTTTGAGAAGTACCGCTGGTTCTACTCAAGCGAAGGTTACCTGGTTCTGGCAGGCAGAGACTCCAATACGAACGATATGCTGGTCAAGAAGCATATGGAGTCAAACGACCTCTACTTCCACGCAGACTTTGACGGCGCACCCAGTGTCGTGGTGAAAGACGGGAAGGAATGCGGAGAAGCAACGCGTGAGGAGGCTGCGAAGGCTGCTGTCACGTTCGCAAAGACATGGAAAGCCGGCATAGGTGCGGACGACGTATACTACGTGGACCCTGAACAGGTGACAGAAAATCCTGAATCAGGCGAATACCTGGCGAAAGGTGCGTTCGTCATCCGAGGTGACAGAAACTACATGAGAAACATATCAGTAGAAGCAGCAATCGGAGTTCATGAGATAGATGAAGTCAAAGTGCCGATGTGCGGACCGGAAGCAGCAATACAAGAGAACTGCGGAGATTACGTAGTACTGCAGCCAGGCCACACCAAGAAATCAGAGATAGCGAAAAAGATTCAGGGAAGACTTGACAATGATTTGGATCTGGACTATATAATCAGATCGTTACCGCCTGGAAAAAGTGATATTAAAGAGTAACCTGGAAGGTATTTCTTGGATGCCTTACTGTGTGCGATTAGCGTCGCAGACTTTAGGGAAGTCTGCTCATAGCAGATTTGAAAATCTGCGGTAACAAGCGGCGGGGTGGTTTAGCGGTCTAAACTCCCAGCGTGGAGTTTATTACCACGCACAAACTCCTTCAGGAGTTGGAGTGGCTATTAATCGTACAGTGGGGCTGTACGGACCCGGGTTC
>JBDGSL010000046.1:0-2000 GCA_042217555.1 Candidatus Nanohalobium sp. | reverse complement strand
TAGCCTTCCCCTGTTGAGGTATTTTCTGAATGACTCATCTGGATTCGTCGAAATACTTCCTTACCCTCCTTTGTACTGTCCATATCCCAGTCTTCTGGATTATTGTCTGGCAGCCGGTAATGTTTGGCGAAAGTGTGTCTCAGATCATGCGGCCCTCTAAATTCATCTTCATCAAAACCCGCATCTCTAGCCCATGACTTGTATTTTTTGGTAATTGTGTTGGGGGAGTATTTGTTTCCTGAACCGTGTGTGAACAAATATTCGTTCTCCAGTTCTTCATCCTCAAGTTCAACATCATCAAGTGAAAGTTCGTTTTGCCTTAATCTCTTTACTACTGCAGCTCGGGTTATATCCTCTTCCTCCATCTTCTCCTTAATTAGCTTCTCCTTCTTTATTTCGTTGATTCGCGCTTCATAAACACTCGATAAGTAGTATTTGCATTCTGAATCGAATATTACGTTTCCTTGCTTACCTCCCTTCCTTTCCCTTATGTAAATCCATTTTTCGTCTAAATCAATATCGTCCATATGGATATTGGTTAGTTCCGCTCTTCTGATACCGGTCTTAACCATCACCAATATCATAGCACGATCTTCTTCCGTCCCACGTGATTTAATTAGTTTCTTTATTTGTTCGGGGCTCAGCTTCTTGCCGCTTTTATCAAGATTCTTTCTCTCCCTTTTGGATAGGTTTTTCCCTTTGTCCCAGTCTGCATCGAGTTCATCTTGTACCTTCCCATAGTCCAGATGAATAGGATCTCTGATTTGATGGTAGTCTGAACTAGAGTAGAATTTCAGGAACTTATCCAGAGAATTGACGTACTTTCTAGCTGTTGATTTTTTAACCTCCAAATCTTCTCTGAGGTGATTTACAAAATCTGCAATTAACTCCTTGTTTACATTTCTGATGTCTTCTTCGGTCAATTTGACTTTTTCAAGCTTTTTTGTGGATTTGATCTTATCCCTGAAGTGTTGCTTAACCGATCCTCTGTTTTTATTGTCTTTCTCGTATTTTAAGCATTCTTCAGCATCTATCTGGTTTGAACTATCGGAGAAGATTACTTCTTTAATTTCTCTCCTTGTCTTGCTACATATTTCCTCCGGAGCATATTCTGGATCGGCGTCGGATTGATGTGTAGATATGTTGCTATATACTTTGTAGTCTTCGGCACTTTCATGGACTGTGTCATGATACCAGCAGAAGAATCTTCTCAAACAGTTCCTGTAGTTATCAATAGTGTTAGACGCTTTTGTTTTCTCTAATTTTTCCTGAATGAAGAATTCTATATGGTTGTCAATCTTTCTTTTTGTAGAGGCTTCTGCCATTTTTATCACCTACAACTTCTATTTTCTGCTTTTCCGAGCGTTGGCTGGAATCCCGAGCGAGGAAATATTCAACTAAGCCAGAAACAGTTGCGTCTTCTTCGTGTTCCACAGGGTGAGGTATTTCTCCGTCTTCCAGTCCTTCCTTCTTGAGTTCTTCTACAATTTCCTGTCTTGTTTTTGGTTCTTCCTCAATAATCTCAAGCATCTGGTAGAAGACATCGTTGCTTTTCTCCATGATCGAGTGTCTTCTCTTGAGTTTCTTCCTTTCCCTCGCACTTTCGCTTAGTTTCTCTTTCAGATCTTCTACTTTGTTTTCGAGTTCTTGCTTCTCCTTCCTGACTTCTTTGTATTTGGATTCAAGTTCTTCATCTCCCGTCATCTTTCTGTCAAGAATTTCGTCCAGAGTACCTTTATCGGAAGATTCTTCAATCAGTTCAACCCCATTCTTGAGTACCTTCCTCATCAGCTTCGATCGATTTCCTGGATGACTTTCATCTCCGTTATCATAGTCGGTGTATTCGTCAGCAGCTTTTTGGACTCGAAAAGCTAGTTGTGGAGTAATCCAAGTATTGACCTGGATAAAATGAGTGGTTTTTCTCACATCAGGATCGTTTGGGTCTACAAAGTTTCCGTCGATGTGTTCGCACTCATCAACCTCAGTAGCTTCACATTTCC
>JBDGSL010000045.1:0-2661 GCA_042217555.1 Candidatus Nanohalobium sp. | reverse complement strand
AGACTGGAGGAACTCTAAAATCTATTATACTTTTCTAGGATAAAGTTTCAAATCCTGTCCTGCCAATTGCATATGCCTTGATTCCGGTTCAAATCCTGTCTTCAAGCTCCTCCTCAGTCTCTGTTCCATACCCTTTCTGACGATGAAAAATCCCTCTGATGTAGACTTTGTTGTCTTTAATCTGATAGAATATGCGGTGGTTGAGTTTGGAGTTTCCGTCTTCTTCCTGTAGTTTCAGTCAGAAGAGCTCCATGTCGCCGATTTCTATGAATGTTGATTTGTCGGGCGTTGCGTTTTTCTCCAGTTTCTCTACCTGGTCTAGGATTCTATTTCTAAGTTCTTCATCTAACTCGGCCAAGTCCTGAAGAGCTTCTTCCTACAATTACTTCCATAAGTTATCAGAACTCTTCTTTTACTTCTTCCAAGCTGTGAGTCTCTCCTTTCTCAGGGTCTTCTCCCTGTTCAATCAACCTTCTTAATTCGTCCGGATAAAGTTGAGTTTCTTCTTTTATTTTCTCTCTCACCGCTTGCCGGATATACTCGGAAGTGTTCATGTAACCTTCCTCCTCCGTTCTTTCCTCTATCTGCTTTTTTAGAGAGTCAGGTAGTTTAACTGAAACCGAAGCCATAATTGTTTCACCTATGAATTCTATAGTAGCACTAAAGTAATAAATCTAACGGTTGATGAAACTATTCTAAATCAATTCCGGAAACTTCCAATTGCATTTGCCTTGATTCCGGTTCAAATCTGGGTCCTGCCATCTGATTTCTTTACTTTCTGTACATAACAATTGTTAATAGCACTAAATGGTCTCGAGGGCCTCTAATGAGAAGACGTGTTATGATGAGTCATATTATCGTCTGTAGTTGAATGAGTAGTCTCATTATGTTGACTAATAGTTCTATTATGATCTCCTTTAGTCATATTATGTTGATCTTCATGAGGTGCTTCATGAACTTCATTATGAGGACTCTCAGTTGAAGCCTGTATTTGCCCCAAATAAGTGCCTAAGAACGCTGTAGCGATTAATATAGCAGCAAAGGTAAGTAGTTCCCTTCGAGTTATAAGACTAATATCGTTTATTATTCTATTCAGTTGAGAAGATAAAAGAAAAAGAGAAAAATGTTTTTTTATCCTAGCTCTCGCTCCAGAACAGGTAGAATCCATAGCTGGAGATCAGGAAGAATGCAATAGCTCCGATGTGGAAGAATCCTGCCCACCAGGCCTTTGTGAGGCCTATCCATCCCGGTCCAAGTGGGTTTCGGTTCATAAGTCCGAAGATATGCCACAGGACGTGTGGGATGTAGGTTACGATGAACAGGGCAAGGCCTATTCCGATGATTTCAAGGTTCCTTGCTACAAGTCCTCCGTAGCCTTCTCTTCCTTTGTAGATGGCTACGAGTGCGGCTATTACTCCTATTCCTGCGAGGATGGTTGTTCCCATCGTGAGCATGACCAGGGCTTGATTGCCTGACATGCCCATGAGGCCTATTGCTGCTACAAGAGGTACGAGCAGGGTTGCTGCTATTGCTATGTAGTCGTTTCTCTTCATGTTCAGGCTCATGCTGAATCACCTCTCTCTTCCTCGAACTTCCAGAACAGGTAGAACCCGTAAGCTGAAAGGAAGAAGGATGTGCTGATCAGGCCTCCGAGCAGTGTCACCCAGAAAGCAGGTGTTACGCCCCATGAAGGGAATCCTGCCGCGAAGAAGGCTGAATAGCCGATCCATGAAACTCCCAGGACTGCCAGTGACACGCCTGTAACTTCCAGGTTTCTGGCTACTACTCCACCGTACTTATCTCTAGCAAGATAGATGAAGATGCTTCCAAGCAGTAGCGCTGGACCTGGAAGGTAGAATGACGCATCGTGGACTGCCAGCAGGGCTGAACCCTGAAGGAAGTCCATAAGGAATCCTGAGATAATCGAAACTGCTGCGAGAGCCAGGATAACATACTTGTTCTCCTTCGTCAAATGTAGACTCATCTAAAAACAATAAACAGTTCTCTCGTTATAAAATTTAACCAGTCAGGCAAAAATATTCGTAACCCGATCAATAAGGCCTTTCTTCTCACCTGAAGGCTGAGGCCTGATATTTTCCGGAAGCAGTTTCTTCTCATCATCTGATAAGTCATCTAACTCCCGCTTAATCCTTTTGTCGGCAGCTTCCTTACCTATATCTTGCTCAAGGTTCTCCACAAGGATGTTTAAGGCCTTTCTTCCTTTGCCGTAGTATGCTTTTACCTCTCCCTCGGGGGTTACCTCAAGAGGGGATTTTCTGGCGTATCCAAGGGACATTTCCTGTCCGAAAAAGTTTGAGATATTGTCTACAATCCTCTGAATCGTTTCGAGATAAAATTCCTGGTGCTCCGTGTAGCTTCTCAGAATTTCGAGGGCATCCTCTCCCTTTCCGTAGAAATCCTCAACGTTTCCCTCGGAATCTATGCTTAGAGGGGCCTGACGCGCCTGCTTCAGTGCCAGTTCCTCTCCAAGGAAATCCTTCTGCTCCTCGACTATATCTTCAATAGTATCCTTGTAATACTCCTGCCGATCCTCTGAATCCTCCGCCATCATCATTAGTTTGGCAACCGGTAGTTATTAAAAATGTAGAATTTTATTGACGTGTATACAAAAATTATTTAAAGATTTTTGGTCTTTTGTGG
>JBDGSL010000044.1:0-22090 GCA_042217555.1 Candidatus Nanohalobium sp. | reverse complement strand
AAAAGTCAGAAAATGATTATCTCAAAGGCAGAAAATTAGTAAAAATTATTATTTGCGTTCAAATCGCCCCCCTGCCATTTACGATTTCAACGCGCAGCAGAAAACTTGTTTTCAAGTTCAAATCCGGGTCCTGCCAAATTATTTTTTTGGGAAGATTAAGTTAACCCATAAATTGTTTGTTGAATATTGTTGAACTACATGAATAACTGTCCTCGGGAGTTGAAAAAGTTGGGAAAACTGCTGTATAATATCTCTGATACGGAAGCCGAGGTTCTTTACTATCTGTGTGATAAAGAGGCGAGGGTTAAGGAGATATCCGATGATCTGAACAGGAGTCGATCTACCGTACAGAGGTATCTTTCTAAACTGAGATCTACAGAATTGGTGGAGAGAAGGAGTGTTGTTGAGGAAGGTAAAAAGGGACGTTACTATATTTATTCTTCTTCAACGGAGGAACTGAAGGATGAGCTGAAGGAGAAGTTGTCTGAATGGTATGAGGACAAGATGGAGATGATCGACGAAATATAACGCAGTGTTTAAATTAGTTCAACATTATTACACAAACATGGTTGAGATAGAAGTTTACTCTACACCCTCATGTCCTTACTGTGATAAAATCAAGGAGTGGCTGGATGAGAACGGTTATGAATACACAGAGTTCAATGTAGCTGAAAACAAGGAAAAGGCCAAGGAGATGATTCAGAGAACCGGTCAGAGAGGAGTTCCACAGACCTTTATCGGAGACACTGAAGTAGTAGGTTTCCAGCCAGGGAAGATTGAAGAAGCGATAGAAGAGGAGAAAGACGGGGAAGAGTAACGGAACTAACTCTTCCCACAATATTTACTTTAAGACAGAGTTTATCTTTTCAAAAACTTTTTTCTTTGGTTCTGAGGCGTCAACAAGTTCTATATCTTCGTCAAGTTTTTCATCCAGGCCTCTGTACTTCAGAACTGCTTTCTGCTGGAAGCTCAGGTTTTCGAATATGTTGCCGTCATGTCCTCTCTTGTTAACTCTTTCCATCCCTGTTTCAGCTTTTACGTCAAGTATAAATGTTTTGTCAGGTCTGACCGCATCCCGGTTAAGTTTTTTAACCCAGGAGTAATCTGCTCCAAGAACCGGCTGGTATACAAGTGAGGAATGGTAGTAACGGTCGCAGATAACCGTTTCACCTTCTTCCAGCCTGGGAATCACCTCTTCTTCAAGATGTACTTTTCTATCAGCGGCAAATGCCAGAACTACGGCTTCAGGTGAGTAATCTTTACCGGAGATCATTTCATCTACTTTCTTACCGATGCTGTTGTCTGCAGGTTCACAGGTCCAGTAAGCATCAAGTTTCTCCGCCAGTTTCTTCGACTGGGTGGTTGTACCTGCGCCGTCAGGGCCTTCGACCACTATGAAAGTTCCAGGATAACTGTTCTTCTTCACATCCTTTGATATCGACAGGAACGGTTTTCAAGTTGCCGCTGCTCTTTTAACCTTCCGGCCCAAATCAAAAGTTATGTTTGAGAAAGGTCAGCTGAAAAGCCTGGGAATCGCAACCGGATTAATACTGTTAAACATCGCAGTTATGTGGGTATTTGCCTTTACACCGCTCTCGGCAGTCAATGACTTACTGTTTGGAACCTTCCTTTTCCTCGGAGTGATAGTTTACGGAGCGATGCTGACAGGTGGAGTATACCTGGCTAAGAGAGGTGTAAGGAACGGGGAAAAAGGTAAGGCAGTGGGCGGCGCTTCCATAATTCAGTTTGCTTACGGTATGTTCGGGGCAGGCATAATAGGATTCTTATCGCCATCGATCCAGGGCCTGGCTCTCGGCATAACAGGAGTAGTAACTACGGCGATAGCAGTTCTTTCAGGTCTGCTTGTGTTCGGAACCAGCCACGACTTCTCGAACTGGGGTCGCTACGCCAACTACATCTTCCTCGGAGTCCTAGGAGTATCCTTCATAGGAAGCTTCTCCGGAATATTCGCACTAATCAGCTTTACGCTCGCACTGATAGGGTTCATAGTCTACCTCATCCACCAGATCTACGTGACCAAGACAAGACCTTCAACACCATTCCTCAACGGCATCGGACTATACACCGCATACATGGGTGTCTTCGTCGAAATACTGCAGTTGGTAGTGGAGATGCTGATCCAGGAGGAGTAGAGTGGCGAAAAATATTTTTCTCTTTAACCAGCGAGGGAAAGATATAGGAACATGCATACAGGAATTTTTGATTCATGAAGCATCGTGATCTTTCTGAGGCAGATCCTGAGGTTTACAAAGCTCTGAAGAACGAGGTTGAGAGGCAGGAGAGCGAGTCTCTTGAGATGATTGCATCTGAGAACTTTGTGCCTAAACAGGTGCTGCAGGCGCAGGGCAGCGTATTGACCAATAAGTACGCTGAAGGTTATCCTGGTGCACGTTACTATGCCGGATGCAAGTATCACGACGAAGTCGAGGATCTGGCGCGTGAGAGAGCGTGTGAGATCTTCGATGCCGATCACGCGAACGTCCAACCGCACTCCGGGTCTCAGGCGAACTTTGCAGCTTATTTCTCTGTCCTGGAGGCAGGTGACAGGGTTCTGGGACCGGTTCTTTCCCATGGAGGCCACCTGACACATGGACACCATGTGAACTTCTCCGGTGAACTGTTCGATTTCGATACCTATCCTATAAACGAGGAATCGGAGCGTTTCGAGAAAGAAGACGTCATGGATGCTGCGAAAGAACATGACCCTGATATGATTGTATGCGGATACTCGGCCTATCCACGGGAGATCGATTTCAGCATGTTCAGAGAGGTGGCAAACGAGGTTGACGCACTTCTTATGTGTGATATCGCACATATCTCAGGACTGGTTGCAACAGGAGAACATGAGAACCCGTTCCCGGAGTGTGATATAGTCACAACCACTACGCACAAATCTATCAGAGGGGCAAGAGGCGGAATGATACTTTGCAAGGAAGAGTTTGCAGACGATGTAGACCGCGCGGTCTTCCCTTTCAGCCAGGGCGGACCGTTGATGCACCAGATTGCAGCCAAAGCCGTTACCTTCAGGGAAGCTATGAGACCGGAGTTCAAAGAATACACCAGGCAGATCAAGAAAAACACGGAGGCACTGGCAGAAGCCCTTAGGTCAAGCGGCCTCAAGCTTGTTACGGATGGAACTGACAACCATCTCGTCCTGGTTGACCTGAGAAATGAAGAAGTCACGGGTAGAGAAGCAGAGAAAGCCCTGGAAGAGATAAACATAGTTGTCAACAAGAACATGGTGCCACATGATCCGCAGCCGCCTAAAGTGACCTCAGGGATACGTATTGGGACACCGGCACTGACGACAAGAGGAATGAAGGAAAGAGAACTTGAGGAGATCGGGGAGATGATAGCTGAAAGGATCAGGAACCCGGGAGAAAACGGTGAGAAACATCGGTCGAAAGTATCCGAACTACTGGAAGAAAACCCTCTCTACACAGGTTCTGAGGTAGAGTACTGAACTTTTCCTTTTTCTGGCTCTTTTTTCTTCAGGATCCATTTGAGGCCGAAGCCATTCTCCCTGGCAGCGTTTTCAGGACTGTACCTCAGTTTTCCATCAAAGTTTTCTGTTATCATACGTGAGAGATACAGGCCGAGACCCGAGTTCTCTCCTACACTTTCTTCAAATATATCCTGTCCATCGTACTCGTCTTTCAGTCCTTCCCCGTTATCCCATATGTCTACGCTGTAACAGTTGTCGTTGTCTGCGACCTCTGCCCATACCGTGGTGTCATCGTCTTCTCCGTGTCTCTTAGAGTTCTCCACTAAAGTATTGGCCACCTGGTAAAGCCCTCCATCCCCTTCCACTTTTCCTTCCGGAGAGCACCTGTAATTTACCTTGCCTTCCTCTTCCACAGGTGAAAGCACTTTTCCAATCTCTATACCGTTTTGACTGCTTTCTTCTAGATCCAGGAGACGGGAACTCATGTCGGATACTTTTTCCACGCGTCTACCTACTTCACCCGGATAATCTGTTCCGTGTGACGCCAGGTACTCCAGTTCCTTAACTCTTCCCGTATCACGATCCAGTTTTTCGACGGCCTCATCCAGTACGTCTGCGAACTCTTCCAGTTCATCTCTAGTTTCTTCACCTAGCTCCGGGCCGTACTGTCCCTCTTCCAGAGCAGCCTTTATCACTGTCAGATCGTTGCAGGAGTCATGCCTGAACAGCCGGGATAGAACTTCATCTGAACCCATGCATGTTAACAACAGACATGAGAAACATTAAGTACGGTTCAGTCACCGCCAACCCTGTTTTTCACATAAGTCAGCGGGTTCTTCACGCCGTGTGACGGATTTACTACTTTTTCCCTGGTGTAAAACGCAGCTGCACTCACTGCTATCACTGCCACGGATGTAATCAGGAGTAAACGGTAGTTTGTGTTTGCCAGGCTGTTACCTGCCACTGTAAGAGATAGTGCTCCAGGTAAACGGCCGAGAGTCGCATATACTATCAGGTGTCGGGTATCAAGTTCTGTCAGGCCGGCCATGAAGCATACCGCATCATCAGGGAAGCCTGGAAGCAAGAACATAAGCAGGAATGGAAGGAAGCCGTGTTCTTCAGCCACGCCGTCAAACCTGTTCATTGTCTCGTCAGCAAGCGTATCCTCGACAAAAGGCCTTCCGTAACGCTTTGAGAGGATGATGGCGACAGCTGAACCTATGCCTGCTCCTGTAACAGTATAGATGGTTCCCCAAGTTACTCCGAACAGGTACCCGGCTGCCGCACCGACTACAGGGCCAGGTACAGGAGCTATTATGACCTGTGAGGCCTGTGCAAGTATCAGTACTGCAGGTGCGAGCGGTCCGAATCCGGCGATAAAGTTTCTGAGCGCTTCGACATCGTAAAGTATCTGATGATACGGCTCTGTGAGGAAGAAGGCTGCAGCGAAGAACACTGTCAGTCCGAGAACAGTTCCGAGGAACTTCCTCTCTTTCCCCCGGGACCTGAATATCCTGGGCGTATCCACGAAAAGCTGTGAGCTGTTTTAATCCTTTAAATTTCCGGTTCTTCAGTCACCGGTTATTAAACAGTGAGTTAACCAGTACCGTTTAAGGTGAAAGATTCTTGACAGAGTTTTCCAGCAGGGAGAAAAAAGCTCTCTCAAACTTTGTAACCAGTGCTGAAGATGATATATACGCAGTTAAAAACGTTAGTCCGGAGATATTTGGAGCGTTCGGATCGTTTTTCTCCAGAAGCCCGAAAGACGTCCGGGAACACTTGTTGGACGCGATAAAGGGAGAGGTAAGAGGCCACGAAATCGAAGGCGGAGAACAACGCCTAGAAAGACTGGCCAGAACACAGGAACAAGGAGAGGACGGCTTTGAGCATCCGCAGGAAGCTCTTGAAGCCGGCTTGGAAAAAGCACAGAGCTTTTTCGACAAGTACTACGGCACGTATGGCCACAAGTCTATCGCCAACACGGTCTGGATACCTTTTGTTGCAAACGACGTAAGCCAGTTGTTCGCTAGAAAGCTTGCAGAAGATCAGTTAGCGTTCTTCATAGAGCAGTCCACACGTTACGTCGAGTTCGACAAGGAAAACTACTACAGGGATCCGGACGTGATGGAAAGCAGGTACGCAGACCTTTACACCGATACAATAGAAGAGATGACCGAGAATTACGAAGAGTTCACAGAGATTGCGAAAGAGCACTACAGAGAAAAGATTCCGTTCGAAGACTGGATAGAGCAGCAGAGCGAAGAAGTACAGGACAAGTCAAAGGAGTTCCTGGAAAGAAAATACGAAAGAGAGATAGACGGGAAGGCCCTGGACATAGCACGTTTCCTGCTGCCTCAGGCCATCCAGACCAATATAGCATGGATACTTGATGCGAGAAGCATCGAGTTCGACATAGCCTCGTGGAAAGGACACCCTCTCAGCGAGATACAGAAATCAGCAGAGAAAATCGAGGAAGCCGGAGGAGAGATTGCACCTTCACTTCTCAAGTACACAGAGAAAAGCGATTACAGAGAGGAAAAACTGGATCTGTACGGCGGCGACCTGGAGATTGAAAAAGAACCTGGAGAGATCGATAAAGGCGTAGAGATAATATCGAAGCCGGACAACATGTTTGAGAAAGTAATAGCTCATATCTTGAAGGAAAACAACAGAAACAGTTTCAGCGAGGCACTTGAGGAAGCCAAAAGTATGAGTCATGACGAAAAACTTGAAGTACTGGAGAAAAAAGTGGAGAAACGTGGAGAGTACGATGAATGGGTTGGAAGAAATGAAGAACTTGACCTGGAGAAGATAACCTTCGAGATAAAAACCGATATAGGCGCATTGAGAGACCTGAGAAGACATCAGAAGAACGACAGAGGAGAAAACATCTACACACTGGACATGGGATACTACCAACCTAAAGAAGTAAGTGAAATGCCGGAAAAAGCCAGTGAACTGTTCGAAGAGACTATGAAAACTGCATATGAAGCCGAGAAGAAGATAAGAGACGATTTCCCGCTGCAGGCTCAGTATGTGCTGCCTATGGCAACGATGACAACAATAACGTTCAGCATGGGTTTCGACCAGCTACAGTACTTCGTCAACCTGCGCTCTACGCCCGAAGGCAACTTTTCATACCGGCAGGACGCATTCAACCTTGCAGAGAAAGCTGTGAAGGAGTTCCCATGGCTTCTGGGACTTGAAGAGTACCCTGGCGGAGAAATCAGAGAGGTCTACCAGGACGCACCACTGAAAGACCTGCTGAAGATCCAGACAGAAGACACAGGCCTCCACACCTGAAACCGAAAAACTGAAGTATACACAGTTCAGAATCAATATACATGGATCAGAACACATGGAATCTGCTATTCAGCTGGCTGACCGGGAAAAAATGTTTTCTGCCGGAAGGATGCACGCCTCCGCTACCCGGAGTTCTGTTCTACCTGTTTATCGCTTCACTGTTGTTAGGTACTATCCTGCATCTGAAAGGCTGGAAACCCGGAGATATTAAATCAGCAGTCCGCCGTTAAGGAAGAAATTTAAAGCTGCAGGTCTAAACCTGCGAGGTATGCCCAACATCCTTGAACTACTTGATTCTGAACCTAAAGGCGGCCATGAACCGGTGGAGGGCTGGAACATCGGTCCGGAAGAAGAGGTAGCGGGATACGGACTGGACGATCTGGAGAAGTACGACGAATTCAACAGTGAAGACGAGATAAGGGAGTTTATCACAGGAACAGGCAGGTATTCTGACAGGAACAGTTTTGCCTACACCCCTGTTGACCGCGGCCTACAGATGGAAGAAGGCTTTCTCAACCCGTTCAGGTGTCACAGATGTGCTGAGGAAGGACAGGACGACAACATCCGTCATATATCTTACTCGTCAGAGACCAAGTCATACCGTAGAGGATACGACAGAGAGGTCTTGACAGATATACTTTACTGCAGCGAGCACAGCGACGTTTACATGATGAAACAGGCCACAAGGTACACTGAAACCGGTTAGACTCTAAAGGGTTGCACACAGTTCTTTACCGTGAAAGTAGAAAACCTTGAAATTCCTGAAAGAATAAGGCAGGAATACATCAAGGAAGGTATTACGGAGTTGAATCCTCCTCAGGAGATGGCTGTTAGTCAGGGCCTTATGGATGGAGAGGATATGATTGTTGCGTCTCCTACTGCTTCTGGCAAGACTTTTATCGCGGAGCTGGCGATGGTGAACCAGGTTGTCGAGAACGGTAAGACCGCGGTTTATATTGTTCCGTTGAAGGCCTTGGCCAGTGAGAAGTATGAGGATTTTTCCGAGCGTTATGAAGGCCTGGATGTCCGTATTTCTGTGGGAGATCTGGATGATGAGGGTAAAGGCCTTGAGACTGCGGATATTGTGGTTGTGACTTCTGAGAAACTGGATTCTATATTGCGTCATAATCCGTCGTGGATCCATGAGATCGGTCTTGTCGTGGTTGATGAGATTCATCTGTTGACTTCTGAGAACCGTGGTCCTACGTTGGAGGTTACTTTGACTCGTCTCCGGGAGCTTCTTGATTTTCAGCTCTTAGGCCTTTCTGCGACTATTTCAAACTCCGATCAGTTGGCAGACTGGCTTGATGCAGAGCTTGTGGAAAGCGATTACAGGCCTGTTGATCTGAGTCACGGCGTTTACTGGGGTAGCGAGATAGAGTTCTATCCTGACGGCTACGAGAAACCTGATTCCGGCCCTAATGAAGATGGAAGTAGTCTTGAGACACCTGAGGGCTGGAGTACCGGTACAGAGGTCAAGGAGAGAAATGAAGAGGTCGAGGAAGAGTCCGAGATAGTTGAACTGGAAGATGAGCACGGCCGTGGAACTTTAAACATAATAGAAGACACTCTGAAAAAAGATAAACAGACTATAACATTCTGCTCGTCGAGGAAAGGCGCGGAAAAGGCCTCAGATAGAGCGACTAAAGCTGTTGAACCCAGGCTTTCACGTGATGAAAAGAAGGAGCTTGAAGAGTACTCTGAGAAGATACTGAACGTTCTGGGCAACCCTACTTCACAGTGTGAACGCCTGGCAGAAAACGTAAGCCAGGGAACTGCTTTCCACCATGCTGGTCTCTGTGTTTCCGGCGATTCTGTTATCATGCATTCTGACGGAGTTTTCTCGAAGATGGATGATCTCATGGAAAACAGTAAAGAAACTGCTTTAGGACTCTCAGACTACAGTATAACAGACAATGAGATCCAGGAAAAGTATGAGATGGATGAGAAGCCTCTTCTGAAAATCAAGACCGGAAGAGGTAGAGAGATCAAGGTCAGCAGGAACCACCAGTTACCTGTGCTCGCTGAGGGAGGCCTGGAATGGAGGAAATCAAAGAATCTTTCAGAGGAAGATAGGATCGCTGTCCCCAGGAAGATCGATCTCGATGTAGAGCCTCCCAGACTGAGAAATCTTCTCCGTGACGAAGTAAGAGCTTACAGGAAATACGACGAAGTTGATGAACTGGTTGAAGAAGTTGAGATTGAAGGCCTTGAACAGGATTTCAGGAAGAGGTACAGGGAGGATAGAAATATCTCAGTGGGAGGCCTTAGAGAGATCTGTGAGGAACTTGGAGAAAACCCTGAGGAATATCTTGATGTTGTCATGTCGAAGGCCGGGCAAAAACCTGTGAGAATCCCTGAAAAGTTAGATAAGGATCTTGCATGGTTGATCGGAGCTGTGGCAGGAGACGGCTATATCGGAAGCAGTGCAGTAAATCTGAGCGGAAGCGAGACCAGATTACTTGAAAGATTTGAAGATATAGTAGACCAGAAACTTGACAGGAACGTCTCAGTTAATAAAAGAAAAAAGGACGACGTTAAGACTTATTCATTCAACGCTAAAGCAGTCTCAGACATTCTTCACGACTACTTCGGCATTCCAAGGGAGAAAAAGGCACAGAACCTGAAAATGCCGGAGATAGGCCTTCCTGATGAGTTGCTGGCTTCCTATATCAGAGGCCTTTTCGATACAGATGGCTCAGTAAACCGCAGGGAAAATTCAGAAGGTGCATCATGCATCGAATTCTATACAGCAAGCGACCGATTGGCTACCGAACTACATACTTCGCTTCTAAGGTTCGGCATAAATGCGCATAGAGACAGGAGAAAGACAGAAGGACGGGAAACCGAGATCAGAGGAGAAAAAATCCATACTAATGGAGATATACATAGGCTGAAAATATACGGCTCGGATCAGCTCAGGAAATACAGAGATGAGATAGGTTTCACACACCCAGAGAAAAAATCCCGGCTTGACGAAGCAATAGAGATCAACCCCGAAGGCGGCAGAAAACAAAACGATGTAATACCTGAAACACTGGGAACTAAAGCAAGAAAGATGAGAAATGAAAAGAATCTCAGCCTATCAGAACTCGAACCCGAAGTATCGAAATCTACAGTTTCTAGGTTCGAGAATCATAAAACACCGATAAAGAGGGAAACATTTCAGAAACTGGCTGAAAAACTTGAAGACACAGAACTTCAGAAAATAGCAAACTCCGACATTTACTGGAGTAAAATAAAACAGATTGAGGAAAAGGAACCGGAAAAACTCTACGACATCAGCACATCAACCGAAAACTTCATAGCAAACGGCATAATAGCGCACAACACAACTGAACAGAGACAGCTTGTGGAGGAGGCCTTCCGTAAAGGCCTGATTAAATCTGTTTCTGCGACGCCTACACTGGCTGCCGGTGTTAACTTGCCTGCTTACCGTGTTATTATCCGTGATTTGAAGCGTTACACCGGGAACGGCATGGATTTCATTCCTGTCCTGGAGTACGAGCAGCAAACAGGGCGTGCAGGAAGACCTAAGTACGATGATAGAGGCGAGGCGATCAGTATTGCTAAGCAGCCTGGCATGAAGGAGGAGATCCTTGACAGGTATATTCTTGGTGAGCCGGAGAGGATTCAGTCGAAGCTGGCTGTTGAGCCGGTTTTGAGGATGCATACTTTGTCCCTTGTTGCCTCTAATTTCTGTACGACTATGGAGCAGTTGATCAGTTTCTACAAGAAGACGTTTTACGCTTACCAGTTTGCGGAGCCGAAGGCCTCGGATAGGCCTTCTGGACAAGAAGACTCTAGAGAGTCTTCGGGCATGTATGAGGTCGAGCAGACTATTAAAGAAGTAGTTGAGACCTTGAGAGATTACGAGTTTTTGAAAGAACACGAGTTAGAGGCTACAAAAGTCGGGCATAGGGTTTCTGAGCTTTATATCGATCCTGATTCTGCCCACCACATGCTAGAGGCCTTGAAGACTGCAGAGGAAAGAAAATTGGACGGCAGGGAGAATAAGCCTGTTTCTTACCTGTTTATGCTTTCGAGGACTACTGAGATGAATCCTTTGTTGCGTGTGAATGATGATGAGTGGACGGATATTGAGAAGGCCTTGTTGGATGCTGAGAAGTATATTCTTGAGTCTGTTCCTGAGGAGTGGGATGTTGAGTATGAGCGGTTTATGCGTGTTATGAAGACTTCTATGATGATGCAGGCCTGGATCTCTGAGCTTGATGAGGAGAAGATCATGAATGAGTACGGTACTGCGCCGGGAGGGATACGTGCGAAGATGCGTAACGCTGACTGGCTGGTTTATGGGGCTCAGGAACTGGCGAGGATGAAAGAACTGGATGTTGGTAAGGATCTGGAGAAGATAAGGCTTCGTTTGAAGCATGGTATCAAGGAGGAGCTGTTAGGCCTTGTGAAGTATGATCAGATTGGTAGGGTTCGTGCCAGAAAGCTTCATGACCACGGTGTTAGGGATAGAGAGGATATTCGTGAGGTCAGTTTTGAGAAGTTGAAGAAACTTATCGGTAAGAGGACTGCGAAGAAGCTGAAGAAGCAGGTTGGTGAAGAAAATATTTTTGACAGGGAAAATATACTGGACTACTATGATTAGAGCCGGTTCTCTATCCAGGAGATGTTCTTCTTCGCCTCTTCGACATCTCCATCCTTCAAACTGCTCTGTGCCTCGCTGACAGCTTTCATTATCTCCTCCCTGTTCTCCAGTTCTCCTCTCTTGGTCTTATCATGTATTTCCTTCTTAATCTTCCTTATCCTGTAATCCAGAAGCTGGTCCGATGAGTCCTCGTCACCTGAAAAGTCTATACCTAGATCTCTCAGGTTGAAGTTCTCTATACTCTCCCTTCTGGAGAAAAGAACTGCTGCAATCACCACCAAGGCCACAAAGACAGCCACTGGCGTCCAGGGAAAACCATTCCTGTCTTCATTTTCCGTCTTCTCGGCCACTTCTTCACTTACATTGGACTCTTCGGCGTTGCTGTCAACTTTACTGATTTCCTCCTCCAGAGTCACTGCATAGTACGAAAAACCAGGTGTTTTGGCGCTGTAGAGATAGGAATCGCCGCCACTACTTTTCAGAGCAGTTGGAAGCTTCTTCCAGCCGTCTCTATACCTCCTCAGAACAACCTGGTCTGGCTCCGCATTATTTTCTTCCAGGTATGATTTATTGACCGTGAAGTTGATGGAAGCATCTTTGATACCGAAGTCGGAGATGTTCTCAACAACTATCTCCTGATATGTATAGGCCTCACCAGAGTACCGGGGCACCTCAGCTGGTTCACCTCTGACAGTTACCTCTACTCCTTCAGCAGGTCCTCCACTGGAAAACCCTACATCTTCAACCGAGACACCGCCCTGAACCTTGACAACCACTTTCTGGCCTTTATCTATCTCTCCTATAGCCGTAGATGCTTCGCTGCCTTCTGCCTTCAAGACCAGGTTCTTCACTTCAGAACTGTTTACATTCTTACCTTCATCTTCTGTAGTACTGGCAGTAGCATTATCATCGACACCGCCTCCACCGCCGCCTCCACCAGGATCATCATTAGTAGCACCTTCTTCTTTCTGCCCGGTGTTCTGCTCCTCTTCTTCCGTCACGTAGTTCAGACTGGTGTTTCGGGAATGGCCCATGTTGTCAACTAGATTATAATCCAGTGTGAAGTTAGTTGAGTGTCCTACACCACTGAGATCTACATTTACAGAACTGTTACTCCAGTCCACGTCTTCGATCGAGCCTGAGGAAACCTCCACACTGCTTTCAGATGCATTTACTCCGGAGCCATCGAACTCGTTATCCAGTTCAAGATTTATCGACGGTGCGGTCGAGACACCTTCTGTAGAGTTTGAAGGATCTGCATCACCGGTTCCAGGCGGAAGAGAATCAATCCTGAAAGTTTTCGAGTCCACGACACGGTTACCGGCAAAGTCAACACACCTGAAACTGTAGGTCTTTTCCCCGTTGGAACCCAGGGAAACATTATCCGGCAGCGAGCTCACGTTACCCGGAGTCTCAACAGTTTCAACACCTGTCTGAGAAACCCCGGCGTCACTACAGTTTACACCTACTGTCTTGCTGTTGTTCACCCAGTCATTGAACTCCACAGACAAGTTGTAAACAGTAAGATTCATCTCCGGAACCGTGTTGTCGACATTAACCGTCCTGTTAAACTCTCTGAAATTGCCCTGTGTGTCGTTAAGAGAAAATGTTACATTGTAGACACCCTCAGAAAGGTTCGAGGAATCTACCGTCGAGTTAAACTGCCTCCAATCCGTCACGTTCCCTGTAGAGTTGAAAACCCTGAAACGGGAAGTATCAACACCTGTGAAATCTTTGAAACTGGCGTTAAACCAGTAGTTACCGGATATATTTCCGTCTTCAACTACAGACGAACCTGTTAATTCCGGCGGTGTATCATCAAATACCACTTGCACTGTTGAACTGTTCAGATTTCCTGCTTTATCCGAAACGTTGACCGTGATGTTGTATCGGCCATCTCTATAGTTAGAGGAGTTAAACGTGGCGTTGAGACCTCCCGTCTCGCTGAAACTGGCGTTGTAAAGCGTGTAGTTAGCTGCTTCAACGGCTTCATCATCGCTGAAAGTCGCGTTAACCGAAAAGTTCGACTGGAAAATCTGTCCATCGGAAGGCTCAGTAAAGTTAAGCAAAGGATTATCGGTGTCTAAAGTCACGTTTATCCGTGTCGAGTTGACGTTTCCGAACTCGTCCTCTGCAGTGAAAGACAGGTTGTAAAGAGCGTCTGACAGGTTGGACGTGTCCACAGTAGAGTTAAGCTCTCCCTGCCTCAAAACAGTTCCATTCGAGAGAGTATAGTTAGCCGAGACGATGTCCGAGAAAGGATCCGTCACAGAGACGTTGATCTCAAAGCCAGGGCCGACATAGCTTCCGTTCAAAGGCTTAAAGATGTCGAAAGACGGCGATGCCCTGTCGATAGACACCTGAAAAGTCCTGTTAAGATAGTTGCCGGCGTAGTCCTGAAGTATATAACTCAGGTTATAGACCCCCTCACTCAGGTTCGATGTATCTACCGTAGCGTTAAGACTGCCGTTCCTGCTGAACGTTTCATTACCGAAACTGTAGTTAGCCTGCTTCACACCTGTTACACTGTCAGTCCAGGTGGCGTTAACCGAGAAGTTACCTGAAAACGATTCATCACCAGGATCAAAGCTTTCAAGCGAAGGCCGGGAGTTATCAACCGTGATAGATCGCCTTGTAAAGTTGTAGTTCCCGACCTTGTCGGAAACATTGTATGTGACGTTGTACTCTCCATCTTCCAGACCGGTCGAGTTCAAAGTAGCGTTCAGAGAGTGGTTGGCTGAAAAGGACCTGTTAGACACGGTGAAACTGTGATTAACTACCTGTGTAAACCCGTCGCTCCAAGTGGCATTAACCGAGAAGTTTCCGGAGACGTTCGCAGACTCCACAGGGCTTTCTGCATTGATAACAGGCCTCTCCTCATCAACCAGGAAGTAAACACTTTCCGAACCCCAGCCGTTGGAGTTGTTCGCCCAGAAGACAACTTGATGTGTCCCATTAGCCAACTCTACAGACCTGTTGTAGAAAAAGGTCGAGTTCTTCTCCTTCAAAGAGTAATTCCCAGATCCGTCTATCGAGAACTTCGCGTCAATTATATCCCTATCCGAGCTTACATTGAAGTCCGGTACCTCTCCGTAAGTAGTGTTCGAGACAGTCTCTACAGTTAAAGAAGGAACAACAGAGGCCGAAACAGGCATAAACAAGCTGTAGCTCTGTGGAGCCTCAGGAACACTGGAACCATTCACACTGACAGTTAACTCGCCAGAGAAAGTCTCAGGAACATAAACCTGTTCCACCACGTTCCTGTGATCCTCCTTCGTCCTCACCGCCTGCTGCTTCCTTATCGACCAGTTCAACGTCCAGGGATAATACCTGTGACCCGAAGAATTCCTGACAACCAGATCCAGATCATTGATCAACGCCCTACCAGAACCCGAAGTACCAGGATAATCACTCCACACCAAGGTAAAGTTCAAGGACTCACCCTCAGGAACAGAAACATCGTAGCTCACGTTATCACTCGTATCCCGTACAGTACCCCTCCATATCAAACCCTCCTTCTTCGACTCACTAACGTAATCAATAGCAGCAGTAGCATTCACAAGACCCCAACCCGTAACATAATCAGGCCCCGTCCGATTCAAATCCTCAGCAGTATGAATGAAAGCTCCCTTCACAGTAGCAGGACTCGGCTTATAACCATAACTACGATTAAACTGCTGATTAAGAAGAATCGCTGCTCCAGAGACAGCAGGAGCCGCCATGGAGGTTCCCTGCATACCATCGTACGGATAGGAGTAGTCAACTGTATTACTGGGTATCGTTGACTTAATCAGTCCGGTCGTGTTGTAGTTACCTCCATCCGCTACGACTGTAGGTTTGATACGTCCATCGTCTGTAGGTCCCCATGAGGAGTAATATGTCATTTTCTTTGCATCATCGACTGCGCCTACGGTGACAACATTTTTGGCCGTAGCTGGAGGAATAGTAGTGTTGTAATCTCTCTCCAGCGGACCTCGAGCGTTACCAGCTGCAAAAATTACGTTAAAAGGCCGAGATACAGTTGTAGTTCTATTTGAGACTATAGAATCATATTCGTTCCCGTAAATATAATTATATTCCCCATAAGATGTGTTATATCCCCAGGAGTTCTGGGAAAGTATTGAGTCGTAGTTGTTTATTGAGTCGTTTATCTCACCGTACAACTCTTTACTGTCTACCGGCCATTTGTATGTTAGCAGCCTTGATTCAGGCGCCATTCCTCTATACTGAGAGTCTTTCTTTCCCCCTCCAAGCATGGTACCTGCTACATGTGTTGCATGGTCTGCTACTTTTGCACTCGGATCTCCACGGACAGTTTTATTCCCTTCTGCCCAGGTAAGAGTATAGTTAAGGTCGCTATGATTTCCTGCAAGCCCGCCATCCCATATTGCTGCGGTGAATCCGCTTCCGTTCAGCTCATAAGGCGCGAACTGAAGCTTTTCTACGCCTATAACTTCTCTAGACTTGTCGTTGAGTGTTATAGGCTCTGGAGATTGTGGAGAGATCCATTTAACCTGTTCTTCCTCTGCTATATCTGAAATATTGGAGTACTCTGTCTCCAGCCTCCATGTTTTCGGGCCGAATTTTCCATCTAAACTGCCGTGCCCAGAGAGGATATCCCCTGAGTTTTCCTTGAACATCTCAACTCGTATCTGAACTTGAGCAGGGCTTTCCAACTTCTCTCTCCTCAGGCCAGGGTCTATTTTGTATTCTGGTTTGTAGGGTCCGAGGTATCTTACTTTGTTGTGTGAGAGTATCTTGTTTCGTGAGGTGTTGGTTTTTACCAGCCATGCGTTTTCGGGTATGTATGAGATGAAGTTGACTCCTTGGTGTTGCAGTTTTTTTCTGTAGTTCTGTGTTGTCGGCTTTGTGAACTGTATGAGGTTGTAGCTTGGGGGTGTGGAGTGTGTTTGCAGTGATTGTATGCTGTTCTGGGCCCGGGTTTCTTCCGGTACGAAGCTTTCTGTTTTCAGGTGTATGCCGGGAGGTTCTGCTGCTGTCTGTGATGCTGCCAGTAGAGTTAGAAGGATTGCAGCGAGAGTTTTCAGTATTTTTTCTATTTTTGGTTCACCCTACGGAGACTACTTGTTTCTATGTATGGATGTGAATTTTGCTGTTTAAGAATTCCTGTGACGATGTATCTTTTCCCTGTTGTTGGAGTGCAGTTCATCTCACAGTTTGTGCCCGAGCATCCTATGTCTTCTCCTTCCAGTGCTATGGACTTGTTGCCTTTAAGTTTGACAGATGATGAGCATATGTTGCAGCACGGGTTTTCGTCTGTGCAGTACATCTTTGTACACATGACGCTGCCTTTAACTGTTTCGCCTTTTACTGACAGAGTCTGGCCTTCTAAACTTTCTTTGGCTTCTATTACTTCGTCTACTGTGTAGACTTTTTTGCCGGCTGGTTCTGGTATCAGGATGGCTGCAGCTATAACTACTGCGGCTCCTAGGAGGATGTAACGGGCGGCCATAACATGTTGTTCTTTTGCTCGGTAATAAGTGTTTTAGAAGTAGAGGTTGTATATGTCTCACAGGATTGATGTTGCGGCCTTCAAAAACCCTCTGTACATGAGCAGCCGCTCCGGTCCTACAGATTCCTCTCTAAACTCTTCTACAGGGCAGGAAAAATCTCTGGATTCAAAGCCGCCGTCAAGGACTTCTTCTGCAGTATTGTCGTAAACTATCTCATCTACTTTTCTCTCGATACTGTCTTTAAATCCGTCGGGAGAACTTGAATCCATCAGAGCTGCCATAAATGCGACATATCCGGACTCCAGCCAATCTTCTCTGGCAAGCTTCCATTCTTCCGCACCCTAATAAGATTCAACTTTCTCTCTGGCCTCATCAACTTCAGAAACCAGGCCGTCTTTGTCTTCTTCCCTGTAAACCTGTTCAAGCTCCTCTAGAACGCTCTCAAAATCATTATATTCTTTGATTTCCGGAGGGCAGAAACCAGGATAGTTTTGACTACTCACATATAATAAAAAGAGGAGTGGTTTTGAAAAGTGTTACCTAAGTCTGTCTTCTACTTTCTCTACCAGTTTCTCATTGCCTGTGAAGAATGGTTCTCTCTGATGCAGTTCTTCTGCCTCTACTTTGAGAACCGGTTTCTCGGTGTTTGTTGATGATCCTCCGGCAGCTTTTACTATGTATGCGACCGGGTTGCATTCGAACAGCAGTCGGAGCTTGCCTTCAGGTGCATCCGCCCTGTGAGGGTATGCGAATATGCCTCCCTGGTGTATCACCTGGTTTATATCTCCTACGAAGGCGCCGCCGTAACGGAGTTTGTAATCTTTCCTTATGTCTGCGGCGAACTCCCTGAAATCTTCAGTCCAGTTCTTGTTCCCTCCAAAGCCGAACACATATGCTTCAGGCAGATCTATACTTTCAGAAACCGGTTCTATGCTTACTTTATCCTCCTTTCTCTCTTCAACAACATACTCGTTGACAGTGCCGTCCTCAGCTTTCATGATAGTTGTCAGAGGCCCGTAAACTACGTAGAAAGCGGCGACCAGGTTTTCTCCTTTCGTGGGAAGTTCACCGTCGTAGATACCTACTATGGTCCCGACCAGGTTGTTAGTAGGGATGTTGGATGATCCGTCAAGAGGGTCTACAGTGACTGAAAGCCCTTCACCGCAGTTAGTTATCTCTTCTTCCTCCTCTGATGCGAACTGGCCGACTCCATGTATCGACGTTAACTCTTCTTTAAGGAATTCGTTGGCCCAGACGTCAGCTTCCATCTGTTCCTCATCGCTGGGATTCTCCTCGCCTACGTACTCTCTCCTGTTCTGAAGTCCTGAAGTTATATGAGGAGTGACTTCAGCCACCGAACGGAAAACCTTATCCACAACTTCACTCTTATCCATCCCTGAAACACCTTAGAGAACCTGGCCCGGTTCTTTACCTCTGTAAATCACTTCCTCCAGCTTGTCCAGAAGCTTCTCCGGATTCTGCCTCTGGAAGATGTTTCTGCCGACTGCGAGGCCGTTCCCTCCGACCTCAATCGTATCGTGGACATCTTCCAGGAACTCTCTATCAGACCTCTTCGAACCTCCGGACATAACAGTTTTCAACCCTTTCACCTGTTCCTCAAGCTGTTTCCAGTCTTCCTGTTCTCCAGGATACTTGCATTTAACCATATCTGCTCCTAGCTCAAGCCCCAATCTTGCTCCATACGCGACTACGTCCGGATCCTTCTGACCGGAGTAATCAGGGTTTTCCTCAATTCCTTTTCCACGTGGATAGCTCCACATAACCACAGGGACGTTGTATTTCCTTGCTTCCTCCTGTACCTCTCTAAACTCCTTCCACATCTCGTCTTCATGGATGCTTCCGGCGTACATTGTGTATCCAACTGCGTCTGCATCCAGTTCTTCTACAGCATACTCTACACTGCACTGCTTCGGACTGTAGTAGTCCTTTCTTTCCGGAAGGTTGGAGTTACCGTTCAACTTGACCAAAAGCGGCGCTCCATCCTCTACACCGTTTTTCTCCCGCCATTCTCGATAGTACTCTGCGTTCCCCTTCTGCAGTGCGATCGCAGTGACCGCGTCATGCCTCGCTACCTCAAACACATGTCTTGGATCCGCGCTTTCAGGCATCGGCTCAAAATCAACCGGGCCGTGCTCCGTCCCGTGGTCATAAGCCACGATAAGAGAGTTTCCATTTCGATAGATCGGAGAGTCAGAATGCTGTTTCATATTACGAAGTATTACGTTTCTCTGTTTAAAGATGCTTTGGAAGGAAAGAAAACTTGAAGCCAGGTGAAGTTAAACTAGATATGTCGCTTGAACAATCTGACTCAAAACTTGAAACAGGAGAAACCGTTCCGGAGTTCGAACTGGAAAACTATGAAGGGGAGAAAGTAGATCTGGAGGATTTGAACAACTACGATGGCGTCCTGGTTGTATTCATATGCAACCACTGTCCATACGTGAAAGCGCAGACAGAAGAACTCCGAAAATTAGATGAAGAGTTCAACAGCATAGCGATTGTAGGTATCAATCCGAACGCGGAGACACATCCTATGGATTCTGTCGATAAAATGGAGGAGTTTGTCGAAGATGAAGGCCTTGAATCAAGTCATTTCTACTATCTTGTAGACGATGAACAGGAAGTCGCTGAAAGGTACGGAGCAAAATGCACACCGGACCCTTTCCTGCTGGACTGGCGGCACCGCCTGTATTATCACGGACGCTTGAATGACAAGACCTCCCCAGAGGAAGAAGTAGAAGAAAGAGAGATGAAACAGGTTATAGATGACATGCTGAAAAGAAGGCAGCCACCAGAAAAGCAGAAGCCAAGCCAGGGATGCAGCATCAAATGGAAGAAGTAGAGAGCGCAGCGTTTTAACCTTGAAGCATGTTCCAGTTCTGCAGTTATTTCTCCGGCCTTATCAGCTATTCCAGAGACAGGTAGATTGCTGGAAGAAAAACTGAAGTCTAATAATTTTTACAGTCCTATACAGAATTATGGAGTATTCTATCAAACCTGAGGAACATGAACTTAGGGAAGCAAAAAAGGTTGTACAAGGAGTTCTAGCCGGTTGTAAAACTGTTTTAGAAAAGGAAGAAGATCTTCAGATACAGATCGGATGGGATAGAGATATTTACAGCTGTGCAGAGGAAAACAAGTTATACATCGAGTTCAACACAGAAAATGAGGAGTGGAAGAAAAAACTGAAAACCGCCACCGCTTACGGCTACGCACACTCCCTTTTCGACGAACTATCCCCGGCAGAACAGAGATTCAACTGGCAGAGAAGCCTCAGAAACGGTTTCGGATTGATCTTCCTGGATAAGGTTTTACCGGAAATCGCTGAAGAAAAAACCGGGGAAACAGACAGCTACAAAATCAGTGACTGGACGGAGACAAAGGAACTTATGAACCAGGAAATTGGGGAAAAAGAGATACCTTGGCAGTTAAACTACCTGATAGGCCGGAAACTTCAGCAGAAACACGAATTAAAAGAAATACCTGAGTTAAAAAGATCTGACGTCATAGAAGCAGGTGAAGAACAGTTTCAATGAAAGTAGCCTACCTTGGAAGATTCCAACCGTTTCACATAGGCCACAAAAAAGTAATAGAAGAACACCGAGAAGAACACGAAGATTTCTCAGTTATAATCGGCAGTGCGGAAGAATCAAGAACAGAGGAAAACCCTCTGACCGCAGAAGAAAGAAAAAACCTTATACAGGAATGCTTCCCCGGCCTAGAGATAAATGAAAAAGAAGACAGGGACAGCCACAGGAAATGGACCCAGGAACTTGAAGCCGAAACAGACGCAGACGCAATAATATCCCAGAACGACCTTGTGAAACGCCTGATCAGAGAACATACCGAAATGAAGGTAATAGAACAGGAACTCTACAACCCGGAGATATACTCAGGAACAGAAGCCAGAAGAAGGATAAAATCAGGAGAAGAGTGGCGCTACCTCATACCCGAATGCTGCAAAAACAAGATGGAAGAACTCACAGAAACAATCAAAAAATCCGGTATAAACTACGAATTCGAACCCGGCTGGAAAAAAGAAAACGCCTACCACAGCACAGCAGACTCCAGCCAATAAAAATTTTCACGGCCTTCTCCAGAAAACATGAAGCTTCTAATTCAGGGACTCGACAGTCAGGGCCCAGGCGACATCCTCGGGGCTGTAGGAGGAGAAACCTCACTAAACCCGAAGAAGATCGGCGACATCGACATCAGAGGAGAGAAAGCCTTCCTCGAGTTCGACGGCGACGTGGGAAAAGCTGCCGAGGAGATAGACGGCATCAAGATAAGAAGAAACGAAGTTGAAGCCTCCACAGTCGGAAAAGAAGAACTTGAAAAGCTGGAGGAAGTCGAGGACTACATATCAGAGTACCAGGAGCTTGTGGAGCTGGAAAGAGAGGAGGGGATGCGACGACACGAGGAAGAAATAAAGAAAATGTCCGGCAGCGAGCGCGAAGCGAAAGGAAGAGCAGTCCTGCACCTCAGGGCTCGCGACGAAGGTGAGGGAATCGAGGGACAGAAAGTCAAGTTCATGAGGAACCATAAAGGCGAGGAGCTGCCGGAGACAGAGATCAGTGTAGGCGACCTGGCCATGATCTCGAAGAACAACCCGCTTCGGGACGACAACCCGACAGGCACAGTAATCGAAAAGACCAATTACTCGATCACAGCCGCCTTTGACTCCGCACCGGGCTGGATGATGAAGTCCAAGGGCCTGAGGATGGATCTCTACGTCAATGACATTACTTACCAGCGTATGAAGGATGCCCTCGGCAAACTTGAAACAGATAGTCTTGAAGGACTCCGAGACAAGTTTATCGGACTTGAAGAACCTGAAGAACCAGAAAAAGAAGAAGTCAAAGACTGGGAAAACGAGAAACTGAACGAGTCGCAGCGTGAAGCCGTGGAGAAGGCGCTCGGTGCCGAAGACTTTCACATGATCCACGGGCCGCCAGGAACAGGAAAAACAACGACAGCGATAGAGGTTATACAGCAGGCGGTGAAGCAGGATAAATCGGTGCTTGCGACAGCAGACTCCAACATCGCAGTCGACAACATGCTTGACTTCCTCCTGAACCAGGGAGTGAAAGCGGTTCGTGTCGGCCATCCTGCCCGTGTCACGGAGAAGCTGCGGGAACACACCCTCGACGCATTGATAGAGGAGAACGAGAAGTACCAGGAGTCTCAGGAGGTACGGGAAAAAGCGTT
>JBDGSL010000043.1:0-2293 GCA_042217555.1 Candidatus Nanohalobium sp. | reverse complement strand
AGAAAGAAAAACACCTAAAACAACAGAAAAAGACAGAATTCTTCAGAAAACTACTGACATCAAATACATCGGCAGAAGATGAAGAACTAGAAAAACTAGCAGAAGAAACTATAGAGGACGAAACGCTAGATAAAATAGAGGCGGTAACGAACTAAATTTCTCCGATATAATTTCTCAGGAGGTTTTCTGTATCAGCGTGTTCGGCGTGGCCCTTCCAGGAAGCTAGCGATTGTCTTAACTCTTCAAAAGAAGCTTCTCCGTTTTCCATTTCCTTTTTCTGCCTCTCTAATCTCTTCTTGAAGCCCAACTTGTTCCTTTTCCTCAACAACCGGTAACTGGGAAAGATCCTGTAGCCGAGGAAAGTAGCTCCCTTCCCTACAGGTTCTAAAGTAGTCTTCGAGTAAGGAAGAGAAAGGCTTAACTCATCCCTCAGGTAACCTTTACAGGTGTCTCTAAAGTAGTGTAGATCCTGCTTTGAATCGGAGAAGAAGATAAAATCATCCATGTAACGAACATAGTAATCCGCTCCGAGAGACTGCTTCACAAAATGATCGAAACCATTCAAGTAGACATTCGCAAACAGCTGACTGTATAAGGTGCCGATAGGAAGACCCTTCCCACTGCCATAATCAGAGATAATCGTATCTATCAAATCCACCAACCGGTCTTCTCCAACATACCTGTCAACCCTCTCCAAGAGAATACGGTGATCCACAAAACCGAAATAATCACGGACATCACACTTCAAAAAGTAATTGACATCTTCTTTCCTCATGAACTCCTGCGCTCTGTTCACACCTGCATGGGTGCCTCTACCCTCTCTACAGGCATAGGAGTCATGGATAAACTTCCTGTCGAAGAAAGGTTCTAACTCCCTGTGGATGGAACGGTGAACTATACGATCTCTGAAGTAAGGCGCAGAAATCCTCCGCTCCTTCGGATCAAACAACTTAAACTGCTTGAAACCCTGCGGCTCATAAACCCCTTCTCTAAGATCTCGAGATAGTTCAAACAGGTTTTGCTCCAAGTTCTCTGCAAAGCTTAAAACTTCCGACTTACATCTCTTTCCTTTGCTTGCCTCGTTATAGCTCCTGTACAGCGATTCAAAATCTGTGATCTTGTCGAAAATGTTCGAAATGCTCTGAACCATTCTTTTCTAGATAGATGGTGAGCCAGGATTCAGCTTTCACAACAATTAGCTACTGGCTGTTTCCTGGCGCTTTTAGACTTTTTCGCCTCCAGAGTTCCTGGTTGGGCAGGTCGGACACCGAAGTTCTCCCTCCACATGGCTTTGTCCCAAGAGCTGGACAAACAAGCTCCCGGGCTCTCGCCAATCGCAGACTTGAGATCTGCTCAAACACCGAACCGGTGGTTCGATGTGATAGGGAGGACACCGGAACCCGATGTTCGAGTTCGTGTTCGACGGAGCGTTGTTCAGGTTCACGGACAATGCTCCGGCGTTCGCACCATTGTCCCAGTTACCACCACGTAGAACGGCGCTAAAGGGTTCCGAAACAGTGCCGACCATAATATCAGTTTTTCTCACTCTCAATCCAACCCCCAAGCATCTTGCCGATCTCCACAAGTTTTTCGGAGATATCTTCGTGCTGACCTGAAGAGATAAAACCGAGATCACGGGAAAGACGGAAAAACACTTTAACCTGCTCCAACTCCTGATCCGCCTTCCTCAAGTAATGCAGAGTATTACTGGCTTTCCTCGCAGTCGAGATATAAGACATGAAATCAAGGAAAGAGTTCTGGATCTGCCTCACCATCACAAATCTCTCAGATTTAGGAAAATTCTTCAGCGTCGGATGGACCTCTTTGTAAAAGTCGTAGCTTTTCTGGAAAATCTTCATATCCCTCATAAAAAATATTTCACCTACTCTTTATCCTCTTCCATCCTACGGATCAAACCGTTCAAACGACCTATACCGCCCTCCAGACCTTTACAAATATCACCTATATCACCATTGGTTAAAACACCGGCATCCTTCAACACCAGGAAACATGACTGACACCGGGACAGCCGAGAACGAACCTCCCTGTACGCCTCCGCCTTATCATCGTAATGATACCGGTTATACCCATCCGCCAGAAGCGGAAGAACCTCGGCCAGGTCACGCCTCAAACCTTTCAACATAAAATCCCAGTAAGTATTGTAGTCGTCTATATCGCGCAACAATTTCAACCCTTTAACCACCGCCGGCGACAGTTCCTCATACGCATCCAGACCAGCAAAATCCATCTCAGACATTTTTACAACACCTCCTCAGTTCTCCAGTCCTCAGCG
>JBDGSL010000042.1:0-28654 GCA_042217555.1 Candidatus Nanohalobium sp. | reverse complement strand
CCGGTTGTGGTGCTCCCCCGTCAATTCCTTTAAGTTTCAGCCTTGCGACCGTACTACCCAGGCGGTCCGTTTAACGTTTTCACTTCGGCACCGGCTAACCTCGGAGGTTAGCCGACATCAAACGGACAATGTTTACAGCCAGGACTACGCGGGTATCTAATCCGCTTTGCTCCCCTGGCTTTCGTTCCTCACCGTCGGATCCGTACTCGCCGAGCGCTTTCGCCACAGGTGCTCCTCCCTGGATTTTAGGATTTCACTCCTACCCAGGGAATAGCCTCGACGCCGTCCGGTCCCTAGCCAATGCAGTATCCGCTGCACGCCCACCTGTTGAGCAGGTGGATTTCACAGCGGACTTACATGGCAGGCTACGAACACTTTAAGCCCAATAATAACGACTACCACTTGGGGTCCTGCTATTACCGCGGCGGCTGGCAGCAGTGTTGCCCACCCCTTGTTCCTGCACCTCCTTACAGTGCAGAAAAGCGGCCTTCCTTGTGGGAAGACCGCACTCGGAGTCCCCTTATCGCACGTTAGTGCATTGTAAAGGTTTCGTGCCTGCTGCGCCCCGTAGGGTCCGTGTTCTTGTCTCAGAACACGACTGGCAGCTCCCGCTTTCACGGCTGCTACTGATTACTGGCTTGGTGAGCCGTTACCTCACCAACGACCTAATCAGCCGCGGCCCCATCCTGCGGCGTCGAAACATTTCACAGAGGAAACCTTCCAGTATTCCTCTGTTATTGGGTATTAGCCTCACGTTAGCGAGGTTATCCCCATCCGCAGGGCAGGTTAGCCACGTGTTACTCAGCTATCCGCCCCGAACGAATCGGTGGACTAGCATGGCTAAATCGGACTCCGATAGCGGTAGCCTCTGGCAGGATCAACCAGAATTGCTCCAAACCTAATTGGAGGGTTCTTGACGGGTTCGGATTCTCCATACGGAGATTCCGGACTCAGAAGACCTGAAATGTCTTCGTCGTCTTTAAATCGAGAGGTTCCAAGCCTCTCAGCCAAGTATAGTGCATATCCACTAGGGATATGCGGCTACATGCATGAAACGCGAGAAAATTCTCACGTTTCGGGTCCGTCTCCTACATCACGCAAAAAAACAAAAGTTGTAGTTGCGCTCATCGAAGGCTCGAAAAGAGCTATCTCCCTGTCGAAAACCAGGAAAGGTTTTCTCAGTCGCGTCTCCGCGTCGGGTAACAACGAACTCCAAGTTAAATCTTATAAAGGGTAAAGGAAAGGAGGGTTGTTGACATCTTGAACCGGTGGTATGTCGGCAGTCAGTTTCTTGCTTTGATTGCTTTTACTATTTTTTCCGCGGCCATCTGGTAAGCTGCGTTTCGGCCGTAGAGTTTTTCCTGTTCTCTGTAGCTGTGGAACTTGGTGTAGGCTTTCTGGATGTTTTCTCTCAGTTTTTCAAGGACTTTTTCCCGGCTCCAGTAGTCTCCTGTCCGGTTCTGAACCCATTCGTAGTAGGATACGGTTACGCCGCCGGAGTTTGCGAGGACGTCCGGGATCACTGTTACGTCTCTTTCGCGGAGTATGTCGTCTGCTTTCCGGGTTGTCGGCCCGTTTGCTACTTCAACTATGTAGTCTGCCTGTATGTTTTCAGCGTTTTCCTCCGTTATCACTCCTTCAACTGCTGCAGGTATGAGGAAGTCTACATCCAGTTCCAGTAGTTCTTCATTGGTTATTTCTTCTCCTGCAGGGCAGATCTCTCCGTGTTCTCTTTTACACTCCTTCAGTGTTTCATGGCTCAGTCCTTCTCTGTCAAGTATTGCTCCGCTTGAGTCCGATACTGCGACTACATCCACTCCTATGTTATCTAGCATTTCGACTGCGGGCTCGGCCGCGTTACCGAATCCCTGTACAGCTGCGGTCAGGTTCCTGGTTCTCAGGCCTTCCTCCTCTATTATCTTGCGGATGATGTATACTGCTCCGTAGCCTGTTGCCTCAGCTCTTCCCTCGCTTCCGAACGCTTCTACCGGCTTACCTGTGATGACACCGGGCATGTTCTCCCTGTTGTCCTTTGAGTACTCGTCCATCATCCATGCCATGTGCTTGCCAGAAGTATTCATGTCAGGCGCAGGTATATCCCTCTTCTCCCCGATAACTTCGGCTATAGCATCCAGATATCTCCGTGAAAGCCTTTGCTCCTCCTCTTCAGAGAGTTCACGCGGGTTGACAACCACTCCGCCTTTAGCTCCTCCAAAAGGTATATCTGCTACAGCAGTCTTCAAGCTCATCCAGATAGACAGTGCCTTAACCTCATCCTCATCAACCTGTGGAGAAAACCTGATGCCGCCCTTACCCGGTCCACGAATAGTAGAATGCTGCGACCTGAAACCTTTGAAAACCTTTTTCTCACCGTTATCCATCTCAACAGAGAAGTTAACTTCCACGAAACGCTCAGGACACTTCAACCTGTCAAAATATCTCTCTTCTCCTACTGATTTTAGTGCTTCCTTGAGGTTCTGTCGTGCATCTTCAAGTTCAGACATAACCAACCTGTTTTCCTCTACCTGTTTAAACGTAGAGGTTACCGGTTAGAACCTAGATAACCTACTTGTCAGAACTCTCCCAGACCAGGTCGAAGTAGTTCTTGAATGATTCCGCCGCTTTCTTATCTTCAATAAGTATGACTAATGGATTCGGAATCCAGAATATTATACCTGCTTTATCGCCGTAAATGGCGATCGAGACCTTGTCCATCATAAAGGCAAGTACTGAGCCATTATAGAAGATGATCTGCTAGCATCCTTCACAGCCACGACACAGAGAAGCTACGCATCAGTCAACGATGGTTAACTTGAATTAGATTTCTGTCTCTAATTCGCTCCAGACTTCTTCTTCCTTGAGTACTTCTTTGACACAGTTTTCTAGGTATCTTTTGGTTTGTTTTTCGGCTTTTCCTAGTTCTGTGGTGTTGTAGTTTTTGCCTTTGTACTGTGCCAGGTCTTTTTCTTGTGCAACCCACTTTTTGAGTGTGCTTGTGTATTTTGAGTATTTTTCTGGCATTCCTTTCTTGGTATAGAGTTTCTGGAGTGGTTTGTGTAGTCCGTGACCTCGGCCCGACTGACAGCTTTCCTTGTTATAATAGAAGCATAGGCAGTAGGTTCCTCGTATCAGTGCCTGGCAGAAAAGACTGATTGTGACCCTATTAGGTGCTCCTTCCTCCATGCTTTTCATCCCTATTTTCAGGTACCACTGTGCGTCTTCCCATGATGTTTCAATGTTCTTCTGTACTTGTCTACTTACCATCTGGTATTTCACCTTTCAGTGCTTCTCCTTCCTCTTTTATCCTGCTTTCCAAGGGTTGATTGTTTCTCAAGTTTCTCTTGAATTCTTCTGCTGTCTGTGTTATGATGTTGATTGGTATTCCTTCTTTGTCCGAGTATCTATCTCTAAGGCTCCATGCTTCGTCATTTACTTCATCTACGGCATCCTTATCTTTTACTAGTATTAGTATGTCTATATCGCTTCCGGAAACCGGTAATCCGCGAGCTACAGAGCCGAAAAGTATTACTGATTCTATTTCTTCTAGGTATCTTTCAGTTATTTCTTCTGCAAAATCTTCCGCTACCTCTCTGAACGGTCGAGAATCTATCTCCCCTAGCCTTTCGAAAACTTCTAGGAAAGGCGAGTCCTGATTTACTGAAACTATTCTTGTCCGTCCATGTTTCTCAGACTCAATAAACCCGAACTCTTCCAGTGTGTCTATAAAGACTTGAACGGTTTTATAGGAAGCATCTACGTTCTCGGCCATCTCATTGATCGAGAAACTCTTCCCCTTATTATTTACTAAATACTGAAGAACCTCTAACCGCTTCTCCTTCATCAATTCTTCCGTCAGAGTTTTCCCCACCATACAACAGTAAATAGTTACATGAGTTTTTAAATCTATTCCAATATCTCGGTAATTTATTACAGTTGTTCTTCAATGGAGTTCACATCTCTCTTCAGCAGCAAGAACACTTAAGAACAGTCTATCAAAGGGCGGAGGGCGGGATTTGAACCCGCGTCCCGACCGCCACAAGGTCGGAGTATAGACCAGCTAACCTACCTCCACCGTTAGTAGTTGTAAAGTTGTTTCGGGTTGCGAACCTTTTTAATTTCTGACAGGGAGAACAGGTGAGAAGAAGTTACTTGTAGGAAACTTTATTAACTAGTGAGAGAATTGTTTTTTCAGGAGTTGGTTTATTTTGGCAGGCCGGTACAAGAACATAGTTAGAGGGATAATCCTTTTCTTTGGAGGTTTTGTCGTCATGGGGATAGGTACTATGCTGCCAAGAGAGTGGAAGATACTTTACTACGCCGGCGGTGCTACGATAACGTTTATGGGTGCGACAGTCATAGGCTATCTCATGACCAGTTCAGTTTGACCGCCGTTTTCTTTAAATACAGGCCGTGTCTTATTCTAGTATACCAATGAGTTATATCAGTAAGAGTTTGCTGGCGGCCGGGTTTCTGATGGCTGCGGTTCTGCCGGCAGCGGCACAGGTTGACGGAGATATGAAGTCATACGGTGACAGTGACGGCATTGAATCAGTTGTCGATTCAGAGGTAAGCGGCAAGGTTGAGGCACAGCTGGAGTCACAGGTAGAGCTTCCAGCAGCTGAAGAAGCAGTCAGGAAGTCGCTTCCAGGAGATAACTGGGTTCTGGACGAGTCAAGCTCTGAGGAAAACATTTACAAGTTCGAGTTTGTCCGCGGTGAGAGCAAAGCAGAAGCCCGGGTAAACGCCTCCACGGGAGAAGTAGTTGAACTGGATGTAGATATCAAGCAGGAAGAAACCAAAGATGAAGAAACAGGTGAAAACGAAACACAGGAAGATAGCGACATTCAGAACCTGAGCGAGGCAATGAACGTAATCCAGGACCTGCGTGAAAAAATCTCGAACCTTCAGGAAAAGAACAGAGAGCTGAGACAGAAAAAGGAAGAACCTGAGAGAAAGCTCGAAGAAAAGGAAAAGACCAGAGAAGATCTTCCGGACGAGGCAAGTGACAGAGCCAGAAAGGTAAGAGAAAAAGCACCCGGACAGAACAGAGAAGACGACACAGGACAGAAAAGCAACGAGTCCAGCACCGAGGCCAGAGACAGACAACAGAACAGAACGGAAGAAGATGAAACAACAGTCAACGGAAGCGTAGAAGCAGAGACAAAAGACGAAGAAATGGGAACAGAAGCAAACGCAGAAGCAGAAGGCCCTGAAGAAAACTCCAACAGACCTGGATTCGTCAGCGAAATGCTCAGCAGCATCTTCGGCTAGTTCACCTAACCTTCCACCCTTACCACTTCCCCTCCTCTTTTTCTCTTTAAACAACTGCTGAACAGGCCAACTCACCACAGAAAAAAGACATTGAAAAGCTCAAAACCAACGAAAACAAAAACTTGTTTGCGAGGTTCGAAAATCAGAGATTTTCTGCAACCCAAGCAAATTTCAGATAGAATATTTGCGAGGGCGAGGATTTGAACCCCGGAACCCCTACGGGACAGCGCATTTAATCCAGACTACTGTAGTGCGTTCAGCCGAAGGCTGAATGCTCTCTGTTGATCAAACTGACAGCAGTTTGGTCCTCAACGCTGCGCCTTTGACCACTTGGCTACCCTCGCAGATTGAAAATCTGCTAGTCACAGAAGATCCTTCTGGATCTTCGAACTCGCAAACTCAGTTAGAGAGTTCGAAAACTCCTTGAGTTCTTGTTTGAGTTCGTGCTTTGAGCAGACTTTTTTGGAAAGCCTGCGTCATCTGAAGCCGCACTTCGGCGGCTTTCGAAAGCCTCACTTAACTCGAGCGTTGGAGGCCTTTCTGTGTTATAGATAGGTGCGGGCTATTTTTTTAACTGGTTTGTCTGTTTCTTGTTGAGAACGCAGAGTGCGGGTTCTGTATAGTTGATCGGTGTGGGTTTCTGGGTGTTTTCTTCGATGTCTTCGACTGTTTTGTAGGTTGTTGAGGCATGTTCTGTTATTTTTTCCAGTTCTGGTGCGGGAGTGATGTTTTCAAGGTAGTCCTGTCTTGTTTTATCGGTGTTCTCTAATTCTTTTTCTACTGTGTCAAGTGTTTGTTCAGATGGTGCGTCCGTTCTAAAGGATATTCCTTTAAGGAAGTTTTCGCCGTCATAGTATGAGGCTGCTCCTACTGCTTTACTGTCTTCTCTGTATATTTCTCCATTTCTTCTTTCGTAATATTCGGGAGTTAACTGGTTTGCGAGTTCAACGAGGTCTAGATCGTCTATCCGTGTGATAACTTCACGGTATTCTGGCCCGGTTATTATGGAGTTTCCTCCTGTCCAGCGGGTTTCTTCATTTATGTCGGGGTAGTCCTTCTTTTCCTCGGTTCTACCTCTTACTATCTCAGGTTCAGGTCCGTAGGTGATATAGACTACTTCTTCTTTTACTGCGTCCTGGGCTTTGATCCCTTCCTCAGCGTTTTCCGCGTGTAACTTTCCAACTTCTGCCTCTTCGAGAAGTTCTTCGGGGCTTTGTTCAAGTATATCCTGGTTTCCTGAGTGTTGGTTTCTGTCGGTTACCTGGAGGGTTGACATAAGTTTTTGTTCTCTTTTACCGGTATTTATTGTCTCCGGATATATTTTTGTCTGTGAAATCGGTGATGAGTTCTGCTATTTTCTCTGGTTTTTCCTGTAGCATGAGGTGGCTGGAGTCCAGGAGTGTTTTCTCTGCGTTGAGAAGTTCTGCTGTCTCGTTTATCTTTTCCTCTGTTATCGCTCCGTCGTTTCTTCCTCCTACAACATGTGCCTTTACTTTTGAGGGAAGAGAGTTCTTCACGTCGTAGTTTATCATGGCTTCTAGGCCGTTTCTCAGTGTTTTCTCATCGGTTTGTTCCAGTAGTTTCTGTGAGGAGTTTTTCAGTTCTCTGCTTGCCTGGCTTCCTGTGTAGTTTTCAACGATTTTTTCCGCCCACTTCTCTCTGTCCATTTCACTGAGTTTTTCCAGGAAGTACCGCGGGTTTTCGTTGACAGGTTCAGGTGTGTCTGCCGGTGATCCTATCAGGAGTACTGCTGAAAAGTTCTGAAAACTGGAGATATACTTTAATGCGGTCATGCCGCCGAGAGAATGACCTGCCAGCAAAGGGTTGTTCAGTTCTTCTTCCTCGATAAGTTGTTTCAGGTCTTCGGCCAGTTTATCCATGTTGAAACCTGTGCAGATTGAGTCTCCGTGGCATCTCTGGTCGTAGAATATCTTCGGGTTATCTATGTCCAGGTGTTCCTTTACCTTGCTCCATCCGTTGATGGAGTCTGTCCAGCCGTGTATAAATATGACAGGAACGCCTTCTCCATCGAACTTCTCGTAGTGTATACCGTTTTCCGTCCGTGGCATGGGAAAGCTGTACGTCCCGGAAACGTATTTAGGTATGGGTGAACCAACCGTTTTCCATGAACGCAGAGGCATCTCTAAAAGTTCCGGAGGGGAAGATGGTGAACGTCAAGTTAAAGCTTCGAGAAGAGGAAATTGTCGATGCAGAGGTTAGAGGCGACTTCTTCCTGGAGCCTCCTGAAAAACTTCAGGAAATAGAGGAGAAGATTGAAGGCCTGGAAACAGGTTTCGACTCCCGGAAGCTTGAGAAAGAGATAGGTGAACTGGATGGGGAGATGATTGGTTTCTCACCAGAAGATGTCGCTGAAGCAGTCAGGAAAGCGGTTGACGGAGAAGGTGATGGACAGTGAAACTGCGGTTGATAAACAGCGGTGAATACAGTGAGGCGATGCACCACGCTATCGACGAGGTACTGACGGAGAAGATGAAGTCAGGTGATATGAGGCCGACGCTACGTTTCTGGTACAGGGAAAACCCCAGCGTTCCAATAGGACGGTTCCAGAGCTACAGGGACGAGGTTGAACACGAATACACAGAGGAAAACGATATAGAAGTAGTTAGAAGGCTTACAGGCGGCGGTGCAATGTTTGCCGAGCCAGGAAACGTTATAACTTACTCACTTTACCTTCCGAAAGAAGAAGCACCGTCTGATATAAGAGAGAGTTACCGGGAACTTGACAGTTTTGCAGTGAAGGCGTTGAAGGAGCTGGGCGCAGACGCAAGCTACGAACCTCTCAACGATATAGAGCATCCTGATGGAAAGCTTGGCGGTGCAGCGCAGCTTCGCAGAGGTAACGCAGTACTTCACCACACAACCATGAGCTACGATCTGGACACGGCAGAGATGCTGAGAGTGCTCCGTATCGGAAAGGAGAAAGTATCGGACAAGGCAGTGAAATCAGCTGAGAAACGTGTCTCAAGGGTTTCCGACCACATCGACCACTCCAGAGAAGAAGTCATCCGGAAGATGATCGAAAAATTCGTGGAAGAAAACGCAGAAACAC
This sequence comes from Candidatus Nanohalobium sp., assembly GCA_042217555.1. GTDB lineage: Archaea > Nanohalarchaeota > Nanosalinia > Nanosalinales > Nanosalinaceae > Nanohalobium. The sequence goes on along the minus strand of JBDGSL010000042.1, from coordinate 20,313 downwards.
ACGAAGAAGACACACTCACAGAAGAAGAACTGGAGAAAGCCGAGAAAAAAGCCGGGGAAAAATTCTCAACCGAAGACTGGAACAGAAAGCTTTGAAATCAACGCTTCCGATTTTTCCCGGTGTTTTCTAATGTCGAAAGTTGAAGAGTACTTTGACAGTGAGGAAGATCAGTATATGGAAGTCTGGGCTGCTTCACTGCGGAAGAGAACCTATCTTCTTGACGTGATGGCGGAGCTGGAATCCTCTAAAAAGCCGGCTACCGTGGCTAACACTTTTGGAAAAGACGATCCCTACAGTCAAGAAGTCATCGAGGAACTGGATGACGACTTCAGCTACACAGAAAACGGACTTGAAGATAAGAAAGAGTTTAAACAGCACTTCGGCATGGCCTCAGCCTTAACTAAAGAGTTAGGACACCTGGACGTCTGGAAGGAAGCCAACAAACCCACCTACCTCTACAGCGAATTCACGGAAGAAGACGCAGAAGAAGTCAGAGAAATACTCTCAAACCCGTAAAACTTTTTTGTATCCGTCCAGTTATAAAAAACTTCCATGTTGTTTGTGGTTGAAAGGAGGTTACCAAGAGTTGAGCAGCACAGGAGAAATGTATTACGATGAGATAGGTGTCAGCTTTGAAGAGGCCGTAGATCTTCTGGAAAAAGATGACTCTGAAGAAGAAAGAGAGATAATCTACAGTAGAGAAACCGATATATCAGAGTTAGATCCTCCCAGAGACAGAAGCGGCGGAGGAGTTTTCAATAACAGAAGTAAAATCGGAGAGAGCTATGAACTGGTCCTGAACTACCTTGACGTGGAGAAAGATAACACAAACCAGGCCTCCACCCCCATGATGAGAAACAGATCCCTGAAATGGTACCAGGAACATTTTTTCAATGATGAAACCGGAGAGCTATCCGGGAAAAAGAAAGAGATAGTAGAGAAGTTAGATAGAAGTTATGAGTTCAGTGAAGAAGATTTCTCAGGTAAAAACCTTCCAAACTCCCAGAAACTGACACAGAGATTCGGTTATGTGATGAAGTTTCTCGAAAAGCTGGATATAGTGGAGACATGGAGAGAAAAGGAGGAAAGACCCAACATAAGCTCCAACTGGAGATACCAAATCGGAGAACTTGAAGAACAGGAAATAGAGGATACAAGACAGCTTATGTCAGACCTCGGCGACAGATACAACTGGTGAAAACCCACTTCCCCCCACCAAAAACCAACTTTTTTGTATCCGTCCAGTTATAAAAAACTTCCTTGTTTTTGTTTGTGGTTGAAAGGAGGTTACCAAGAGTTGAGCAGCACTCAAAAGGAAGACGATTATGAAGTCGGTATCGACATGGGTGAAGCCATGGAGGTGCTGGAGGGAATGTCTCCGTCTTCCCATTCGAATTTGAAACGTAATTACGGGTTTGCCATTGACGCCCTGAAGGCCTTCAGTGACGAGGGTTTGAACTTTGCAGCTACGTCAAAGATTGCCAACAAGATCTTAGGATCATACAAGGACTTTCTAGAGAATCCAGGCGATCCTTCCGGTGAACACCAGGAACTCTACATGGAAATCCAGGATAAGTACGAACTGGAGGAGGAAGACTATCCTGACGGTGAAGACCTTAAAGAAGCCAAGAGAAGAATAGCTTCTAGCATAGGAGGAGTACTAATACCTATGGAAGAGATGGGCCTGGCAGATACATGGAGAGACAGAGAAAACAGGGCAGACAACAAATCGTACTGGAAATGGTCCATACACAAGCTAGACAGGGATTCCCTCAACGAAGTTGAAAGACTGATGTCAGACCTTGAAGAAGAGTACGACAACTGGTGAATAGACCGTGCATAATCCAGGGTACGAGGAGTTCAGGGAAGAGTTTGACCGGCTTGACAGTTATCAGAAAGGCGATCTGGAAAAACACAGAATGGTTCTGCCACCGCTGAAACATATAGACCTTAACATCGGGTCTTCAAGGAAGATCGCGAAAAAGATCGACAAGGTATACAGCGAGCTGGTCGATGAAGAAGAGGAAACAGCCCGGCTACTGGAAGAAAAGCTTCCCTACAGCATCGAGGAAGAAGATCTAACCGTGGAGGCCGTGCAGACACGAATAAGGTTGCAGAAGACCTGGCCAGGCACATAGGCAGAACCCTTACTGTCTACGAGGAAATGAACCTGATCGACACCTACGGAAGCAGCAACAACAAGAGGTGGAAGATAGGAGAGATGAGCGACGAATACATCGACAGAATAGGCGAGTTCACAGAACAGGCACTGCAGGACAGAAAATAAGAGCTTTTCCGTCAGTACTCCGGGTTTTTCTCTTCCCTGTCTTCCAGATGGTTTTCATGTCTCGCCATAAGGAAGTATAAATCGCTTAAACGGTTGATGTAGGCCTTAACTTCTCTCCTTACTTCCTGTTTTTCCTCCAGCTCCACTATCTTTCTCTCTGCTCTCCGCGCCACTGAACGTGCCTGGTGCAGATGTGCTGCTGCTTTCGTACCTCCTGCCAGGACAAAGTCTCTGAGAGGCGGGCATTTCTCCTGATAACGGTCACATAGCTCCTCAATTTTCTCCACGTTCTCCTCTGTTATCCTTTCACCAGGTTCAAGGTTGGAAAGCTCCGCCTGTAAAATATGAAGATCGTTCTGAAGATCTTCCAGCAACTCCTTTTTATCTTCCGCATGTGTCCGGCAAACCCCGGTTAAAGAGTTCAACTCGTCGACCGTACCGCAGGCCTTTATCCTTTCATCCGCCTTAGAAACCCTCTCACCCGAGGAAAGGTCCGTCTCACCGCCGTCACCTCTACCCGTGTAAACCATTAAACCCTGATGCAGTTCCAAAGCTTAAGACAGTAACACAAAGTTAAAAGAAGTTGACGGCTCTACAGGAAACATGGCAGAAGATTTCCTTGACGTAACCGTGGAGAACGGCGAAAACTACAACATGTACGAACCAGGAACCGCCCGTATCACTGAGGGAAAACTGAATATGGGTGTAGTGGAAGACCTGGCAGTACTGGCATACAACGAGGAAGAAGACGAGGCACTGGCCGCAAGAGCAAGTACCGAATACCCTGGAAAAGAGTTCCTGGAAAGCCTTGACCCTAACTACGAAGTTGTGATAGCCGGCGGCGGAGTATCTGAACAGTACGAAGGAGACCCCCTTGAAAAAGCCGGAGAGATAGGAAAGCTGAGAGGGAAACTGGAGCACCTGATTGATCAGAAAGCAGGAAGTTACTCCATCGAAAGCACCGGAGAAGGCGACATACTTGAAGCATCCGTGGAGACAGGAGAAGGCATCAACATCACCAGGCTCTAAACACTGAAAAGGATAAAAGCCCTAAATAAATAGCATGAAGCTGCGGGAACACGAAGCAAAAGAAATACTGAGTGAACACGGCCTGGAAACACCCTCCCAGGAACTACAGATCGGAAAGAACTACGTCGTCAAAGCACAGATCCTCACGAACAACAGAAAAGAGAAGGGCGCGGTGAAGTTTGCAGACAACCTTGAAGAGGCAGAGGCACTGAAGCAGGAGATGATCGGAGCAGAGTTCGATGGACAGGAAGCAGAGAAAGCAGTAATCGAGGAAAAGATAGATTTTGATGAAGAGTACTACGTCTCATTCATGTACGACACCGACACGCGGAAACCGGCGGTGATCTTCTCCAGAAGCGGCGGAACAGGAGTAGAAGATAGAGAAGCTGAAAAACTTTCCCTACCAGATGACTCACAGTTCCGCTTCAGGCAATTCCTCAAGGAACAGGGCTTTGAGGGCAAGGAAATCGTGAAACTCAGCGCCGAACTGCAGAAGATTTTCCAGGCCTTCCTGGAGGAAGACGCCCGACTGCTGGAGATCAACCCGCTGGCAAAAACGGAGGATGGTTACGTGGTTCTAGACGCCATGATGGATCTTGAGGACGACGCGGGCTACAGGCACGACCGGAACTTCCCGGACCGGACAGTCATGAAACGGGAGAAGACCGAAAGAGAGATAGAAGCCGAGAAAATAGACGAAGACGACCACAGAGGCGTAGCAGGAAAATATACAGAGCTTAACGGCGACATCGGAATGATGCTGGCCGGAGGCGGCGCATCACTTACAAACATGGACGCCCTGATAGAGTACGGAGGAGAACCAGCAAACTACACCGAGTACGGAGGAAATCCGCCGACAGAAAAGGTCTACAGGCTTTCCAAGGCGATAATGTCAAAGCCAGGGCTGAAAGGCCTGTGGCACGTCGGCGGAACCGCCAACAACACGGATGTCGAGAGGACCATGGACGGATTCATCCAGGCACTGAGAGAGGAAGAACCAGAGTATCCCATAGTAGTCAGGAGAGACGGTCCGCACGCCGATGAAGCATTCGAAAAACTCCGAGAAGTAAAAGAGGAGCTTAGCCTGGATATGAAGCTCTTCAGGAACGATAAACCAATGACGGAAAGTGCAGAAGACTTGATGGAGATGGTTAGAGAACGTCAAGGAGGTGAACGGGAATGAGTGTTTTTGCAGATGAGGATACGAAACTACTGATCCAGGGAATCACCGGCAGGGCGGCAAGCGAAAAGACACCGCACATGATAGAGTACGGCACCGACGTCGTTGCAGGTGTGACCCCCGGCAAGGGAGGGCAGGAAGTTGCCGGTATACCTGTCTACGACACCGTCCGAGAGGCCGTGGAGCAGCACCCGGAGATCAACACCTCGCTCATCTACGTACCGCACTTTGCGGCGAAAGACGCGATCCTGGAAACTCTCGACTCCGGCATAGAGAAGATCAACGTCACCACGGAGAGAATTCCAACCAGGGACATGTGGGAGGTAAGGAAGGAACTGGAGAGAAATGATGCGACTCTTGTCGGCCCGACCAGCGTCGGAGTCATCTCACCAGGAAAGGCCAAGATAGGTCCTATCGGAGGAAACCGTGCAGAGGACGCCTATGAGGAAGGAAAAGTTGGGATAATCTCAAAATCCGGAGGAATGACCACTGAAACCGCACAGGTCGTTCAGAACGCAGGCTTCGGTATCTCAACAGCCATGGATATCGGAGGAGACAAGATCGCTGGTACAAGCTTTGTAGACGCGCTGAAGATGTTTGAGGAAGACGATCAGACCGGGGCAGTCGTCATGTTCGGCGAGCTGGGAGGGACGTACGAGAACCAGGTGGCCGAGTTCCTTGATGAGAACCCGGATTTCGACATGCCTGTAGTAGCGTTTATCACAGGAAAGTTCACGGAGGATATGCCAAGCCAGCAGTACGGCCACGCAGGAGCAGTCATCCGTGGAGACCGCGACAAACCTAGCTACAAGGAGAAAGTTCTAAGAGAGTCAGGTGTCCATGTTGTAGATGTGCACCACGAAATCGGGGAGAAACTGGAGGAGGTACTGTAATGACGGTTACAGCAAGCGGGTACGGCAGGGAAGGCGAAAAAGCATTCAAGTACACGGATATAGTTGATGCAGAAGTTGACGCTGACAGACTGGCAGGAGATCTGGTAGGCCACTGGCTAACCCATGAAGGATGGGAAGAGAGGGACGAACTTTACCACGACGGAAGCACATTTTTCAGAGGTCTCAGAGATGGAAAAGAACTGAGAATAAAACACCAGGAAGACGTTCTAAGGATAGAGTACGGCCTGGAAACTATGGAAGATTATTCCCGACACTACGTAGAGTCTGTGTGGCAGGATGAGATACGTGCAGTACTTGAAAGACATATGGACGATGTGAAAGACTTCCACATCGAGAAGAAAACGTGGGAAAACCTTTACAACAACCCGGAGCGGCACAATGACTGACTGGGAGACTGAGATAGCTTCCAGCGGCGAAGACGCCGTGATCAGGGGAGAGAAACTGGAGGAAGTCATGGACATGGAGTTCGCAGACGCCATCTGGCTGCTTCTGAAAGGGGAAAAACCTTCTGAGGATGAATCAGAGATATTCAATACCATCTTGTCGTCCTCCATAGATCATGGAGTCGGCAACCCGTCCACAGTCTCCGCCAGAACAGTTCAGAGCGGAGGAAACGACATGAACACAAGTGTAGCCGGAGGAATCCTTGCCCTGGGCGATAAGCACGGAGGAGCGATAGAGGAATGTATGAAGATCCTGCAGAGCGAGAAAACAGCTGAAGAGATTGTTGAAGAGTATCTGGAGGAAGGAGATAAAATCCCTGGACTAGGCCACAAGGTCTATGACGACGTTGATCCTAGAGCAGAGAAGATGCTGGAAAAAGCGGAGAGGCTTGGACTGGCAGGACAGCATGTTGAGAAGATGAGGGATATCAAGAAGGTTTTCGCCGAGAAAAAAGTTGATCTGGTTATGAACGTGGACGGAGGGATCGCAGCGGTCATGAGCGACCTTGGCTGGGAGCCGGAGCTTGGTAAAGGTTTCTTTATAATCGCACGCACTCCTGGAATCGTCGCACACGTCAGAGAGGAAATGGACGAACCTGATTTCAGGAGGGAAGAAGGCAGCTACGTGGGAGAAAGATAGGAAAGAAGGAGAGTACTTTTTCAGATGTTCTCATTAAGTTTCTGGAGTTCGGAACGGATATCCTTCAGTATCTCCTTCTGGCTTTCCTCTCCCTCCATAGTTTCAGACTGTTCCTTTTTCATCAACCCGTTTATCCTGTCCTGGACTTCACGCGGGTTCTCGATGCTTCTGAACCGCATCTCGACGCCTGAGCCTCCTGCTGTCGAGATCTCAATGTTTCCGTAGCCGAAGTGGTTTCCCAGCACTCCCTGAGAGAAGCTGATGTTCTGAACCTTGTCAAAGTCGATCTTCTGTACGCTTCGAGACAGCACTCCTTTCTTGACGTAGAGGCTTTCCTCCGTGACCACGTAGTCAGTGTTCTTCACGCTGAGGTATGCTCCGACGATGATCAGGACTCCAAGGCCGAAAGCTGCTATCATCGGCACCCCCACGATAACGGCAGGTATTATGCTTTTGATTCTCGGCTCTCCGCTCCAGACAATGTTCTCAGAGCCATCCAGATTCAACCAGTCGAAATCTTCCTTCATAAAGACAGTTTTGTAGAGGAGAAAGTTAAAACCTGTGCCTCCACCAGAGTGTTAATGTGGAAACAGACTGCTTTGCATCAGAGCTCGGTGACGTAGCAGTAACCAGAGAGTCAATTGAAAGACAGCGCAGCAACTCAAAAGACTGGGAAAGAATCAGAGAAAAATTCAGTGAACAGAAACTGGTAGAAAAAGCTCGATTCGAAGACATAGAGGATATTGAACTTGAGAAAAACTCCATATACCCGTGCATAGAACTTCGGATAGACGGAGAGTGGAGAAAACTGTTCTTCAGAGTAGGAGACAGATACGAGGAATGCTTCAGAAGACTGAGATACCGCTGGCAGGCCTACAGACAGAACCACTGAACCAATCAGAAAAACTTGGAAACCACTAAAGCATTTCTTGTGCGTTCACAGAAACATACCGACAGAGTTTCGAGAAGAGCGTAACCTTATGCGGCGTCCGAAAATCAGAGGATTTTCTTCTCCTCGGAACCGAAGTTCCTCGGTTTGAAAATCAAAGATGTTTCTGCCAAAAATCCTGAAAGCCATGTGAAACATGGTTTATTGCGATATAAGAGCGTAACCTTATGCGGCTGCCGGGATTTGAACCCGGGTCTTCGGCTATCTTTAATTGTCACATCTGCTGCAGGTTGTAAAGGGTCTGCTTGGCCAGGTGTGACAGGTTGCGAAAGGCCGAAATGATTAGCCAGACTACACTACAGCCGCTTGTGCTGTTGCCCTGTAAGTAGAAGTGATGCGGTTAACATTTTTAAGGGTGGTCTGAGTCGAGGAAGATCATGTCGTCGGCGGCTTTGAGTTTCCCGGTTACTGTTCTTTCTTTTTCGTCCATCTTCTGCTTTGACCTTACTATCAGGCTGTCTTCTCCACCGCTGAGTGCGTAGAGGTAGTTGTCTGATGTGTTCTTGCCGAGTCTTAGCTGGCCGTGGACTCTGACCTGTTCACCTATCATGTCTCTGGACACCTGTGAAGGTGACAGTGGTTCGGCCTCTTTCTCTCTGAGCTGCTTTACCCGGTTTCTTAGCCGTGAGACTTCATCTTTAAGCTCTTTGTTTTTCAGGTCGCTGCCTGCGTCTGCCTTTCCATCCAGTTCGTCCCAGATCTCTTCCAGTTCGTCTACAAGTTCTCCTACTTCTGAAGCATCGGCTTTTCCGCCGACTCTGGTCTATATTCTCCAGTCTTTCTTCGAGACTGTCAAGACCCTCTTGTACTTCTTCAGGGTCGATTCCTTCAAGTTTTGATGCCTGCTGTTCCAGCCTGTCCAGGTCTCTTTCCTGTAACTGTTTTTCTGCCTGTTCCATCCTCTCTCGGAGTTGCTCTGTTACTTCATCAAGTCTTTCTTCCTGATCCTCTATATCTCCTCTTATGTCTTCCTCCATCTTCTCCAGGTTCTCATCCCTGTCATCCAGTTTCTCATTAACTTCCTCCCTCAGCTCCGTGAACTCGCTGCTCATCTCATCCAGCCGGTCTTTCAGGTCCTGGATACCGTCCTTCATCTCATTGAACTCCTCAACTGATGGAGAAGAAACGGCTTCCTCCTTTATCTCTTCAATCTCTTCCCTGTTCTCGTCGACCTCTTCCTGAAGTACAGAAGCCCTGGAGTCCACCCGGTTCTCTGCCTCCTCCCTGAGATCATTGACCGATGAATGCAGTTCCTCTCTGAGGCCTTGTCATCCACCTCTCCAAGTTTGTCTTCCAGTTCGTCCAGTTTCTCCCTGCTCTCTGCCAGTTCATCAGATACATCCTCAACTTTTCCGGAGTTATCACCTACCTCACTGCTCAGATCTTCAACTGTTTCATCTAGACTGTCTATCCTATCGACTTCTTCAGTTTTTATCCTCTGTAGTTCTTTACTGTTGGATGCTGCTTCTTCCCTTACATCTTTGATGGCTTCTGACCGTTCATCTACCTTTTCCTCTACATCCTCGAGTTTTTCCTTCTGTCCCTGTATTTCTTCAAGTTCTGCTCCAGTTTTTCTCCCTGTTCTTCGATTTTCTCCGTGTTTTCCTCTATATCTGCTTCCTGGTCTTCAAACCGGTCTATGGTTTCTGAATGGTCCTCTACCTTTTCTTCCAGTTCCTTCCAGTTGTTTTTCTGGACTTTAAGACGGCCACGGTTCTTTTCTATCTTTTGACGTATGTTTTCTACTTCTCTATCTACTTCCTGTAGTTTTCCACTGTTTTCATCGATTTTACCTGATTTTTCACTTACTTCTTTCTTTATCTCTTCGATCAGTTCCTCCTGGTCTGAAAGCTTGTTCTTCAGGCTTTTTCTCTCGGCTTCTCCACGTTCCAGGCCTTCTTCAGTATCTTCCAGTTCCGTCCTTAACTGACCTAACTCGCTTTTAACCCTGTTCTCTACCTTTTCAATCCTCTCACTGTTTTCCGACACCTCATTTCTTACTTTTTCAAGGTCTCTGGAGTGCTGTTCAAGTTCTCTGCTGTGGTTGGAGAGTTTTTCATCCTGTTCCCTGTTTTTTTCGGCCTGGTTGTCAAGTTCTTCCCGGATGTCCTCTCTTTCCTCAACTGTTTTCTCGAAGCGTTCCTCGTGTTCGTCCAGCGTGTCTTCGACCTGTGAGAGACCTGTTTTCATCTCTTTCTGGAACTGTTGGAAGTCCGAGGCCTGTTCTGTTACATCTTCCTTTAAACCTGTTAGTTCGTTCCTTGATTCTTCTATCTTTTCGGAGAGTTTCTCTGCTCTCTTCTCAAGCTGTTTCTCCAGTTCCTGCAGCATTTCCTCATTCCTTTCTCTTCCTTTCTCTATTCTCTGATCGAGGCTTTCACCTAGCTCTGTATGTTCTTCCTGTATAACTGTGGAAAGGTCTTCAGCTACGTCGTCTGCTATCTCGGTTCTAACCTCTTTCAGTGCTTCTATGAATCTTTCCTGGTCGCGTTCCCTGTAGGCTTCGAAGGCTTTACGCCACTCTGTCTCAGTTCATCAAGGGATTCGTCGATAGCTGAACTGACATGTCTTCTTATCTCTCTGTCCTCCCTGTCCTTGAAGTCGTCAAGACGTTCCTCGAAGTCCCTGTCACGGGAGCGAAACCTGTTAAGCAGGCTTTCCAAGTTCACATTTCAAAACTGGACAACGGTAGAATAAAAGATTGACTCCTGTGAACAGGGAAATTGAAAAGTCAAGGGTTAGAAAAAAGTTTTATGGAAGAGGACTGTGTATTCTGCAGGATAATCGAGGGAGAACTACCGTCTCACAAGGTCTACGAGGATGAAGACGTGGTGGCTTTTCTGGACGCAAAACCGGTTTCAAAAGGCCATACACTTGTCGTGCCGAAGGAACACGTCGAGGATATTCACGGCGCATCAGACATGGACTACATGTGGAAGCCGATCGTCAAGGTAGCGAACGCAGTCAAGGACACGTTCAACGCAGAAGGAGTGAATATTGCGCAGAACAACGGAGAAAAGGCCGGTCAGGAAGTCTTCCACCTGCACTTCCACGTCACACCGGTATACAGTGGAAACGAACTGGACATAACCTATAACCGTTCAGACCTTGAAAACGGCGAAGACGTGGCCGAAAAACTGGGGGGAAGACTGGGTTGACACCCTTCCTTCACTTTTCTGCCCTTCCGGACAAGAAAAAGTAATAAGTGATTTCCTCCTCCACTATCTACATATGGCATTCCTTGAAAATCTTCTGATTGTGTTCGTCGCAGCATTCATCACAGACCTTGCTACAGGCCTGGGAACAGTACCTTTCTTCTTCGTTGAGGAGTTCTCCAAACGATGGCTTGTCTCCATGTGGGGCCTGGCCTCAGGAATAATGCTTTCAGCATCCTTCCTCGGATTGATACCTGAAGGACTGAACGCCGCTCAGAAATACCCGTTGTTTAACTCCCAGTACCTCGCGGTAGGTATCGGACTCGTCATCGGAGGGCTTCTCGTTATCTTTGGGAGACGGATAGTAGACGAAGTAGAGCTTGACCCAGGAACGTTCGAGGAAAGCGACTTCAAGAAAATGGCTTTGATTCTCGGCGTCTTAACAATCCACAGTTTCCCGGAAGGCGTCGCCATCGGCGTATCATTCGCCGAAATGGGTCTCACAGGAGGGATCCCTATCCTCGGATTTGCTGTTCCAGCGATCGCTATCACAATGACCGTAGCAATCTCCATCCACAACATTCCGGAAGGAATAGCGATCGCAATACCTTTCAAAGCTTCCGGCGTCTCAAACTGGCGAACAATGGGCGCGGCAATCTTCTCAAGCGTTCCTCAGCCTATAGGAGCGGTCATCGCATTCTTCTTCGTCCGAGAAGCCCGGATGTTCCTTCCAATCGGGTATGGTTTCGCGGCAGGAGCAATGATCTACCTGGTAATGACAGAGTTCATCGAGGAAGCCTTTGAAGAAGCTGAAAGCCTGGAAACCAGCGGATGGTTCGAATTCCTGACAGGCAACGCCGCAGGCGTTTTAATGATGGTACTACTATTCACATTCATCTAACAGAGGATAAAAATGACAACAGAACTCGCAGGCAACCTGATAATAAGAGAAAACAAAGTCCTCCTCCTATACCGGGAAGACGAGCAGCACTGGGAAGTACCCGGAGGAAAAGTAGAAGAAGGAGAGTCACCGACAGAAGCCGCCGTAAGAGAAGCAGAAGAGGAGATAGGAGTAAAAGTAGAACTGGAAAAACCTTTCTACACAGGAGAGTTCCAACACAACGGGAAAATATTTCTCTGGAACGGCTACATCGCAGAGATAAAAGAAGGTAGCCCAGAGATACAGGAAGAAAAGTTTGAGAAACTGGAATGGTTTAAAGGATCTGAACTTGACGATCTGGAACTGGCGCACAACCTGGAGATGATCTTGCCAGCGTTGAGAAGGATTTAGCCAGAACTATCAGGATCTGCCAAGCCCTGAAATCATATGCCTCACCCCTGAAGAGTTTGAAGAAAGGGAGCAGAAGCTAGGGGATATAGTAAAAACGGCAGCTGAAGAAGATGTAGAAGTTTAAGCAGGACAATATAGAGAAGAGAAGGGATATGCTATGTTAGTTTGTGTTCTGCTGCCTCTTCCATCGTGTCGACGTGTGTCAGGAAGATTGTACGACAGCAGTACTTCTCAACTCCAAGATCGTCAAGGACGTCTCCCTTGTCTTCACCGTCCTCTGTACGCTCCTGGAACTCCTCCCATTTATCACTTATCACTTTACCGCATGACATGCATCTGACCGGAAACTGCATAGATTAAGTTTGTCACCTCCTTTTGTTTGTAGAGTGCATTCGGTGAATGCTCTATTGCGTTGTACTCCAAAATCGAAGATTTTGTGCGTAGGCTGAAACTCTATGAGTTTCGCATATAGCGTAACACGCCTATCTGTAGGATTTCTGCTGTTTGTGTCTCGCACCTTTTGAGGACTGCGAAGGTTTTCTCGTCTCTGTACGTCTCGGATCTTCGACCATCATGTTCCTGTCATAATCCCTGAACTCTCTTTCAAGTTCATCGCTTCCGGTGTACTCAACGAGGCCTCTCGCAACTGCCATCCTTGCAGCTTCTGCCTGAGCCTGGATTCCTCCACCCTCAGTATCAACCTCGATTTCAAGGTCTCCGAAGACTTCCTCACCGGCGATAGTTAAAGGTTCCTCAACCCTTCTCTGGAACATCTCTCTGTAAGTATGTAGAGGCCGAGAGTTAATTCGGAGGGTTCCATCTCCTTCACTGACCGTGGCCCGTGCCTTTGCTGTCTTCCTCTTTCCAGAAGTATGTGTTGCCATCAGTTTCCACCTCCGATATGTTCAGATACTTCACCAAGCTTTACATAGTTACGATGCTTCAACTCGTCACCGGACTTAACATCCACTTCCTCAACCTCATCTTCCATCTGATCCGGAACACCAAGATAAGTTCTTACCCTGGAACGTGTATCTCTTCCATCGGAGCCGTCCGGAAGCATGTTTCTCACCGTACGCTTCAGGATCTTGTCAGCTCTCTTCGGGAAGTAAGGGCCTCTATCCCTTCTACCCCTCTCATGCTTCTGCATGTAATCAGCCTTGACCTCCTCTTCATCACCGGAGATAACAGCCTTTTCAGAGTTAACCACTCTAACTTCCTCGCCGTCCCTGGCGTACTGCGCAACCTCTGAAGCAAGCCGCCCAAGAACCATTCCTTCAGCATCAACTACCTTCATTTTACCACCTTAACACCAGTACCTTCAGGATTTTCATCAACCAGGTCACGGATAAACATGAACTCGCCTTCATCCTCAATCTGGCCTCTTGCAGAGTCGGAAACCTTGAAGGCCGCAACCGTAACCTCCCTGTTCAGATAACCACTGCCGAGAACCTTACCCGGTACAACAACCGTATCACCGTCCTCAGCAACCCTCTCAATATCCGAAAGGTTGACCTCTGCACGATCCCTGTTAACCTTACCAAGATTTTCCGCAACACTACTCCAGACAGGAACATCCTGCTCCTGAAGCAGTTCGATAGTTTCCAAAAGCACTGGATTCGTCGAATCAAATTTTTTATCCATAAATAACACACCTCGCGGCATTGAAGACTTACAAGTCTTCTACTTCAGAAGACCATAGGTCTCCAGTCATGAAGACTCGGAGAGCCTTCCGCTCAAGAAGACTTTTTGGTCCTCAGTTCAGCCACTTACCGGTATAAACCAGAAGTTAACCGAAAAGTTATAAAAACCCAGAACCAGAGAGAAGAAAAAACCGACAGACCATAAATACTCTCTATAGATTTTTTGAAGTTGCTTCTACAGTACTTCTCGTTCAACTCATAACACGCAAACCCCGATTTGCGTTCTCTCAACTGAACGCAATTTACGATTTTTGATTTAACCCTACTAAATTGACACTGCGGTATGCTTTTTACCCTACTATTTTGCCGTTAAATGTTTAAGTCTTCTCCACTAAATACCCGTTATGACAGAGTATATCAAAAGAGGGATGCTGGATAAGGTGGAGAACCATCTGGAAAAAGACGAAATTTCGCTGATTGTAGGTGCGAGACAGGTCGGTAAAACCACCCTGATGCAGCAACTAAAATCGGAACTGGAGGAAGACGGTGAGAACACTCTCTACCTCAGTATGGATATACAGGAAGACCGGACACATTTCGAGTCACAGCAGGATTTAATCGACAGAGTCGAACTGGAGTTCAGGGAAGAAAAAGGGTATGTTTTCCTTGACGAAATCCAGAGAAAGGAAAACGCAGGACTGTTCCTGAAAGGAATCTATGACCGAGAACTACCATACAAGTTTGTAGTCTCAGGTTCAGGCAGTCTTGAACTGAAAGAGAACATCCACGAGTCTCTGGCTGGGCGGAAAAGAGTCTTCGAACTACCGACGGTCTCGTTCAAAGAGTTTGTGAACTACGAAACAGATTATGAATATGAGGACAGACTTGAGAAATACTTCGAAGTTAACAAGGACGAGGCAGATCGTCTACTAAAGCAGTACTTGAACTACGGCGGCTACCCCCGTGTAGTAACTGAATCGAAGGAAAGTGAGAAACGCAGAGTTATCGATGAAATATTCTCCAGCTACCTGGAGAGAGATGTATCCAGCTTCCTGAATGTCAGGAAAGTAGATGCTTACTCCAAGCTTGTATCAGTTCTCTCCGATCAGATGGGCGACCCTGTCAGCTACTCCAAGCTGGCAAGAGATGTCGGAGTAAAATCCACGACAGTCAGAAACTACCTGGCCTACCTGGACAAGACCTTCATAGTAGAGCAGACGAACCCTTTCTACACCAATAAAAAGAAAGAGATCACGAAATCGCCGATAGTCTACTTCTCAGATCCAGGACTCAGGAACTATTCAATACAGAGGTTCGGACACCTGAATACTCCTTCAGAGTTTGGAGAACTGTTCGAAGCCTTCATCCATAACTTCCTGAAGCAGGAGACGCAGCATACAGGCCTTAACGTGAATTACTGGAGAACCAAGTCCCGGGCTGAAGTAGACTTCGTCCTCTCCGCAGGCAACGCCGTAAAACTACCTGTAGAAGCAAAGTACAAAGAACTGGATGAACCAAAGGTTACGAAATCAATGCGAAGCTTCATCAAAAAATACAGTCCGGAAAAAGCAGTAGTAGTCAATATTTCACTGGAAGAAACAGTGGAAATAGAAAATACACAGGTAGAGTTCATACCATACACCAAGTTCCTGTACAAGCTGGAAGAAATAATATAGAGAAGGTTTCGAGATTATGCCTGACTTCGCTGCTCTCAAGGTTCCTCAACCTGTTTTCGGCGCGGCGTATGCGCCAGTGGCTCGGTGTAGTCTTTTCATCCTCCGATAACCGCACCTCTTCGTTTTCACCTTTCTGCAAGTATTCTTTCGTGTTCATGAAGGATTTTTTGCAAGGATTGAGAACGGTCTTCCGGTCGACAGATTTAAAATAATACAGCCGTATTATCTGGTTATGTCGAAGGTTGCTGTTAACATTCCGGAAGAGGAGAAGAGTATAGTAGACAAGTTCGTCGAGAAGATCCCAGGTTACAAGAACAGATCAGATTTTATCCGGAAAGCCTTGAGAAATGAGATGGAGAGAGACTATGAAACACTTGAAGATCTTGCTGGCTCTGTAAGCCATGAAGAAGCAGAGAAAGCTAGGGAAAGAATTAAAGAGATGGAAGGAAGATATAGAGGCACAGAAAAGAGATGATACTGGACACTAATTTTCTGATAGACCTCCTGGAAGATAGAGAAGATGCTCTGGAAAAACTGAAAGAACTGAGGAACAGGAAAGAACCTTTAATGATACCGCCAGGTGCACTGTACAAGCTTTACACAGGACTAGATTCCAAAGACAAGGCCAGAACAATCGAAAACAAGCTGAACAGGGCAGAAATGACGCCAGCAGTAGAAAAAGAGGCGGCAAGGATAAGGAAGAAACTCAACCGCAAGGGAGAACCCATAGGTTCAATAGACTATCTGATAGCAGGAACGGCACGACACCTGAACGAGAAAATCCTGACAAACGACCAGCACTTCAACAGAGTAGAAGACCTCCAAGTAGAAGAATTCTAGGAATAAAAGCCCAACTCGGGTACGGCGAAAAATAACTTTTTGTAAGAGGTTTGGTAAATTAGTTCTATGGTTTGGCGTCCGGATTTAGAAGATTTTGTTAACGCTCACGATATAGCAGGTCAGATAAGCGAAGTAAGAACTGGTGGGCTGAAAGGTTCTACCGACAAAGGTATCCAAAACATTTTGGACATAGTCGAAGCTACGGAGGAATATGAAGACCCGTTCAAGATCGCTGCTGCAGTCTTAGTCGAGGGAATCAACAAACACCCATTCAACGATGGCAATCACAGAACGATGTGGATAGTAGCCAAACAAGCACTGAGAAAGAACGATGAGAAGATGCTCGTAACAGAGATAAAGGACTTCGAAAGTATAGAAGAAGACTTAAAATGGGAATCGAAAATCTCTACAGATTTTCTCGCAGAAGATTTTACCAGAATCTTCGAGCCAAATTTAAAGATATAGACCAAGTAGCTACTTGGATCAAAACAGGTGAGTTCGAATGAACAAAGAACTAAAACAGAAAGTCGAGGAAGTGAAGGAAGACATAGAACGGCGTGAAGAACTACGGGAAATAGCCGAAGAAGACAAAGAAGTACTCAAAAAACTCGAATAAATATCCTGTAGATTTTTTTGAAGTTGCTTCTACAGTACTTCTCGTTCAACTCATAACACGCAAACCCCGATTTGCGTTCTCTCAACTGAACGCAATTTACGATTTTTGATTTAACCCTACTTTTTACCCACTGCAGTGTGCATTTAACCCTACTAAAATTACAATAGGCTATTCTAATCTCGAAAGATCTTGTTCTCAACCATAAAGATATTAAGTGTGAACATTCACTGTAGATGTATGCCGGAGACTGTTGAGAAAGATGATCCTGTAGAGAAGCTGAATAATCTTTCTGACGAGGAACTTGAGGAGAGAGCGGACAGGGCTTTTGAAAGGTTCAAGGATAAGCTCAAAGAATATTCTTCCGAATAGCTTCTTCGATATTTTCGCTATTTTCTCTCATAATTTCAAGTCTTCGTTCCTGGTAACTGCCTTTCTTCGGCACAAGATCGTAATACACTATAGCCTGTTCATCAGGGATAACTACGCACAAAGCCCGATACTCTGCACTCATAGACGAGAAACGGATCTCCGCCACAGTTAAATCATCAAGGTTAAACATATCCTGGAATCTTCTGGAAAGCTGAGCCATATTCTTACTCCACTTAACCTCGCTCTCCTTGCTTTCTAAAGCATTCTCAAGGTCTCTGGCAATCTGATAACTGAAATCATCCGAAGCATCCTCAATATCCTCATCACTCCAGAGAAGACTGAAACCCATACAGTGAACTTACAGAAACCCATTAATAATAGTAAAAAATTCTGATACATTCGGACTACCTTAAACCATCCAAAAACTTTCGCAGCCGAACAACTAATTTCTGATCAGGAGCTTCTCTATTGTTCTCAGCTATACTTTCTACGGTTTCTTTTTCTTCATCTGAAAGCTCCATTTTTTGGTTCACCGGGGAAATAGAATAAAGAAGGGAAGGAAATGTGTTTGAGAGTTTTTTACTCTCTGAGTTCTTCAATCTTGCTTTGAATAACTTCTCTCTGAGTGTAGCCAACCACGGCTAAGATTGCTGCTATCAGTAGTGCGACTGCTACAGGAAGCACCGATGTTCCTTTCTGAGAGGCTTCGACCGTTGTTGACTGGTTGCCTGCCGAGAAGGATAGGCTTCCAGACTGTTCTACCGTGTAGTTGTAGCTGAGAGTTCTTTCCTCTCCGGCTTCAAGGCTGACGGTCTCGGATCTGATGACTTCGTCTCCGAGCTTGACCTTGACCGCTTTGCTTCCTTCAGCGTTTCCGGAGTTCTTGACTGTTACATCGATTGTTACATCGAACGGAGGAGTTCCCTCTGAAGGCTGAACACTCAGTGAAGTGGTCTGGATGTTTGGCTCTCCCTGTGTCTGGTTCTGCTGTTCCTGAAGTGCGATTGCGTAGTAGGAGAAACCTGTCGAACTTGCCTTGAATCTGTAGGCGTTGTCAAGTTCCTCACTGACTCTTGTGTCCAGGCTCTGCCACTCACTGTTGTGATAGCGTTTCATCACTACATCCTCAGGGCTTCTACCTTTCTCATCAAGGAAGCTTTTCTGAACTCTGAAGTTGATAGTTGATTCCTGAATGTTCCTGTCTTCAACTCCTTCAACACTGATCTGCTGGTAGCTGTAGACCTCTGCACCAGCATCTTCCGAGACTGTTTCAGGTCTATCAGTTCCAAGATCGTCTACTGTTACGGAAACGCTTTCTGCATCTGTGGAGGATGAGAGGCTTACCTGTTCAACAGGGTTTGCTCCATCCTGACTTGGCGTTTCAGGAATCGTCACCTGAACCTGCTGATTCGCCTTAACACCCTGAATCTGTGCTATCGACTTCCCATTCTGTGTCTGAGCCTGTACCTGCTTCGGCTCTGGAGCCTGGCCCTGCTGACCCTGGCCAGTTCCCTCACCTGTACCAGCACCTCCACCGGGCTGCTGCTCAGTGGTATTCAGGACTGTAACAGTACCTGTAGCCGACTTCGAGGAACCACCGGACTTCGTAACCGTCAACTTCAACGAGACATCAACGTCGCCGCTGACATCATCCGGAGCCTGGAAAGTAACAGTCCTCTGATTCTCGCCGGTTAGGGTCGCACCGTGATTATCACCGACGATACTCCAGCTGTAAGAAGGACTACTGCCCGCATCACTGACTGTTGGAGAAACCTGAACACTTGAACCCTCCTCCACAGCCTCATCCGGAACACTCACCGACAAACCGTTCCCTCCGTTATCACTTATGTAATCACCGGAGACATCTATCTCCTGAATCCTCCCGCTCTGGACTGATATACTCTGGTTCTCGGTCGTACCTGAGACAACCAGATCGAAAGAACTGTAGTTGGAAGGAACCTTCAACTCGTAGTAACCGTTCGAATCAGTCGTGTCGGAAACAATCACGTTCCCACTGCTGACAGCCTCGACAGTAACTCCCTGAGCCTGTACGCCGTTATCCGTGACCGTACCGTAGACCTCGTGAGGAGGCTGAGGAGCAGCTGCAGCTGACGCCATAGCTGACAAAAATAAGAGGGAAAGGATAGAGGCTTTGAGCTTTCTATTCATCACTCTTCACCTCTAGTTAGCCGTGTAGGCTACAGTGCCGTCGGAAAGATCTCCAACAGTCTGCACCCAGTAAGCGTTGCCTGTCTTAGCTCCGTCAGTTGTTCCGGTAATGTCAGTCACCTGGAAGCCTGTCTGCTGCTTGTAGACGCTTCCAAGGCTGCTTCCTATACTTGCGAACGCTCCGTTTGCGTCTGCGTTTTGGTTGAACTCCTCAAACTGGCCAACCAGGTTGTAGCCTTCCTCAAGCTGTACCTGGGCGAAGCCTTGTGTAGTCTTCACGTTGTTCACGTTCGGAGCAATCGTGAACTGACTGGACGCATCGATCTGGTAACCGACTCCTCCCTCAAACTCCGTGAAGTCGTTTTTGCTGTCAGACCTGCCTGGCTTGTAACTCATCCACTGACCGTCATCGTACTTCCAGATTGCGTTCACGTTGGAGGTATCAATGACGTTTGAGATCTTTGGAGTCGTCGTATCAGCAATCGGGAAGGAAACAAAGTTCCAACCGCTGCCGAGAGTTCTTCTGAACGTGTCAATCTCTACATTGTTCCTGTTCTCAAGAACTGCAGAATTACTGCTTCCATCTCCCAAGACTGAGGCATCCGTAATCATCGGATTGTCGCCAGTCTGGAGAACCTTGTTATTGTTCGATCCATCCTGGACTGTTGCCGTTACAGTTGATGAGCTCGGAGTGGATCCAACATTTAGTGCAGTTGATGACTGATCTGTTGTCAGATCTCCAGTTCCTGAACTGATTTTCTCGGAGAACTTGAGACTGACATTCGTAACTGAGCTACTTGAAGCGCTGCTGTCGATCTCTGCGTGAAGCAGTACCGGAGCTGCAGAGTCAGTGGCGTCCGAAATAGTCGTGGAGGCAAGATCGTAACCTCCCTGCGCATCCTGGATATTGCTCTCTGTGAACTCTACTGTTGGAGTAGCAGAAGTACCGGATACATCACTTGATAGGTTGTACCTTACTACTCCCGGACTTGTCTCCTTCGCGTCAGTTGAATTCGATCCGCTGATGTTCAGTTCGTCAGTTCCTACGTTCGTTACATCTTCACTGTACGTGACCTTCACGGAATCAATGTCTCCATCCGTACCAAGGTCAA
>JBDGSL010000041.1:0-3744 GCA_042217555.1 Candidatus Nanohalobium sp. | reverse complement strand
CCGGTTTGTCCTTGTTTACAACAAGAATCGCTGAGGGGATGGAGTTGTTCTGGAAAAGGTTTTCCGGCAGGCCTATGACTGCCTCCACTAGATCGTTTTCCGGTTTGAGCATCGGTTCTCTGAACTTGGATTCGTGTTTTCTGAACAGTACTCCGTGTGGTATGACGCAGGCCATCTTCCCGTTTTCATTCAGTGATGCGATCATGTGCTGGATGAACGCGTAGTCGGCCCTGTCTGCTCTTGCCATTCCCCATTCGAACCGGTTGTATTTGTCGTCTTGGCATGCGTCTTTCTGCCAGTCAGCGGAGAACGGAGGATTAGCCAGTACGTAGTCAAACTTTTCCAGTTCACCATCTTCTGTAAACTGCGGGTTGGCTAGTGAGTCTTCCCTTGTGATCTCTCCGTCCAAGTCATGGAGGAATAGGTTCATTCGTGCGATCGGTGCAATCCCCGGGTTGATTTCCTGGCCTTTGAGGAGTAAATCCTTTTTTGGGTCGCCGATTTCTCTGTAGTGTTCGGCCATTTCTACAAGCATTCCTGCCGACCCTACTGTGGGGTCATACACCTTAATGGTTCCTCCGCTGTTTTGCGGGTTAAGTACGTCTGCCATTAACTGCACCATTTCCTGTGGTGTGAAGAACTGTCCGCCGTCTTTTCCCTCTGACTCTGCGAAGTCACGGACGAGGTCCATGTAGGCTTCTCCGAGAATATCTGGTTTTACACGTTCAAGCGACATGTTTTTGGTGTCTAGGTGCTCCAGCATTCTGTGGAGTGTGTCATGGTCGATCCCGTCTGCGTTTACGAAGTTGACTCGGAAGATGTTCTCTAGTTTTTCAGGGTTTTCAGCCTCTAGTGCATCGAATGCCTCGTTCAAGAACTGGTCTACGTTTTCGGTTTGTTCGAGTGCTTTCTCGTATCTGTAGTCTTCAGGTATTTGGAAGTCGTGGAAGGCTTCGTCTCTCGCTAGTTCTTCGTCTCCTGTTTCCTCTAATGCTTGTTCATATCGGTCTTGGTATGTGTCGTCTATGGCTTTGTAGAAGACGACTGGTAAGATATAGGTTTTGTAGTCTGTTGGATCCACTCTGTCCCTGATGATGTCTGCACATTTGAACAGGTGGTCTCGTAGTTCTTCTTCTGTGACGGCGTTCATTTGTTTGTTACCTCGTTTAGTACTTTTTCTGCTTCTTTAGCAACTTTAGGATTCTTTTTTATTGTATTTGACTTGTCTGTTACAAGTCCCAGCATTTTAACTTGTTTATCTTCTGTTTCTTCTCTGAATATCCTGTTTGTCTCTTTGAAGACTGAGTTAAGTGATTCTAGATCTGTTCTTTTTCTCGAATTTTCTAGTACTGAGAGAAGTGTTTGTTTTATTTCTGGCTTGTCGATTAGTTCTGGTATTTGTTTCTTCACGTAGGTCCTTAGTTCGTTAAGCTGTTCCGGTTCTGATGATTCCCGGATTAGAAATGTTTCTAGGTGTTCTCTGTACAGTTCGACTAATCTTGTCTCGTTTAGTTTATTTGATTCTTCTAGGACTAGGTTTTTCTCCTTTAATTTCTGTATGTTGTTTGTTACTGCCCCCTTGGTTAGGGAAGAGCGTTCCACTATCTCTTTATGCTTTAGTTCTCCTTCTTTTTCTGCTAGAACTGAGAGGACTTTCAGTTGTCCTCTGCCTGTGTTGTTGGTTAGGACCCTCACGGATATTGTTTAACTATAATGACTCTTATTAATTCTTTGATTGGTAAAAACGACTCCAAATAAGTGTTTAGCAGTACTAACTAACTTTTTTGTGAAGTCATCAAAGCCTGAAAAGCTAGATTCCGGATAGAAAGAGAAGTGAAAAATTTGATCTACTCCCATGCTTTCTGGTACTCTCTACTTATTTCTGCCTTGCATGAAAGTGGATCTTCCATAGCTTCCTCAGGTTCCATATCAGCTACTTCTTCACACATTCTAACCATTGACTTCTCCTGAGGTTTCAGCTCTTCCACGTTCACATTTTCTTCTGCCATTCTTTCATTCACCTCCGAGGGACCCCTCCCCCACCATCAATATAGAAAGGCTTAGTTAAAACCTCTTTGCCCCTAAAACCAATTAGATAACCTGTAAAGCTACTAAAAATAGTTTAAACAGGTTTTAATTAACAGAGCCTGTTTTATAACTCCTTATGGTAATTTAGATCTCCACAATGGTAGAGAATAATATAGTATAATTGCTATAACAATAAGAAAAATAGAAGATTGAGGGAGGAATCTACCACTCTATCTCTTCAGGTTCCATACCCTGTTCCTCAGCCACTATTCTCTTCGCCTCCTCATCAATCCTTTCGTCACTGATAGGAGTCTCATTTTCAATAATCCTTTCTCTAAGCTTACCTGCCTTGTCCTTAACATCTTGAGTAACTGTCGACTCTACTTCAACACCATCCACGTAATTCTCTTCATCAAGCACTTCCCCACATGATCGACAGCTTCTCCTATGCCCACTATTTACAGTTTTACAGTTAGAACAGTCTAGAGGATTAACATCAGGCTCGAAGGTATCTTCTCCCTCATTCTCTATATCATAACCTGATAGATAGGCTTGTCCAGCCTCATCATCGCCAATTCGGGTGTAAGTCCTAGTTTCATCACTTCCTGCAACGTGGCCAACACGCTTGTCGATCATCGTCTCATTCATCAGGTCCGCTTTCTTAAGGTAACTTATACGGCCTTTTCTGAAAACGTGATTCACTTCTCCCTTCAATTTACAGTCTATATCTGCTTTCTCTCCTGCTTTCTTCATCTTATCAAGGAAATACCTGTAATTGGCATGCTCTTCCGGTTCATCCAACTTGCAGAACAGATATGCATCGGGATTGTTGGGGTCAGGGTGTCCGTTCTCTAGCCAGTTCTTAAGAATTGGAGCGGCAACTGCACAAGGCACATTTCTGTCCGGACTGTCCTTATTTCCAGGCACTTGAAGATTAACTGATCTACCATTGACTTTCATGCCTTCAATCTTGATTGAAAGACATTCTCCAACCCTTGAACCTGTGTCCCACATTGTCATGAGGATTGCAGGAGTTCTGATGCTGTTAACGCCTGTACATATTCCTTCAAGTTTTCTAGCTAGTTTTTCTACATCTCTTGGTGTAGGCAGGTCTTTTGGATCAGTGTGATCTCTTTCTTTCTCGGATACATAGGCTGTGAAACCTTTCGGAAGAAGTTTAGTCTGCTCTGGATCTGAAGGCAGATCATGGAACTCTAAAAGCCGTTTTATTGCACTCTTGTACTCCGCTTTCGTCTTTTTACTGTATTCTTTGGCATAGTACTCAGAGTTCTGAATCTGCCGGATTATTGAGACTATTTTCTCCTTGCTTTCCTCATCTTCTTGCAGATTATCTAGTCTAAAATCGTTGTACTCGACTATTTTCTTGAGAGAAGCAAGATACCGGTATTGTCGAGAATAGCTTATTTCTCGGAGTTCAAGCCACTTGTTAAAATCTTCAACAAGTTGCTTGTTTTTGTCAGAAACCTTGTCTGAGTCTAGAATGTTCTTGAACGTGGTTTTTAGACGTTTTTCGTAGTTGTGTAGGTCTTTGGCCATTTTTGTGTTCACCTCAGGTTTCGGACTTTATCCGAGACCATACGGTTTCTACTGCCTTTGACCTACTTTAACCCAGCGAACCGGATGATTCGTACTAAAATCGGCTTGCGGGGGACAAGATTCGAACTTGCGAACCCCTACGGGACAGGATCCTAAGTC
>JBDGSL010000040.1:0-4894 GCA_042217555.1 Candidatus Nanohalobium sp. | reverse complement strand
CAACCGCGACCTCGCAGTGCTGACATCGAACATCAAGGACTTCGAACGGATAGAAAACCTCAACGTGATAAACTGGAGCGATTACTGAGTTACCGGGAACTTCTTAAGCGACCGGCTACAACTTACCGTTAGTCAGATGTCAGAGGACTCCGAGGAAAATGTCGAGGAGATAGTCGACCGGAAAGTCGAGGAGAAGCTGCAGGAAAAGCTCTCGGGAGAAGACTCTGGCGACGACTACATATCGCAGAAGATAGAGGAGAAACTCCAGGAACTATCCGGGCCCGAGGACGAATCCGATAGCCCGATAGACCGCCGTGACTTCATGAAGATGCTCGGAGTTGGTGCAGGAGGGCTCGCGCTCGCCTCACCTGCAGCCAGCTTCATACCGCTCGCATCCTCCAGCGGAGGCGGCAGCTCCACGCTGTCCGAGGTGCTCTCGAACGGGAACGACATCAACGGCCACGATATCGTGGACGGCGGCACCACCGTCTGGGATGCGAGCGCCGCCCAGGTGCCTTCGGGCGTGGTTCAGAGCTCCGGGCTGGACGCGGATACAGTTGACGGGAAGGAAGCCAGTAGTTTAGAAAGAGCCAAAGTGAAGAGAGATGCGAACGGTCAAGTTGCCTTTACTGATGTCGCTTCGAAGGTGATTTCAACAAGTAACACCTATACTTTCACAACTAATCTCTCCGGTGTTATTTTCGATAGAGCAAGGTTTTCGGTAAATAGCGGTGGTGGTAAAGGCTTATGGTACAGAAATGGAAGCTTGGTGGGCACGTCCACTTTTGACAGTCTTATCTCCCTTACTGCGAATGGAAGTATAGCTACTTCCAGCCCTGCTGAAACATTCAAAATCGAACCAGCATCAGTACCCAACACTACTACCACCACAACCTCGCAGTTCACGGAAGATTTCAGTTATATCGGTCCTTCCACTAGCGGTACTTCGGGAACTGTCACAACTACGAGATTAATCAAGAGTATGAGTGGTTATATCGGCGGCAACATCGGCATAACATTTTATGGACCGGCCAGAGGATATTTCTATTATAATGGTAATCTCGTTGGCAGCGGCAGCATACCTTCTGACGGCACTATGGGGAAAGTAACTGATAATAATGTCCCTTCCCTCACAAGCGCAACGATAACTTGGAAAGTACACGCTAGCACAAGTAACCAGGTAGCTTTCGATTACGCAACTGCTTATTTCAATAGCAGTGTACAAGTGATGACGAAAACCACGGGACCGGTTAGCGGCACAATAAAGATAGGCAAGAATCAGAATATTTAGATGCAGATTGAGTTTTTACTGGTGCTTTTAGTAACACTAGTTGCTTTTTGTTGTTTTATCAAGTCTCAAGAATTGGGTAGTATTGGCCGCTGAGTGCGGATGAGTTAGTTCTTCTGAATCGTTATTCAATTATTGCCGTAATTCTGGCCCTTGTTATCGGGCCGAAGAAGCTGCCACTCAGTCTCGCTGGAAAGGCGGAGTTTTGGGAATTGTTTTGAATATTTCTCCGAGTTAAGTTTTTATTCGGGAGTTAGGCATTTTCCACTAGATGCCTGATTCTGAAGAGGAGGTTCTTGACAGGTTCGAGGAGCTTGAGGACAGGATAGAGGAGCAGCAGGAGCGCATCGAGGAGCTGGAAGAGGAGAAAGAAGAGCTGGAGACCGGTATCTCCGAGAAGGTCGACAGCCGCTCCTTCATGAAGATGGTAGGTCTTGGCGCTGGAGGACTGGCGCTGGCGTCGCCCGCCGCTTCATGGGTCTCCTGGGGTGGCGGCGGAAGCACCGACAAGAAGCAGAACCTCTCCGAAGTTTTGAAGGAAGGAAACGATATCTCCGGCAAGGATATAGTCGACGGCGGCACCACGGTCTGGGACACCAGCGCTGGCCAGATCCCGGCCTCCCAGATCCAGCAGGGTGATGGCAGCGGTCTTGATGCGGACAGCGTCGATACCCAGGAGCCGCCTTTCGGTGCGCCGAGCGGGGCGATTTCTATCTGGTATGGTTCGATTTCGAATATTCAGAGTGGCTGGGTTCTCTGCGACGGGAACAACTCGACGCCGAATCTGCAAAGACTGTGTTAAGGATTCTGATGAAGTCATATGGTAATCTTAGAGAGTCGGAGAGTAAAAATTTCGTGAGGGAGAGGTATCGAACCGCCGGTCTACACGGGCGAGCTTTACCGCTGGTTCCTTGATCTTTTCGACGCGGAGTCTAAGGACCTGGAGAGCACTGACTTTCAACAAGGTGCGGAGGTGGAGGACGAGGTGCGGGAGAGGCTTGAAAACCTGGGTTACAGGTAGTGTCGATAAGCGGCTAGTCTGTCAGTATCCTTCGGTTTCCACTCCCTCTATTTCCTCGAAGTCGCTGTCCCGGGTCAGGAGTGCTTCCTCGTGGATGAGGGATGTGGCGGCTATTACGGTGTCGAAGGCCTGCACGCGACTGCCCTCGTTTATGAGCTTCCCGTGCAGCTTTCCCGCCTTTTTCATGGTTTCGTGGCTTGCCTCCAGCACCTGTTTCGAATCTATGACCTCTTTCACCTTTTTCTTCTCCTCTTCCGGTTTTGCTGACCTCTCTATCCCGGTGTGGAGCTCGAAGACGGTAGCGGCGGAGAGCTTCAGCTGCTCCTGGCGTTCCTCCAGTTTTTCAGCTTTTCTGGCCGCGGCTTCGTCTCCTTCCAGCAGGTCCAGCAGGAAGCTGGTGTCAAGTATCATGCCAGTTCTTTGGCGGTCCGGTCCAGGTCTTCTCCTGTGTTTTCCCGGGTTTCTTCGACTTTTTGCCTGAGTTCGTCGTCAGTCCAGATACCTGCTATCTCAGTGAGAGGTTTCTCCGAGGTTATCCTCTTGATGAGGTCAGAGAAGCTTTCCCCCTTTCTTTTCAGGTTCTTGAGCTTATCGTAGGCGGTTTCATCGACCGAAAGCGTCTTCGTGGCCATGTTAAATACATGCTGTGTATTATTTTTAATGCTGTGGGAGTGAGCCGGTTCTCTGGACAGCACCGGGTAGCATTTAATAGCCTCTGCGACAAATTGGAGTTATGCCACTTGTTGGTCCTACTGAGCTGATGCTTATCGGTGCGGCGATACTGGCCCTCATAATCGGGCCGAAGAAGCTGCCGCAGCTGGCGCGCAGCCTCGGAGAGTCGAAGAAGGAGTTCAAGAAGTCGATGAAGGAGGCTGACGAGGTCGCCGAGGAGATGGCTCCCGAGGAAGGCGACGGGAACTGAGTTGATGCCTCAAGCGGAAGGAAATCTACCGGTCAGTCGCTGCTGTCCTCGATTATCTCTTTAGCTCTGCGGATAAAGGTTTCTGCTGTCTCCAGGTCTTTCCGGACTTCTTCCCTGGCTATCTGCTTCATCTCACCGTAGTCGGCGCGCTCCCTTTTCTCCTGTATCCTTGAAAACTCACGGGTGAGTTCCTTTCCGAGTTCTTCTCGGAAAAGCTTGCCAAGTTCTGAGGATATCCCCGAGTGCGTCTGAGGGTCGGAATTTTTCTGCTTCAGCAGAGCTTTCGCGGCGTGGTACATGGCGTAGTATACGCGTGAAACCGAGTCCACGTTGCTGTCGTTTTCAAGCAGAATCTTGGCGGCCGAGAGCCTTTCCTCCGCCAGCTCGAACCTTTCCTCCTGCTCCTGGTTCAAAGTCTGACACCCTGCGCGTCGACTTCCTCGTAGAAGCTGTAACCTTCTCCTAGCTTTCTCCTGAACTCTTCCTTCTCGAACACCTTGGGCGAGAAACGCAGACCTCTCTCTATCCTGTAATCCTCCACTGTGTCCCATAGGACCTCTTCATCAACTTTCTCGGTGTCTCTGACGATTACCGCGATATCGATGTCGCTCCCCGGAACGTACTCATCTGTCGCATACGAACCGAAAAGTATCAGCTCTTCGAGGTTGCTGCCCAGTTGCTCCTTCACCTCAGAGGAGAAATCCTCTATGTCCTTTTCCGTGGCCAGGGTCATGATTTGCGTATATGACCAAGCGACATAAGTATTTCGGTATCCTGCCGGTTCCCGGAAGCTTTATCTCCAGCCGCAGTGAAGTGAAAACATGCCGGAAGAGCAGCAACTGGAGCACCACGTAGCAGAGCTCAGGTGGCGTCTCAAGCACTCTTTCATAGTGCTCGTGGTCTTGACAGCGGTCGCGTTCTACTTCTCGCCGCAGATGCTGACCTGGCTGCAGCACGACCTGACGATGGAGCTGAACGCGCTGGTGGCGTACGAGGTGCTTTACACACGGCTTATGATGTCGGTGCTGGCCGGCGTGCTGATGTCGCTGCCCGTCCTGATGTACCACGGTATCAAGTTCGCGCAGCCGGGCCTGAAACCGGAGGAGTACCGCGTCCTGAGGAACTACCTTCCCATGTCTGTGATACTGTTCGTCGCGGGAGCTGTGTTCGCGTACCAGGTCATCGTGAAGTCTTCGCTCGATTTCTTCCAGTCCGTCACCACTGGCTCGGGCGTGGAGGCGGTCTGGGGCCTGCAGAACACGCTCGGCTTCGCACTGAAGCTGTCCGCGTTCACCGGCATCATGTTCCAGCTGCCGATCGCCGCCCTTGTACTGGCAAAGGCTGGTCTCATCGACCGGGAGTCGATGATACAGTACCGGTCCTACTTCATGGTCGCCGTCCTCCTGCTCGCCGCGGTCGCCACGCCGCCGGATATCGTGACGCAGGTGATGCTGACTGTTCCTGTCATGGGCCTTTACCAGCTCTCCATCTTCCTCGTCGACCGGACAGAGAAGAACTCTCTATGATACCTCTTTCAGCCTTATCTCGAGCGTGTCGTCGCTGTTGAGGCCCTCGTTGCTTACCTTGAGCTCTACTTGGCCGCTGAGAGTGTCGCGGAAACCTACTATGTTCCGGTCCGGCCGCATCAGCACCTTGACCCGGG